>JAYVKR010000112.1:0-21748 GCA_043768185.1 Flavobacterium sp.
AATTGTCCGCCTTGATATTGAACTTGCAAAGGATCAACTTGAAAAGCCGTTTTTTTAAGAATAGTTTGTTTTTCAATTTCTTTGTCGGCAATTTTTAAATCGATGTTGTTTGATTTTGCTTTTTCTAATGCTTTTTCTAATGAAATTGATTGTTCGTTTTGCGCAAATGAAAATGTGCTAAACAATAAAATTAAAACAGTAATTATTGAAGTATTCATATTATTTATTCTTTTTTTTAAACCTTTTTCTAACATCAAATATAAAATTGGCAATACAATTAACGTTAATAATGTAGCAGATAATAATCCGCCAATAACTACCGTTGCTAAAGGTTTTTGAACTTCTGCGCCACCACTTGTAGATAATGCCATTGGTAAAAATCCTAATGAAGCTACCGCAGCAGTCATTAAAACTGGTCTTAATCGTGTTTTTGTTCCTATTACTACACGTTGCAAAGCATCTGTAATTCCTTCTTCTTTTAGTTGATTGAAATAGGAAATTAATACAATTCCGTTTAAAACTGCAATTCCGAATAAGGCAATAAATCCAATTCCTGCCGAAATACTAAATGGCATTCCGCGAATATAAAGTGCAAAAACACCACCAATTGCAGATAATGGAATTGCGGTAAAGATTAATCCTGCTTGTTTAAAACTATTGAATGTGAAGAATAATAATATCAAAATTAATCCTAATGCAATTGGCAAAGCAACCGAAAGTCGTTTGGAAGCTTCAATTAAATTTTCAAATTGTCCGCCATAAGTTACATAATATCCAGTAGGAAGTTTAAAATCTTTATCTAATTTAGCTTGAATTTCTTCTACAACACTTTTAATATCTCTACCACGAACATTCAACCCAACAGTAATTCTTCGTTTTCCATCTTCGCGAGAAACTTGCACTGGACCTTGTTCAAAATTAATTGTTGCTACTTGTGATAATGGCACTTGTTGCCCATTTGGCAAAGGAATAAAAAGATTATTTACATCGTTAATATCGCTTCTATTATTAACATCCATTCGTACAACTATATCAAATCGTTTGCTTTCTTCGTAAATTTTTCCAGCGCTTTCACCAGCAAATGACGAGCGAATTATTTGATTTATAGCGGCAATATTTAAACCATACAAAGCAATTTTATTGTAATCATATTTTATAGTAATTTGTGGCAAACCTGTAACTTTATCAGCTTTTAAATCGCCAACACCTTCTATATTTTGAACTTTAGCAATTAATTCGGTAGCTTTTTCATCTAAAACTTCTAAATCATCACCAAAAATTTTGATGGCAATGTCGCTTCTACTTCCAGTCATTAACTCATTGAAACGCATTTGAATAGGTTGCGAAATTTCTATAGTTGCACCAGGAATTACTTCCATTTCTTCTTTCATAGCATTGGCAATATCTTCCCAATTATCAAATTCACTTCGCCATTCATCTTTATCTTTTAGCACAATAATTAAATCGCCACTTTCTATTGGCATTGGATCTGTTGGAATTTCGCCACTTCCAATTTTAGAAACTATGGTTTTAATTTCTGGAAATTTAGATTTTAGAATTTTCTCATATTGCGTAGTCGTTTTTACCATTTGCGAGAGTGAACTTCCTGTCATAATAGTTGCATTTATTGCTAAATCGCCTTCTTCGATTGTTGGAATAAATTCGCCACCCATATTTTGAAAAACAACTATTGCAAAAACAAAAATTGCAACAGTTATTGCCAAAACAGCTTTTTTAAAACGTAGTGCTTTTTCTAAAAATGGTGAATAGATTTTCTCGAACCAAGCCATCATTTTATTGCTAAAATTTTCTTTTTGAACCGTTTTTTTAGATAAAAATAAAGCACTAATCATTGGAACATAAGTTAAGGAAAGTAAAAATGCTCCAATAACTGCAAAACCAACAGTCATTGCCATTGGACGAAACATTTTTCCTTCGGTTCCAACCAAAGCTAGGATTGGTAAATAAACAATTAGGATAATTATTTCACCAAAAGCTGCACTATTTCTTATTTTGGAAGCAGAATTATAAACTTCGTTATCCATTTCTTGTTGCGTATAGGATTTTGAATCAATTTCAACAGAACCATTTAATTTTTTTCTATATAAATGATGCATTGTGGCTTCAACAATAATTACTGCGCCATCTACAATTATTCCAAAATCTATTGCGCCCAAACTCATTAAATTTCCGCTTATGCCAAAAGCATTCATCAGAATTACTGCAAAAAGCATTGCTAACGGAATTACAGAAGCCACAATTAATCCAGCACGAAAATTTCCTAAAAATAAAATAAGTACAAAAATTACAATTAATGCACCTTCTAATAAATTTTTAGTAACAGTTCCAATTACATTGTCAACCAAAGTTCCTCTGTCAATAAATGGCTCAGCAACAACACCTTCTGGCAAAGTTTTATTTATTTGAATCATTTTTTCTTTTACTCTTTCAACAACAGCGCTAGAATTTTCGCCTTTTAACATTAATGCTAAACCTGAAACTATTTCACCTTTTCCATCTTTGGTAGATGCGCCATATCGCAAGGCAATACCTTCACGAACTTCGGCTACATTTCTAACCAAAACTGGCGAACCATTTTTATTGCTAACAACTACATTCTCTAAATCTTTAATTCCTGTTGCCATTCCAACACCACGAATAAAATAGGCATACTGGTCTTTTTCAATGTATGCGCCACCAGTATTTTGATTGTTTTTTTCTAAAGCATCAAAAATATCTGTGATTGTTACACCTAAACTATTGAGTTTGTTAGGATTTACTGCAACTTCATATTGTTTTAATTTTCCACCCCAAGTACTTACTTCTGCAACACCTTCAATTCCTTGCAATTGCGGAATTATTATCCAATCTTGAATAGTTCTAAGTTGTACTGCATCATATTTATCTTCATATCCTTTTTTGGCATAGACATCATATTGATAAATTTCGCCAAGTCCAGAAGTAATTGGTGCCAATTCTGGCGAACCAGCATAAGCAGGAATATTTTCTTTTGCAGCACTCAATCGTTGAAAAATTTGTTCTCTTGCCCAATAAATATCAACATCGTCTTTAAAAACTACTGTAACAACAGATAATCCGAAGCGAGAAATACTTCGAAGTTCTATAACTTTAGGAATCGTTTTAACAGATTGTTCTAGCGGATAAGTAATTAATTGTTCTACTTCTTGTGCTGCCAAAGTTGGTGCAGTAGTTAATATTTGAACCTGATTATTGGTAACATCTGGCAAGGCATCTAACGGCAATTGCTTGATTGAATAACTACCAAAAATTATTAGAACTAAGGTTAGTAAAATAATTACAAACTTGTTCTTTATACTGAATTGTATAATTTTATCTAACATTTAAAAAATATAACGTAATGAAAAATAGACAATAATGTCTTTAATTTATGTGTAAAGTACACAAGTTATTCCCCAATTAAATTGGGTTACGTTAAGCTATTTGTGGTGGTTGCCATATACTTCCATAAAAATTAGAAGCAAAAATTGAAGTAAATGTTGGTACTTGAGAAGAAATTGTTAATGTTGCAATTGGGAAATAAATTGAAGTAATTTTAAAATGATTTATTATTTGTGAACCACAACAATTACAGATACAAAAAGGAGAACATAAATGATTCTCATTTTTATGAGAATGATTTTCGTGATTGGATTGTAACTCTTTATTAGATTTTACGAAATTTATTTCAACAACATCACTACAAGGTAAACACGAAAGTGCTACGAAATATATTGATGCTATGATTGTTAAAATTTTCATAAGGTAAATATAGTAATTATTTATCTAAAATTGCGTCTTGAATAATTTTTTGAATGTCTTCGCGAATATTTTCTTTAGAAAGTCTGTTTGGAGCATTTGAATCTGGAAAAGTTCTATTGGATAGAAACACATAAATAATTTCGGTTTCTGGATCTGCCCAAGCAATTGTTCCTGTAAAGCCAGTATGACCAAAGCTTGCTTTAGAAACACAACCGCAAGTTGGACCTTCTTTTCCCAATTGTGGTTTGTCAAATCCTAAGCCACGACGATTTCCTTCTAAACAAAAATTACAAGTATTAAAAACGTTAAAAGTTTCTGGTGAAAAATAGTTTATAGTTCCATAATTTCCTTTGTTAAGATACATTTGCATCATCTTGGCAATATCCATAGCATTTGAAAAAATTCCTGCGTGACCAGCAATTCCGCCTTCCATTGCTGCTTCCATATCATGAACGTAACCTTGAATTAAAGTATGTCTAAAATAGGTATCGTTTTCTGTTGGAGCAATTAATGAACAATCTATTTTTTGCAATGGATTGTAGGTTGTATTGTTCATTCCCAATGTTTTATAAAAATTATTCTGACTTAAATCACTTATCGATTTGCCTGTAATTTTTTCTAAATATTCTTTCAGAATTATGAAAGTAAAATCGCTATATTTATACTCTTTTTTGTCTAATAATTTACTATTTGCAATTTGCTTTAAAATAGAATCTTGATAACTGTTTTTAATGTATAAATTTTCTGATACTTGTTTAGAAAAATCGTGAGAATAAGTAGTATTATAAATCGCTTTTAGTGGCATTTTTAAACTGTCTAACGTTTGTTTATAAAACGGAATCCAAGCTTGCAAACGCGCATAATGTGATAATAAATCTTTAAAAGGAATATCGCTTTTATCGGTATTTTGAAAAATTGGAAGCATTTCTCCAAGTTTAGTTTCTAAATTAACTTGCTTATTATCATAAAGTTGCATAACATTTGGTAATGTAGAAACCATTTTGGTAACCGAAGCCACATCATATAAAGTTGAATTTAGAACTTTATCAATTTTTTCATAAGTTTGATAACCATACGATTTTTGATAAATAACTTTTCCTCTTCTTGCTACTAAAAGTTGAATTCCTGGTGTCATTTTGGCATCAATAGCTTTCTTGGCAACAGCATCAATTTTAGATAACGTTTCTTGACTCATTCCAACATTTTCTGGCGCTGTAAAACCTAATCTATTAATTTTTTCGGTTTCTAAACCTAGATTTACAGGAAATTGATCGTTAATTGTTACTGGTAATTTTCCTTGAGATGCAATGGCTCCAAAAAGTAATTCTGCCGAAACTTCTTGAGCAATATCTGCATTTTGATACGACATTACTACAGCTTCAATTCCGTCAAAATTTGTAATTGGAGAAAGTGAATAGGGTTTAGAAAAAGCATCAAAAATTACTACATTATTTTCTGCTATTTTTTGCAACCATAGTAATTCTGTTTCAGTTAAATCGTGCTTTTTCCATGCTTTATCAGATTTATGATAACCAACAATAACTGTATTGAAATCTTTTAATTTTACGTTTAAAGTATCTATATTATTTGAAGTAACTTCTGTAATTTCTGTATATTTTTTTAAAGTTGAAACAAAGGCAGAATTTACATCATCACCCAATTTTACATAGGCAATTTTTTGACTTAAGTTCTTGATTGGAAGAATATTATCTTTATTTTTTAAAACCGTAACTGCATGTTCATACAATTGATATTGCAAAGCATCTTTAAAAGAAGTAATCAAATCTTTGCTTAAATTTTTAACATCAACTGATTTTAATTTATTTAAACCTGATTTATATTTATAATGCAAAATTTTCTTTACAGATTTGTCTAAACGTTCATCAGAAATTATAGAATCTTGATAGGCAACGCAAATTTTTTCGTAAGCCAACGGTACATTTTCTGGAAAAAGTAAAATATCATTTCCTGCCAAAAAAGCTTCTAAATCTATATCGCCAGGTTTCATAAATTTACTAGCAGCTTTCATATTTAAAGCATCGGTAAAAATTAATCCTTCAAAACCCAGTTCTTTTTGAAGCAAATTTGTAACTACATTATACGAAACTGATGTTGGCCAATTTGCTCTAGATTCAACACTTGGAATGTTTAAATGTGCCACCATTACAGAAACTAAACCTTCATCAAACATTCGTTTGTAAGGATATAATTCAACTAAATCTAATCGTTCTTTGGTAAAATTTACAAGTGGTAAAGCATAATGCGAATCTAGAGCAGTATCGCCATGACCAGGAAAATGTTTTCCTGTAGAAAAAATTCCTTCGCTTTGTGCGCCGTCCATTAATGCAATTGAGTGCTCTGTTACATTTACTTTTTCTTCGCCAAAAGAACGATGTCCAATTATAGGATTTTTAGGATTGGTATTGATGTCTAAAACTGGTGCAAAATTAAATTGAATTCCCAATCGCTTGGATTCTTTTGCCATATTTTGTCCTACTTTTTTTATAAGATTTAAATCTCTAATGGCACCAAGGGTTGTGTTAAATGGATATTTATATGTAGAATCTAATCGCATACTTAAACCCCATTCTGCATCAATACCAATAAACATTGGAATTCTAGATTTACTTTGAAATCTATTAGTTAATTTGGCTTGACGATTTGGTCCGCCTTGAAAAAATATTAATCCACCAACTTTATTTTCTTCAATTAATTTTTCTACTTCTTTAAAATGAGTTTCATCTTTGTTAGAATAAGCAGCAATCATAAAAAGTTGACCTACTTTATCATCGAATGTTAGTGTTTTATAAATACTATCAACCCATTTTGTTTCAGCATTACTATCTGGAAAGTAATTTTTTCTATCTGATTTTACTTGTTGATTGTAAGTTTCTTCAAATTTTGGAACTTCTATTTTGATTGCATTTTGTGGAACAATTGCAGTTTTTGTTGTACCACAATTGGTTACTAAAAATAATAGAGAAAGTAAAAATAAAACTCTTATTGTATTTTTCATTAATTGATTATTTGAAATTAAGTTGCAAGCAAAATAACTTTTTATATTAGTTAATTTCAACGAATTTAAGATAGATTTATTTTAAAATTTATATTAAATAAAATTAAAAAAATCTACTGTGCCAACTTTCGGCTGCTGGAATTTCCCAACCATCATTAAACTCTTCAATGGTATTGACTAAATTATTAAAAACAATTGTATTTTCTGAAACTGATTTATCTTTGGCTAATTTTTTAAATTCTAACAAGGTTTTGTAGGTAACAAATTCGCCTTGCTTAAATGCTACATTCATTTTATCTAATAAATCTACGCTAAATTTTTGTTCAATATTTTGAATAAATTCTACAGATTTATCTATAGAACAACCAGTTGCAGCTTGCACTTCTTGATTTACTGCGAATACAATAAATCGATTATATTTTATTAGAAATGAAGCTTCAAGTGAAGTGCCGTGAGCTGACCAATTTTCAATGAAAATTTGTAAATCTTCGTTGATAGTTGCTATTTCATCTTCTGAAAATTTTCGGCTTGATTGGTATATCCAAATCTTAGATTCTTCGGGTAAATTTTCAAATGGAATGTACATTTATATTTATGATTTTGTTGAGTAAGTTAAAGTGTTTAATTACAAATCTTGCGCATTGGCAATAAGTTCGGCAATATCCATAACTTTTACAGATGCTTCTTTTTCTTTATTTTTTACACCATCACTCATCATAGTATTACAAAATGGGCAAGCTGCAGCAATAATATCGGGTTGGGTTTCTAGTGCTTGTTCTGTTCTTTCAATGTTAACTTCTTTATTTCCAGCTTCGGCATCTTTAAACATTTGTGCTCCGCCAGCACCACAACATAATCCATTGGCTTTAGATTTTTTCATTTCTACAAACTCAGCATCCAATTTTTGTATTAAATCTCTTGGTGCTTCATAAATATTATTAGCTCTTCCAAGATAACATGGATCGTGAAATGTAATTTTTTTTCCTTTAAATTGTCCACCTTCAATGGTTAATCTGCCAGAATCTAATAACGATTTTAAAAATTCGGTATGATGAATTACTTCATATTTTCCACCCAATTCTGGATATTCATTTTTTAAAGTATTAAAACAATGCGGACAAGCGGTTACAATTTTTTTAGCTTCATAAGCATTCAGCACTTCAATATTCATCATGGCTTGCATTTGAAACAAAAATTCGTTTCCAGCACGTTTTGCAGGATCGCCAGTACACGATTCTTCGGTTCCAAGTACAGCAAATTCAACCTTGGCACGATTTAAAATCTTAACAAATGCTTTGGTAATTTTCTTTGCTCTATCGTCAAAACTTCCTGCGCAACCAACCCAAAATAAAACTTCTGGTTGCTTGCCTTGCGCTAACATTTGAGCCATTGTTGGCACGTTTAATACTTCTTGCATATTTAAAAGTTTAGAAGTTTAAAAGTTTAAGAGTTTAATCTCAAACAGATAAACTTATTTAAAATTGAAATATAGAATTTGAATTTAAAATATTAAATCCTAGATTCATTAATCCTAAATTCTAATTTATTATTCGTGTTGACCATCGTCAAAAACTTCGATGGTTACTTCTTTTTCTATTAAATCGGTAAATTTTCCTCTATAACGAGTTGCTTTAACCAAGTGATTATCAATCCAATGATAATTTCCTCCACGTGGTTTTCCCATTACCATTCCGTGGTATTTAAATCCGTATTGTTTTAACCAACGTTCAGTATATTCTCTGTGCGCTTCAGTTCTAGAAGTAAAAAAGAAAATTATATGACCTTCATCATACCATTTATTTAAAGTAATTAATGCATCTGGATATACTTCGGCAGTTAACATTCGCTCTGGTTCTTCGTTTGGAATATCATCGCAAATGGTTCCGTCTATATCTATTAAATAATTTTTTACACCTTCTGGCAAAATTGGACTTAAATGTTGTCCGTTTTCTGTAACTGTTTGTAAGGTTTTGTCAATGTCTTCCGCTTTCATTGGTTTGTTTTTACGAGCTTGCAAATTACTTATTAAACTGAATGCAATCTCAAATTAATTATTCTCATTTTCATTAAACTATTTCTAACCTCACATTATAGAAATTTGTTTTAATATTTTATATGTTTATATTTTCGTTGCAAAATATAATTGGATACGTTGCAATGCAACGCATTTACGACGATTCGTTTGCCCAATTCAATCGGTCTTGTTGGTTGTATTGCCATGGCGCACCATTATTTTCTATATTGGTCATCATTGCATTTAATGATTGTGGCGCAGCACTTTGTTCCATCACTAAAAATCGTCTCATATCGATTATTATTGATAACGGACTTATATTTACTGGACATTCTTCTACGCAAGCATTACAAGATGTACAAGCCCAAAGTTCTTCGGCAGTAATGTAATTGTTTAATAACGATATATTATCTGGAATAAAAACTCCTTTATTTTTGTCAATATTTCGTCCTACTTCTTCCATTCTATCTCTTGTATCCATCATAATTTTTCGTGGAGATAGTTTTTTTCCTGTTTGATTGGCTGGACAAGCTTCGGTACAACGACCACATTCTGTACAAGTATAAGCGTTTAATAATTGTACCCAATTTAAATCTTGAACATCGCTTGCTCCAAATTTACTTGGAATTGCGTTGGCATCAACTGGTTGTGCTGCAAAAGGATCGGCAGTTGGATCTAACATTAATTTTACTTCATTTGTAACACTTTCTAAATTGTCTAATTCTCCTTTTGGATTTAAATCGGCAAAATAAGTATTAGGAAATGCTAGTAAAATATGTAAATGTTTAGAATAATATAAATAATTTAAAAACACTAAAATTCCAGAAATGTGTAACCACCAAAAAGTTCTTTCTAACATTACAACGGCACTTTCTGACATTCCGTTGAAAATTGGCGATAAAAATTGGCTGATAGGAAATGAACCAGCTTGAACATAATGTGAAACTCCTGCTTGTTGCAACCAAAAATCGGAAGCATTCATTAAAAGAAATAACGACATTAATACTACTTCAAAATATAAAATATAATTAGCATCAGATTTTGGCCAACCTTTTAAATCGGAACTTACAAATCGTTTTAACTTGATTACATTTCTTCTAGTCCAAAATAAAATTACAGCAACCAAGACTAAAAATGCTAAAATTTCAAAACTTCCAATTAATACATTATATAAACTTCCTAAAGGAGCGAATACTCTGTGTGTACCAAAAATTCCGTCAATAATAATTTCTAAAACTTCAAGATTAATTACAATAAATCCCACATATACAATAATATGTAAGATTCCCATAATTGGTTTTTTTACCATTTTAGATTGTCCAAGTGCAATTATAGCTAGATTTTTCCATCTTGCAGAAGAATTGTCTTTTCTGTTAACCTCTTTTCCAAGATTAATATTTCTTATTAGTTTTTTTACGTTAATTGCGAAATATCCAATTCCTATGGATAAAATAATCAAGAAAAATATATTGTCTAAATAGCTCATTTCTATCGAGTTATTAATTATAATTATATTATTTTTTTATTGAATCAGTAATTATTGGACCAGTATAAGGTTTGTTTTTCTTACCAAATAAAGAAACATTTACATAACGTGTTGGATACAATCTTACATCTTGTAATAGTAATTCTAATTCTTTAGACGTTTTAGAAAAATTAGTATACAAGGCATCATCTTTAATTAATTTACCCATTGTACCGTTTCCAGATTCTAAGCCAGACATTATTTTATCTACACTTGCCAAGGTTTTTTCTAATGATTTTACGGTTTTTCCAATATTTGCTTTAGCTAAAGAATCGGACAATTTAGAAAAGTTTCCAGATGCTTTTTCTATGTTGGTCATGGTGTTTCCAATTTTAGATTTGTTGTTTGCCAACATTGTATTTACTTCTTTAGAAGCCATTTTAAACTGTGCTAATGTTTCGTTTAAATTGGCTAAACTGCTTTGAAGATTTTCTCTAGTTTTAACGTCAAATATCTGATTTACGTTTACCAACATAGCATTAGCATTGTCTAGTAATTTCTCTAATTTTTGTTTTAACGGATCAATTTGTCCAGCCAAACCATCAATTAATCCCATTTTAGTTGCAGAAACTAAAAATGCACCAGATTCGGCAGGTTTAGTATCATTTTTATTTACAAGAATTGCAATTTGTTTGCCACCAATTGGACTTGGAGAATAAATTTCGGCTGTACTTCCTTTTGTAATAGCAAAATCATTTTTTATTTGAAGTTCAACTAAAAGTCGACCATCTTTTTGTAAATCAATTGTTTTTACTTTTCCAATTGTTAAACCGTTTAAAGTTATTAATGAAGATGGCACTAAACCTTCTACATTATTATAATGAACATAGAATTTTTTATAATCGGTTAATAAATCGCTTCCTTTTAAAAAACTGTAACCCCAAATAAATAATAAAATGGATGAAATAGCTAATATTCCTGTTTTAATTTCTCTTGTTAATTTCAAAATAGTAATTTTTTACAAAATTAGATAAAATTGTTGAATTTATTGATTAATTGCATCTTTTACAGAAATACTTTTTCCGTTTTTAAATGCAATTAAAAAAGCAGACGAATAACCTTTGCCTTTGGCATCTTGCAAAAGTTTTTTAGCATTTTCATAATCAGATGTTTCGCCATACATATATTTGTAAATAGTATTTTCTTTAGTACTTGTAATATTTTTTAATCCTTTAAAGTTGCTAGAAACCAGAGCTACTTTTTTAGAACTTGCAGATAGTTGTACTTTAAATGTAATTCCGTTTTTAATTTCAGAAGTTTTAATTTCTGATTTTTTTACAACCGAATCTGGTTTTTTAGTAGTTTCTGCTTTTTTAATAGTTATTTCTTCTACTCTATCTGATGGTTTTTCTGTTGGCTCTTGATAAGTTCCACCATCAAAATTATCTTTTTTATAACTAATAATTGCTTCGGCAATAGCTTTTGCAATTTCATCTTGACCGTTTTCTGAGTCTAAATAATTTCCTTCAACAACATTAGATATAAAACCTGTTTCTATTAAAACTCTTGGCATATATGCTTTGTGCAAAACCATATATGGTGCTTGTTTTACACCACCACCACGACTTTTTTTTCCTAAACCTACAAATTTATCTTGAATTTTTCCTGCCAATAAAATACTATTTTCTATAAACTCTTCTTGCATTATGGTCATACCAAGCATTGATTCTGGATTTTTAGGATCATAACCTTCATACTTGTTTTTATAATCTTTTTCTAAAGTAATTACCGAGTTTTCACGCTTTGCAGCTTCAAGATTAGAAGCATTTTTAGACATACCCATTACATAAGTTTCTGTTCCATCGGCAACTGTATTTTTATTTGCATTGCAATGGATTGATACAAAAATATTAGCATCGGCGCGATTTGCAATATTTGCGCGTTCTACCAAATCTATAAATTTATCTGTTTTTCTAGTATAAATTACTTCTATTCCAGATGTTTTTTCTAGAATTTTACCCACTTTTAAAACCAATGCTAATGTGATGTTCTTTTCAATGTGGCTATTGTAAACTGCACCATAATCATGATCTCCATGACCAGCGTCAAGAGTAACTTTAAACTTGTTAGATTGCGAAAAAGATATTTGGCAACACAACAGAAAAATTAAAGATTTGAAGAATATTTTATAAGTAATTGGCATTTTAAATTTTAAATTTTTACAAAATTAGTTATAATTACTTAATAACTTCATTAATATCTACAGATTTACCATTTTTAAAAGCAGTAATAAATGCAGTTGAATAACCTTTAGCTAAAGCAACTTGTTGTAATTTTTTAGCTTCTTCATAATTATAAGTAAATCCGTAAAAGTATTTATAAATATTGTTTTCATTTAACGAAGTAATAGTTTCTAGATTTTTAAAATTTTTTGGAATCAATTTTATATTTCTTTCACTTTCTAATAGTTGAATTTTATAGGTAATCTCTTCTACAGGTAACGTAACTTGTTTTTTAGTTTCTTCTTCAACAACGTTAGGTTGCGTTACAGCATTTGTGTCGGCTTGACCAAAATACTCATTTTTATAACTAATTATAGCATTGGCAATTTCTAGAGCCATTTTGTTTTGACCATCTAGTGAATTTAAAAATTCGCCTTCTTCCATATTTGATAAAAAACCTAATTCTATTAATACACTTGGCATGTAAGCTGCATCTAAAACCCAAAGTGGTTGCTGCTTAACACCTCTTGTTTTTCTATTTAAATTATTGGTAAAATTATCTTGAATTTTGGTTGCAAGATTGATACTATTATTTAAATTTTCTTCTTGCATTATATTTAATCCCAATAATGATTCTGGATTTGTTGGATCAAAACCTTGATAATTTTGCTTGTAATTATCTTCTAAATAAATTACTGCGTTTTCTGCTTTGGCAACTTCTATGTTCATATCTGCACGAGACAAACCCATTACAAATGTTTCTGTACCAGAAGGTCCAAAATTTTTAACCGAGTTGCAATGAATGGAAACAAACAAATTGGCATTGGCTTTATTGGCAATTTTAGGACGGTTTACTAACTCTATAAATTCATCTGTAACACGAGTGTAAATAATTTTAATTTCTTTGTCTTTGGCTAAATATTCACCCACTTTTAAAGTTGTCTTTAGTGCAATTTCTTTTTCACTAAAACCGTGATAGGAATTTCCAGGATCTTTTCCGCCATGACCAGCATCTAGAATTAAAACAAACTTTTCTGTTTGAGCAAAACTCAAATTACCTATAAGAAAAGTTAAAATTACTATCAATAAAGAGTTTTTATATATAAATTTCATTTGTAACGTTAATTTTAATTAAAACTGCTAGTTTATAATTTTATTATTTGTCTATTTTTGACGAAAAATAATCTGTAAGTTTGGTCGTTCAAAAATTGAGCCACATTTTTACAAAAATAGCATTTAAACCTTTGCGTACAAACTTATTTTATATCGTTTTATTAGCAATTTTCCTAACAATAGGAAATACTATAGCAGTAGGACAAGAAACTAGAACTAAAAAGAAAAATCTTTCTGTAAAAAAAGATCCTATTCCTGTTACAAAAGAAGAAATTTCACCAGTTAAAGTAACACCAATTACTACAGAAAACGGTACTACAGAAAAAGTGATTTCTATATATAAAGATACATTAAAAAAATCATTGTTAGAAGGAAAAGTAAAATACAAGGCAAAAAAGTATGCACGATTTGATCAAAAAAAGGAACTTTTAACTTTAAATGATGGTGCAGAATTATATTATTTAGATTACGAATTGACCGCAGGAATTATAGTAATGGATTATAAAAAGAATGAGGTTTATGCCGGAAGATTAAAAGATTCTACCGGAAATTACATTCAGTATCCAAAATTTACACAAGGAAGCAATGTTATAGAACCTGATTCTATTAGATTTAATTTTAAAACTAAGAAAGCATTGGTTTGGAATTCTAGAACAACACAACAAGAAATGAATATTAAAGCAGAAATTTCTAAAAAAGAAAACGACTCTGTTTATTTTATGAAAAATGCACGTTTCACAACCGCTAAAGATTTTGATGATCCAGAATATTATTTTATAACTGGTAAAGCCAAGTTTGTTCCAGGTAAAAAAGTAGTTGTTGGTGGTACAAATATGGTAATTTATGGTGTACCAACGCCTTTGTATTTACCTTTTGCTTTTTTTCCTATTACAGAAAAAAGTCGTTCGGGAATTATAATTCCTGCTTATGGACAAAGCAATTTACGTGGTTATTCTCTTCAAAACGGCGGTTATTATTTTGCTTTAAGCGATAATTATGACTTGGCTGTTCTTGGAGATTATTACACTAATGGTAGTTATGCCATGCGATTTGAATCGAATTATGCCAAGAAATATAACTTTAATGGTGCTGTGAGTATACGATTTGATAATATAATTAATAGCGAACGAGGTTTTCCAGATTATGCTAAAAGTACTATTTATAATATTCAGTGGTCGCATACAAAAGATGGAAAATCAAATCCTAATTCTAGATTTTCTGCATCAGTAAACTTAGGAAGTAGTCAGTTTTTTCAACAATCTTTAAATCAATTAAACTTAACTTCTGCCATAAATAACTCATTAAATTCATCTGTAAGTTATTCTAAAACTTTTAATACTGTTCCTCAAATAAATATGGCGTTGTCTGCAACACATTCTCAAAATACGCAAACAAAACAAATAAATATGACCTTGCCAACATTAACAGCAAGTGTTGACAGAATTTTTCCGTTTGCACCTAAGGATGGAATTAAAAAAGGTTTTTTTAAAAATATAAATTTTCAATATAATTTAAGAGGCGAAAATCAATTTGCTACTACTGATTCACTTTTTTTTAAAAGAGAAATGTTTGCAAACGCTAAAACAGGATTTGCACACACCATTCCATTAACTACTAATTATAAAATTTTTAAACATTTTAGTGCGTCTACAGGAATAAATTATAATGAAGTTTGGACGTTACAAACAATTAAACGAACTGGCGATTTTCAAACAAATAAAGCTGTAGATACTAGAATTAATGGGTTTGATTCTTTTAGAACCTACAGTTTTAATAATAGTATAGGTACAACAATTTACGGAACTTATGATTTTAGCGAAAAAAGTAAAATAAAATCCATTCGTCATGTTGTAAGACCAAGTATATCTCACTCTTATGTACCAAGTTTTGATCAGTATTATGATACGTATGAATCTGATAGAAAATATGCCAAAGCAACTGGATTTCCTGTAGAATCTATATACATTGAATATACACGATTTGAAGGAAGTCTTGGTGTGCCAAATAAAAATTATTCAAATACATTAGGTTTTAGTTTAAGCAACACATTTGAAGCTAAAATAACTGACAAAGATTCGTTAAAAACAGAACCAAAAAAAATTATGTTATTGAATAATTTAAATTTTGATTCTAGTTATGATTTAGCAACTGCAAGATGGTCTACAATAAGTATAAATGGCGGAACGATGTTATTTAACCAAAAAATGCCTGTGAATTTTAGAGCACAAATTGATCCTTATGCAGTTCGAAATGAAAATGATTTAGTTATTGCTAATCCTTTTAGAATTGAAACTTTTAATTTATCGTTGGGATATTCAATATCTAGTTCTGGAAAAGAAAAAGATAAAGAGAAAGACAAAAATACACGAGGCGAAAGAAATGGCGGTAGAGAAGATGATCTTTTTGGGACTTCTAATGAATTTAATGATCCAGGTTCTACAGAATTTAAAAATGATGAAGAAGAAAAAGAGTTTACAGGTTTTTACAATGCAGACATTCCTTGGGATATGTCCTTTGCTTACACTATAACTTACAATAATAACGGAACACAAAATAGAGTTTCTAGTAGTTCATTAATGGTTTCTGCCAATACTGATTTAACACCTAAATGGAAAATTGGAGTTTCTACAGGATATGATTTTGTTAATAAAGGTGTAAGTTTTACTCAAGTTAGATTGAATAGAGATTTATTGAGTTGGAATATGAGTTTTAACTGGTTACCGTTTGGAAATAATGCTTCTTGGGGATTTTTTATTGGAATAAAATCGGGTATTCTTAGTGATATTAAATATGATAAGAACAATCAAGCAGATAGAAACTTGAGGTAGGTTTTTGAAATGGAAGATGGAAGATGGAAGATGGAAGATTGTAGATTTTAGAATTATATAAAAAAATAAATAAATTAATGAAAAAAATAATATTTACAGAAAAAGCGCCTGCTCCAATTGGACCTTACAATCAAGCAGTTCTTGTTAATGGAGTTTTATATACTTCTGGACAAATTGCTTTGAATCCGTTGACTATGGAATTGGTTTTAGATTCTATAGAAATTGAAACTAAACAAGTAATGGAAAACATGAAAGAAGTTCTTGCAGCTGCAGGAATGACTTTTGAAAATGTTGTAAAAACTACTATATTTATTATGGATATGAATGATTTTGCCAAAATAAATTCGATTTATGCTACTTATTTTGATGAAAAAACTGCTCCAGCAAGAGAAACAGTTCAAGTTGCTGGTTTGCCAAAAGGCGTAAATATTGAAATTTCTATGGTTGCAGTTTTGTAAAAACTTAAATAAATTATCAAATAAAAAAAGCGATTTTCTAATAAAAATCGCTTTTGGTTTTTGTAAAATTACTCTATAATTATAATTTGTTTTTCTCCTATTCCATTTTGAGAAATATACAAAATATAATTACTTGGTTTTAAATGTTGAATATCTAATTCATAATTACTTTGATTTTTATCAACATTGTTTTGATAAACTTTATTACCATTAATATCATAAATTTGAAATTCAGTAGTTGAAGTTATTTGTTTGCCAGTTCCAGGTAAAGGTATATAAACTTGAGGATATTCAATAAAACAAGGTAGTTCATCATTTAAAATATTCGATGTAGTTCCACCAGTATCTTCAATTATTTCAATATTAGCCAATTGATTGTTCTGTATGTATAATTTACCATTTTTTACAGGATTTTGATTTATTATAAATGTTTTCAAATTTGGCTGAATTACAATAGGATTACACGGACTTGTTCCTGTTGCTACTAATTCTAAATCTCTATCATATGCGAGAATACTTCCACAACTATTACTAATATTACAATAAATTTTGTAAGTACCTGTACAAGTACCAGTTTTTATATTTGCAGTAGGTGTTGTTGTAGAAAATGTTTGTAAACCATTAGCAAATTTAGGCATAGTAGCTACAGCATTTGGACAAGGAAATCCAAACTCACCTGGTCCTATTGACCAAACATAATTTGTAGCTCCAAGTACTGTTGGAAAACTAATTGGAATTGGTAAGTTATATGTTTTTTTTACCCATAATAAACCTGTAACTATACCATTTTGTAAAGAAGGTGCACCAATATTAACAATTTTAGACTTAGTTGTGACCTGTCCACATTGATTTGTAATTGTTGCGGTTATAGTCGTTAATCCATTACTAATTCCGTTTACTGTTACTTGACTTTGATTACCTGTACTTAAAGTAGCAACTTGTAGATTTGAAGATGACCAAGTAATTATGTTTCCAGAAGCAAGTCCAGAAATTGTATAAATACTATTATTACCTACACAAAATACTAAATTACCATTTACAACTGCATTAGAAACAAAAGGTGCAAAACTATTAGTACAAGTTAAAACAGGATAATAAATACCATTAATAATTGGAGTTACACTAACATTGGAAGGTAAAATATTTCCATTTGCAGATGTCAATATAATGGAGTTTGTTGGAGTGGTAAAACTTGATGGTGCTGGGGCATTATTATATAACCAACCATTATTTATTCCTAAATTCCATAAAAAAGATTTACTACAAGTTACATTATTTGAAACCGAAACTATAAATGTTTTTGTTTGTGTCGTTCCACAAACAAAGTTTAATGAAGTAGAATTTAAAGTTAAATTTGGTTGAGGTCTATTAATAAAAATAGTTCTTTGACTACCTTCAAAAACTGCATTAGTACAATCACTTTTAGCAATATATTTTATTTCTCCGCCTGTACTAGAATCTGGAGTTAATGTTACTAAACTATTTGCATTTATCCAATTATTACCATTCGACAATGTTGAATTTAAATACCAACCATTTGGGATTAAATATTTATAATTAGTTATAGATCCAAAAGCTACATTTGGTGATATCGATAAATCTACATATTGATTACCTGAGAGATTTAAACTTATTGGAGTAGTTTGACATATTGGTGCATTAATGCTTGTAGGTAAATTTGTTGATTCTCTATAACCACTAAACAAAGACTTTACACGTGTGAATCTAAATTTTTTAGTGCCTCCTGTATAACTTATAGTAAAAGAAATATCACTAAAACTAGAGACATCATTAAATCCGCCATTAAAAGTAATAGAATTACCATTTACAACAGGTGTATTAACAAGATAAGCATCTGCTGTCCAAGTTATACCAGTGTATGTATCAGGTAAACCACTAACCGTAAACGAAATAGTTGTAAATGGACATAATTAGTCATTTATATTTGGTGAAATAGTTTGTGCGTAAGAAAAAGTAGCTAACATAAAGACTACTAAATAATAAATTTTTTTCATAATAATATATTTTAATTTTTTTCTAAGTGAATTTGAAAACCAATTGCAATTTGAAAACCATTTTCTGTTGAAGAAATATAATTAATGTTATCATTTTTTAAATTATATCTTTTATATCCAAATAAGAATTCCATTCCAACAGAAGAATTAAAAAATATTTCTGGACCTATAAATAAATTAATACTATTTATTTTGTTTTTAGACTCTGAAAGATTAAAAGCGTTTGAATTACCAATTTGATAATTAGCTTCTAATAAAATATTAAAATTTTTATCTTTTTCCAAAAAGTAATATCTAGCAAATGGTCCAATTAAAAAAAATTTTGAATTTGAAATTCCTCCACTTGAATTTCCTTCTAAAGTAATTGAATTAGATTTCTCGTTTGTAAAAGTTAAACTTAATCCAAGAACTAATTTGTCAATTATAAAAAATCCTAATTTTGGATTAATTTCAAAAACTTTTGAGTTCCTTTGAATTTTAATAGTTTCAGTTGACGTTAAATATTGTACTGTAGTAGATTCAATGGTTTTAAAAGAATTAAAAGATCCTGTGCCACCAACTAGCCATGTTTTTTCATCTAATTGGCAATAAGAATTTAAAGTAAAAAGTGTTATAACTGTTGTTATTAAAAAAATGTTTTTCATAATGTATTGATTTAAATATTTATAATCTGTTTAAAAAAAAAATTGGCGGACTATTGTCTCTAATGAGCATTTTGTTTAATTGTTTCATACTTGCGTTGTTTTTAAACAAAACAGCGCAGGCAAATTCCAAGAGCTCGTACCTGAGGTTCGACCAAGAACCTTACCACAAAGCAAAAGGAACGCCTGCGCAAGACGCAGACGTTTCCACTTTACTTTCCTGTGGTATAAAAAATTTGGTCGATTTCAGATACAGGAAATTTTAAAAGCGAAACGCTATCTTATATTTTATATTCTTAATTCATTTGTAATGTTTTTATTTATGTTGTTACAATACTGTAAATGTAAGAAAAAAATTAACACCAATTCATTCTTACAAAATAATTATTAAAAATTTAATTATTCTGGTAATTAACTACTAAAAATATAATATAATTTGTTTTTTTCTACAAAATAAAGTAAATTCGTATATCAATACTTATTCGATTTCTTTAAAAAATCTATTAAACCATTCATGTACGTTTGTTGATCGTCGTACAAACTCATGTGACTTCCGTTGGCACAATATAAATAAGTTCCGCTAGAAAATTGTGTTGCCATCCATTTCATATATTCTGGATCCATTGTATCGTGCTTTGCTCCTATTACTAATGTTGGAATTTTTATATTTTTTAGTTCTTTAGAAACATCCCAATTGGTAAGTTTTCCTGAAATTCCTAGTTCACTTGGACCTTGCATTGTAATGTACAATGATTGATTTAATCTACTAAAAGCTCTATTTACTGGTTCTGGCCAATCTTTTACTGGTAATCTTAAAATGTGTTGGTTGTAGAAGTTTGACATTAGTAATTCCATATATTTAGGATTAGAATAATCTTTTTTGGCTTCTAATTCTTTTACGGTTTTTAGTACTTCTGGATTCATTTGTTTTTCTAATACTTTTGAATATTCGCCATATTTTGGACAACTTGCCATCATATTAGAAACTATTAACGCTTTTATATTTTGTTGATATTTTAGTGCATATTGCATTGCTAAAATTCCACCCCAAGAATGCCCAAGTAAATAAAAATTATTTTTATCTAGGTTTAAAGATTTTCTAACTTGCTCTACTTCTTCTACATATCTTGGCAAATCCCACATTGTAGTATCTTTTGGATTGTCTGAAAAACCAGTTCCAAGTTGATCGTAATAAATAAATTCTATTCCTTCTTTGGGAAGAAAACTTTCCATGCATTCAAAATATTCGTGGCTCATTCCTGGTCCACCATTTAAAAGTAATAGTTTAATTTTAGGGTTGTTACCAATTCGTTTTGTCCAAACTTTAAATTTTCCTTTTGGAGTTTCTATGGTAATCATTTTTGTTCCACCAATTTTTATTCCTTTGGTTTCGTCTAAAAGATAATTGTTTGTGGTTTCTTTTTTACACGAAAAAAGGGTTGCAATTGTTAAGAATAGTATTAGTTTTTTCATAGTTATTTTTTTTTTAGCTGCAAATTATTTTTTAACCGCTTTTTGTCATTCTGACGCAGGAAGAATCTCATTTTTTTCACGAATTTCACGAATTATCACGAATTATTACGTGTTTTTATTTCACTAATTTAAAAACTTCGTTTTGTTTTATTTTAAACACAAAATTGATTTTTTTGACACGAATTACACGAATTTACACGAATTATTATGCGTTTTTATTTCACTAATTTAAAACCTCGTTTTATTATATTTATTTACCACAAATTAAACTTCCGATAGCTATCAGAATTCGCAAATTTTTTTATACTGCATTTTGTCATTCCGACGCAGTAGGAATCTCATTTTTTGACACGAATTTCACGAATTAGCACGAATTATTAGGTGTTTTATTTCACTAATTTAAAACTTCGTTTTGTTTTATTTTAAACACAAATTTGATTTTTTTGACACGAATTACACGAATTTCCACGAATTATTATTACACAAAATTTATTAATAATAATTCGTGGAAATTCGTGTAATTCGTGTGAATGTTTTTATTTATTTAAATTGTTCCATTATACATTGCTTTTACAATTCCGTCTGCTAGACCAATTTTTGGTACATATAAATGTCTTGCTCCAGACCATTTCATTGCGTTTAAATAAATTCTTGTGGCCGGAATTATTACGTCTGCTCTATCGGTGTTTAATGCTAACTCGGCAATTCGTTGTTCGTAGGTTA
>JAYVKR010000113.1:0-15609 GCA_043768185.1 Flavobacterium sp.
AAAGTTTAACAAAAATAAATTATAATATTCCGAAGTATTATTTGTTTATTTAAGAAATTATTAAGAAGTTTGCGGAATAACTAACTCAAATAAATTAAATATGAGATCGAAGTTCAAATGGATTTACACACTATTAGTAGTGTTTACAATGCAGTTTTCGTTTGCACAAGAGAAAATTGTAAGTGGTATCGTTTCAGACTCAAGTGGGCCAATTCCTGGCGCTAACGTAAGAGTAAAAGGAACAAGTAGAGGTACTCAAACCGATGTAGATGGAAAATATTCCATCAAAGCTACTCAAGGAGAGACTTTAGTGTTTTCTTTTGTTGGTAATGCTGACCAGTCAAAACAAGTTGGTGCTGCAAATAGCTACAATGTAACTTTAGCATCAGATGCAAAAGTATTAGATGAAGTTGTTATTGGAGCTTTAGGTATTAAAAGGCCAAAAGATGCAGTTCCTTCAGCTCAAAAACAAATTGGTAATAGAGAGTTGACTCAAGCTGCCAATCCAAATGCTATTCAATCTTTGTCTGGAAAGGTTTCTGGATTACAAGTTAGCACAATTGGAAGTGGAGTTAACGGTGGAACTAGAATTATCTTGAGAGGTAACAGAACTATAACTGGAAGTAACGAAGCTTTAGTAGTAATTGATAATGCAATTTCGTCTAATGCGGTATTGTCTCAATTGCCTCCAGATGTTATAGAAAGCATGAACATTATCAAAGGAGCTCAAGGTGCAGCGCTTTATGGTGCTCAAGGTGTAAATGGTGTTATTATTGTAACAACTAAAAGAGGTTCTAAGTCTGAAAAATTAACTGTGGGTGTTGTTTCTGCAATAGATTTTGAAACTATAGCTTATGTTCCAGACAGACAAGAAGAATATGGTCAAGGTTGGGCAGCAGATCCAGGTTTTGATGATCCAAGTATACCAGGAGTATTATCTACTTTTGTTCCTTGGGAAAATGGATCTTGGGGTCCAGCTTTTAATACGCCAGGATTTCCTGCTGTAGTACCAGTTGGTTTGCCTCAAGCTGATGGTAACTTTTTGTTTACAGAGTGGAAACCTATAAAAGATAACATTAAACAGTTTTTTAAAACAGGTACATTATATCAAAATGGTTTCAACTTTAATGTTGGAGGTCAAGATGGTTATGCATTTTTATCTGTAAATAGACAAAATACAGATTTCATCGTTCAAGATGATCAATTAGTTAGAACATCTTTTTTATTTAAAGCTGGAAAAAAAATAGGAAAATTTAGTGTTGATGGAAATGTTAATTACATTACACAAAAAACCTCTCAGACTGACAGTGATTTATATGATGATTTGATTCAAACAGCTGCTAACGTTCCTGTTTCTAGATTTAACAATCCGTTTAATGAGTATCACTGGACTGTTTATGCACAATCACCAACTTGGACTACCAAATCTGTAAGATTTGATGATAGAACTAATATATTCAATGGGATCATTAATCTTGGATATGAAATTTCTAAGAATTTTAATGTTTCTTACATCGGTAATGTTCAGATGAGAAATACAGATGGACAATCTCATAGAGATGCATTTACAAATATTGATAAAGAATTTAGTATAGCTCCTTATGAATATTATGGAGCGACTACAGAAAGTTATCAAGCTTTAGGTGGTGCTGGGAGTGGTTCTTCATATTTTGCAAACCAATCTTCTACAAGAAATATATATGGTGATTTATTATTTAATTTTAATTTTGATTTAACTCCAAAATTGAATCTGAAATTTAACATTGGTAATAACATACAAGACAGTATGTTTAGAATTACTACTCAAGGTGGAAATAATCTAGATGTTCCAGGATTTTATCACATAACCAATGTTTTGAATCCTAACACCGCTGATAATTTAGATAATAGATTAATTAGAAATAGAAGGGTTGCAGGTTTTGGAAACCTTGATTTAGCATATGAAAATTATTTGTTTTTAAATGCTACTGCCAGAGTTGAACAAACTTCTTTAGTTAAAAATTCATATTTTTATCCATCTGTAGGAGTTTCATTCATCCCAACAAAAGCAATTGCTTCTTTAAAAGACAGTAAAGTTTTAAATTATGCTAAAATAAATGCATCTTACACATCTGTTGGTAATACAACAGCCGTAGGCACTTATCAAACCAATGATCTAGCAACAATTCCAGACGGTTTTCCTTTTGGAGACTTAGGATCTTTACAATTTAACAGAAATCCGACAAATCCAAACATTAAACCTGAATTTGTGAATACATTAGAACTTGGAGCTCAATTGGGTTTCTTTGGTGACCGTCTAACAATAGAAGGATCTGTTTATACTGCTGAAACTAAAGATTTGATTACAAGAGTTACGGCCTCAACACCTTCTGGAATTGTAAGAGAATTAAATAATGTTGGAGTTCTTGAAAATAAAGGATTTGAGCTTGATTTGGGTATTGTTCCAATAAAAACTAAAAACTTTAAATGGAATATTAATGCAAATTACTCTACTTATAAAACAATTGTTAAAAGTTTAACTTCTGATATAACAAGCGTAAATTTACAATCTAGAGGAAACGTAGGTATATTTGCAGAAGTTGGTGAAGAATTCCCATTAATAAAAGGTACTGCTTTTGTAAGAGATGCAAACGGTAGTATTATTGTAGATGCTTTTGGAGTTCCACAAAGAACTTCTACTTTTGAAAAATTAGGTAAAGGAGTTCCAGATTATTTAGTTGGATTAACTAATTCTTTTGAATTTAAAGGATTTAGATTTACTGCAGTAGCCGATTTAAGAATGGGAGCTTCTGCTTATTCAGATGCTAAAAATTTACTTTTATTTACAGGTGGTGATCTTGAAACTGCAGGTTTTGATAGAACTCAGGGTTATGTTATTCCAAATAGTGTAACTTCTTCAGGAGCAGTTAATACTACTACGGTTGCAAATAATCCATCTGCTGTTGGAGTATTAAATTATTTTACAACAACACACAGAACTGTAGGAGAATCTAATATTATAGATGCCTCGGCTCTTAAAATCAGAGAATTATCATTAAGTTATTCTCTTTCAGAGAAAATACTTAAAGGTACTGGTATAGAATCTTTCAGAGTAGGAGTAAATGCTAGAAATCCATTTGTATTTTTAGCTGATGGAAGTTTGTTAAAACCTAAAAATGGTTTAGCAAACAATGGTTATGTAGATCCAGAGGCATCTAATACTTCTCAAGCTATTGGTCCACAAAACAGTGGAAGAGGTTTTAATAGTAATGCATTAGGTATAATTAACATTGGACAGTATCCAACTACAAGAACTTTTGGATTTTCGGTTAATTTAACATTCTAAAAAAATAATAAAATGAAAAAAATAAAATATCTAGTACCTATATTAGCTTTTGCTTTTTATTCGTGCGATCAATATTTGGATATTAATGAAAGTCCAAATCAGCTGGCAATTGATAAAGCTACTCCTGCTAAACTGCTTCCTGGAGCACAGGTTAGTGCTTATAGAAATCAAGCAATTGGTTCTAATCAATTAGGAAATGTATTTATGAATTCTTGGACAAGAAATGTTCAATCTTTTGGAGATGGATATAATAGAGAATTACAATTAAATCTTGACAATACTTTTTATTCTAATATTTGGGATTTAACTTATCTAGAATTAAAGAATTTTGACTTGATTATTAATTATCCTAACCCTGACGGAGTTTATGATAATTATGTGGCTGCTGCAAAAATTTGTAGAGCGCATTATATGCAGTATATTGTTGATTTATATGGAAACGCTCCATTTACACAAGCTTGGAAAGGTTCTGCTAATTTGTCTCCAGCTTATGATGACGATTATGCAATTTATCAAAATTTAATTTCAGATCTTGAAGATGCAAGAGATTTAATTACTAATGCCGATCTAGCAGTTGCTGAGGATATTACACCTTATGACGTTATGTTGGGTGGTGTTATGTCTGATTGGAACGCTTTTGCAAATACATTACAATTGAGATTGTGTATGCGTATGTCAGAAGTAACAGGTGCAAAAGCTACTTTTAGAGATGATAAACTAGATGATATTGCATCTGGTCCATTTATTACATCTAATGTTGCTATTAATCCTGGTTACAATTCTTCAACAGATACTCAAGCAAGTCCAGGATTTAATAATTTTGCTATTGATGTAGCTGGAGTAGCCCGTCAAAATAGAACTTTTATAACAATGTCAGGTCATGCTTGGAAATCTTTGCAATCTTACGCCTCTACAAATTATCCAGCAGCAGGTTCACAAGAAATTATTCCTGGTTCTGGTGTAAATTATGTTAATATTACTGATCCACGTTCTGCAAGATTATTTACAGCTGGTGCAAGTCAAGGTGTAAATAGAAGAGCTGTTAATCAAGGTAGTAGTTTAGTAGATGTTGGTTTAGCATCTGCAACATTTCCAGGTTTACCTTGTAGACTTGGTTTAGCAGGTAATTTTAATCCTTATGGGCAAGCCGCTGCTGGAACTATTCCTGCTTTTTCTGCAATTGATGGCTTTGTTATGACATATTCAGAAGCATGTTTTTTACAAGCTGAAGCAGCTGTAAGATATCCTGCGTTGTTTTCTGGTGCTCAAACACAATTTAATAATGGTGTAACTGATAGTTTCTTATTAAGAGGTGCAGCATTAGGAACTTATTTAACTACTGTTAATACAAAACCTAATTTTGGTTTTACAGCTTCTACAACAACAGCTCAAAAATTACATGCTATTATGTATCAAAAATGGGTTGCTTTAATGGGTATTCACGGTATAGAATCTTATGTTGATTATGTTAGAACAGGTTATCCTTTAACTCCTCTTTCATCAATAACTATTCAAACAAGAAAACCTTATAGATTAATTTATCCTAATTCAGAGTATATTGCAAATTCTTCAAATGTTCCTGCAATGGGATCAAGTGATGTATTTGTAATTAATGCTTTAACTCCTTTCTGGGTTGCTGGAGCTCCAAATTAATTTTTATTCAAATTATCCAAAAACCGTTCGTTTACACGAACGGTTTTTTTTTGCTTTTTTTTAAGTTGCTTTTATATACCTTTGTGCAATAACATTAAAATATGAAAATGCGTTTTCTTCTTATATTCTTTTTATTTACATTTTTTTCATTTGCTCAAGTTAAACCTAAAACTGAAGAACGTAAAAGTTTAATTAAAACATCAGAGCAAAAAGCCAAAGAAGCTGCCAAAAAAGCACCAATAACTTCCTATAAAATTATTTCTATAGAAAAAGATACAGTAATTTTAGACACTTCTTTATCTATTAAAAAAGAATATGAATACAATTATTTAAGAAAAGACATCTTCGGACTATTACCTTTTCCTAACGAAGGTCAAACGTATAACACACTAGATTTTGGATTTAATAAATTTTCTGCTTATCCAGAAATGGGTTTTCGTGCTAAACATTTTAACTATCAAGAAGCTAACGAAATTAAATATTATTCTGTTGCAACACCAATAACAGAATTGTATTTTAAAACCGTAATGGAACAAGGTCAGAATGTAGATGCTTTAATTACATTAAATACTTCTGAAAGACTAAACTTTTCTATTTCTTTTAAAGGATTACGTTCATTAGGTAAATACATAAATCAACTTTCTAGTATAGGAAATTTTAGATTTACTACAAGTTATAACACACTCAATAAAAAATATAATTTAAATTTTCATTACACTGGTCAAGATCTCTCTAATGGAGAAAATGGAGGAATAACAGCTATTGAAGATTTTGAAAGTGAAGACAAATCATTCGATAATAGGGCAAGATTACAAGTTTTTTTAAATAATGCAAAGTCATTTTTAAAAGGTAAACGCTTTTTTATTGACCATAGTTTCAGAATTAATTCTAAAGATTTAGTAAATAATATTTCTATAAAACACCAATTTAACTATGAACAAAAGTTTTTCGAATACAACCAAGCCAAAATTTCTTCAACAATAGGTACAGGTTCATCAGAAATAACAGTAAATAGATTTGGACCATCAATTGTAGCATCCAATATTAATGATCAAGTTAAATATTCTAAACTGTATAATAAACTCGTAGCAGTTTATGAAAATAACACATTAGGAAAGTTTGAATTTTTTGTAGAAAATTTTAATTATCACTACTATTATAATTCTCAAAAAACAATAAACAACCCAGAAGACTTAACAATAACAACGTATCCAACTTTTTTACAGAATACAATTAATTCAATTGGTGG
Organism: Flavobacterium sp.; assembly: GCA_043768185.1. Classification (GTDB taxonomy): domain Bacteria; phylum Bacteroidota; class Bacteroidia; order Flavobacteriales; family Flavobacteriaceae; genus Flavobacterium. The sequence continues at coordinate 6,228 of JAYVKR010000113.1, forward strand.
TCAATACAAATACAATAAAAATAAGTGGAATGGAACAGTTTTATACTTTAATTCTATTTCTGTAGTACCTTTAAGAAATTTCGATGCTAAAGTCAGCTATCAATTTAACGACAAAAATCAAGTTACTTTTCAATATCAAAACATAAGTAAAACTCCAAATCACAATTTTAATTTAAACAACAGCAGTTACGTATATTACAATTGGAGAAACTATTTTAAAAACGAAAAAATTAATAATATCACTATTGATGCACAATCTCAGTGGGCAAATGTTACTTTTCAACTAACAAATCTAGAAGATTATCTTTATTTTAATAGCGAACCTTCAGCATTATATGTTCAAAAAGTTGCTCCAAAACAATATTCTAATGCAATAAACTACTTATCTATAAAAATTAACAAAGAAATCAAGTACAATAAATTTTCTTTAGATAATACGTTTTTATACCAAAAAGTAGATCAACAAGAAGCTATTTTAAACGTGCCAGACATCACTTTAAGAAGTACATTATATTATTCCAATTACCTTTTCAAAAAAGCAATGTACCTTCAAACAGGTTTCACAGCCAATTATTTCACAAAATATTACGCTAACGATTACAATCCAATATTAGGCGAGTTTTTCGTTCAAAACAATAAAGAAATAGGCAATTTTCCGCTTATAGATTTTTTCATAAACGCTAGAGTTCGTCAAACCAGGTTGTTTTTTAAAGCAGAGCATTTTAATTCTAGCTTTACAGGAAATAATTTTTACGCAGCACCAAATACGCCATACAGAGATTTTCTAGTTCGTTTTGGACTAGTTTGGACATTTTTTCAGTAACAATTGGCTTGCGCATTACTACAATCCATATTCCTGCTGTCCATTCCAATCTTTTTTTAATTGCCTTGGGTTTAAACCCAAGGCAATTAAAAAAAGGATTTCCATTACCATCAGGGTTAAAAGACCTATCATTTGCACTAAATTCTTGCTTTGCTAAAACATTATTTTGCAGTACATTTGCAATCACAAAATAACAGTAATGAACTATTCAGAAAATATATTAGGAACTATTGGTAACACACCATTAGTAAAACTAAATAAAGTAGTACAAGGCATTGACGCATTGGTACTTGCCAAAGTAGAAACATTTAATCCAGGAAATTCTACCAAAGACAGAATGGCATTAAAAATGGTAGAAGATGCCGAAGCTGACGGTCGATTAAAACCAGGAGGAACAATAATAGAAGGAACATCTGGAAATACAGGAATGGGTTTAGCATTGGCAGCAATTGTAAAAGGATACAAATGCATCTTTGTAATTACCGACAAGCAATCCAAAGAAAAAATGGACATTCTTCGTGCCGTTGGAGCCAAAGTAATAGTTTGCCCAACAGACGTAGAACCAACAGATCCAAGATCATATTACTCAGTTTCTAAACGACTTGGAGACGAAACTGCCAATTCTTGGTATGTAAATCAATACGACAATCCAAGTAACGCACAAGCACATTATGAACAAACTGGTCCAGAAATTTGGGAACAAACTAACGGAAAAATAACCCATTTTGTAGTAGGAGTAGGAACTGGTGGAACAATATCTGGAATAGGTAAGTATTTGAAAGAAAAAAATCCAAACATAAAAATTTGGGGAATTGATACTTACGGTTCGGTTTTTAAAAAATACCACGAAACAGGAATTTTCGACGAAAATGAAATTTATTCCTATATCACAGAAGGAATTGGTGAAGACATACTTCCTAAAAATGTAGATTTTTCTTTAATTGACGGTTTTACAAAAGTAACCGACAAAGATGCTGCAGTTTACACACGTAAAATTGCACTAGAAGAAGGAATATTTGTGGGTAATTCTGCTGGTTCTTGCGTAAAAGGATTGCATCAATTAAAAGAACATTTCACTAAAGATGACGTTGTAGTAGTCTTGTTTCACGATTCTGGAAGTCGTTACGTTGGTAAAATGTTTAATGATGATTGGATGCGCGAAAGAGGATTTCTAGACGAAGAAGTAACCAAAGTAGAAGACGTAATTAAAGATCACATAGATAAATCGTTAGTAATTGTTAGAACAGAAGAATTGGTTTCTCATGCAATAGAAAGAATGAGAAAATTTAAAATTTCTCAAATTCCGGTAATAGATATTTCTGGCTTTGTAGGTTCTGTAGACGAAACAGATTTATTTCAAAGTTACGTTTCAGATAAAAATGTAGCAGACAAACCTATTAAAGAAATAATGGGAAAACCCTATCCAATTGTAAAATTAGGAACACCAATAGAAGAAGTTTCTAAACTTTTTACTAAAGAAAATCAAGCAGTTTTAGTAGATTTAGAAAACGGAAAACACCATATTATTACAAAATATGATATTATTGGTTCTATAAAATAATTTTAAATTTACTTAGTCTAATAAAATATTTTAAAGTTTGATTGTAATTTAATTTTCAAATTTTACTATAGTTTGTATTCCTGAGCAAAGTCCAACGATAATAAACTTAACCATAAACTTTGTGTCTTCGTGTCTTTGTGGCAAAAAATATGAAAGAAAAAAACATTTATATAATTGCAGGATGCAATGGCGCAGGAAAAACAACTGCCTCATTAACTATTTTACCTGAAATTTTAGAATGTAAAGAATTTGTAAATGCCGATAATATTGCCTTTGGATTATCACCATTTCAACCAGAAAAAGTAGCTTTTGAAGCTGGAAGAATTATGCTAGAACGAATAGCAATTTTATTAGACAACGACGAAACATTTGCAATTGAAACAACTTTGGCAACAAAGACTTATAAATCAAAAATAGTAAATGCTTGTAAAAAAGGATACAGTATAAAACTATTATATTTTTGGTTGCCAAATGTAAAAATGGCCGAAAAAAGAGTTGCTGCAAGAGTAAAAAATGGTGGTCATAATATTCCAAAAGATATAATAGAAAGAAGATATTATAGAGGAATTGAAAACTTATTTAAAATTTATATACCTTTGTGTAATGAATGGATGATTTTTGATAGTTCAAAAAGTGAAATTCAACTTATTGCTAAAGGAAAAGCTTCAAATGAAATAGAAGTTTTTCAAAATCAAAAATGGGAATTAATTAAATCAAATAATGATGGAAGATAAATCGAATTCTGATTTTAATAAAAAAGTAATGCAAGGTTTAAAATTGTGTTATAAACGCTTAGTTAAATCTAAAATTCAACAAAATGAATCTATGGTTATTATGCATAATGACAAAATAATAACTATAAAAGCATCAGAACTACACAAACTAAAATTATAATTTTCAAAAACATAGTTAACCTACAATGAAAATTGTGGGTTTTTTTAATCAAAAATAATCAATGACTTTTACAGCTATAGATTTTGAAACCGCAACTGGACATCCAGAAAGTGCTTGCGCTGTTGGTATTGTAACAGTAGAAAACGGAATTATAACCGAAGAATATTACACACTAATTCAACCACCAAACAACGAATATTGGTACAGAAACATAATGGTTCATAATATAAAACCAATAGAAACATTAAACGAAAAAACATTCGATTCACTTTTTCCAGAAATTCAAAAACGATTATTTGGTCGTAAAATAGTAGCACACAACGAAGCATTTGACAGAAGAGTTTTAACGAAAACCATGAAGTATTACGGTTTGTATTATGACGAATTAGAACTTGCAGATATGTGGGAATGTACCTGTAAAATATATAGAAAAAAAGGATACAAGCCAGCAAATCTATCAAATTGTGCTAGTTTAAATAACATTCAACTCAACCATCACGAAGCATTGTCAGATGCAAGAGCTTGCGCCAAATTGTATTTGTTAAGATAATTTACTACTTTCGTCTTCAATACTTTTTATAAATGAAAGAAGATTTTCTACATTACGTTTGGAACTATAAAAAGTTTGATTTTTCAAATTTAAAAACTACTCAAAACGAAAATCTAACAATAATAAATTCAGGATTTTATTCACAACTTGCAGGGCCAGATTTTTTTAATGCTCAAATTAGTATCGATAATCAAAAATGGGCAGGAAATGTAGAAATTCATATAAAATCTTCCGATTGGTATGTTCACAATCACGAAAAAGATCAAAATTATGACAGCGTAATTCTTCACGTTGTTTGGGAACACGACACGCCAATTTTTAGAAAAGACAATTCCGAAATTCCAGTTCTAGAAATTAAAAACTATATTTCTAAAGAAGAATTAAATAACTACCAATCACTTATAACTCCAAAAAGTTGGATATTCTGCGAAAAACAATTGCATAATGTAAATGAATTTGTTATTAAAAGTTGGCAAGAACGATTGTTTTTTGAACGATTAGAACGAAAATCGCAACCCATTCAAGACTTACTCAAAGAAACAGAAAACAATTGGGAAGCCGTTTTATTTATTATGCTTGCCAAAAATTTTGGGCTTAATACCAACGGTGAAACATTTTTTAAAATTGCAAAATCAATTACGTTTTCATTAATTAGAAAAGAAGCGTTAGAAGTTTTGTATCTAGAAGCATTACTTTTTGGTCAAGCAGATATGATTCCAAACAATGCAGAAGATAATTATTCTAAAGAATTAAAATCTTGGTACGATTATATTGCATTAAAATATAAAATTACTAAACCAATCATAAACGAAGTTCAGTTTTTTAAACATCGACCAGATAATTTTCCAACCATACGATTATCTCAATTGGCAATGTTATATCATTTGCAAAGAAATTTATTTTCTAAAATTATTGAAGCCAAAACCATTTTAGAATTGTATCAAATTTTTAATTTATCTGTTAGCGATTATTGGAAAACACACTATAATTTTGATAAAGAAAGTCCTAAAAAAAATAAATCACTTACCAATTCGTTTATAGATTTATTAATTATAAATACGGTTATACCAATTCAATTTGCTTATTCTAAAAGCATTGGAAAAGAAAATCCAGAAAAGATAATCCAATTTTTAAGTACAATTCCATCAGAGAAGAATTCAATTTTAGACAAGTTTTCTAGCTTTGGTTTAAAATCTAAAAATGCATTTGAAGCCCAATCATTATTGCAATTAAAAAATGAATATTGCAATAAAAAAAAATGCCTGCAATGTGCAATTGGTTTAGATTTACTAAAAATGAAGTAATTTTCAATTATTAATTGTATATTTATTTTTTAAAATTTTACAATGCGTCCAGTAATAAAACTTAAATATTTTTTTGAAAAACACGGTTTTCATGTTTCCTCTAGATTAGCAGATACTCTAGGAATGCGTGCCAACAGCGTAAGAATATTTTTTATTTATATATCTTTTGTAACTGCTGGTTTGTGGTTTGGAGTATATTTAACGCTTGCTTTTTGGATGCGATTAAAAGATTTAATTCGCGCTAAACGTACTTCTGTTTTCGATTTGTAAACTATTTGAAACAATCTAATGGAAGAAAATAATAATCCTTTTAAAACACTACTTCATTTTTCGAAAGATCAAAAGAAAGGAATTCTTGTACTATTTTCCATAATCATCGCTTTACAACTATTTTATTATTTTACAGATTTTTCAATTTCTACCAAACAATCAAAAGAAGAGCAAGAGTGGTTGTCACTGCAAGCATCAATTGACACTTTAAAAAACGAAAAGAAAAATTCTAGCTATACAATTTATCCTTTTAATCCCAATTTCATAACCGATTTTAAAGGATATAAATTAGGAATGAAAGTAGAAGAAATTGATAGATTATTGGCATTTAGAAAACTTGGAAAATTTGCAAATTCAGCCAAAGAATTTCAACAAGTTACTAAAATTTCCGATTCGCTTTTAAATGCAATCTCTCCTTATTTTAAATTTCCAGATTGGGTAAATAATCCAAAGAAAGAAAATAATTATAAATCCAATTGGAAAGAATATCCTAAAAAAGAAGCATTAAAAGTTTTAGATATTAATCAAGCATCCAAAGAAGATTTAATGAAAATAACAGGAATTGGAGAGGCAATTTCCGATAGAATTTTAATTCAAAAAGACCTTTATGGAGGTTTTGTCTCTATGGAACAAATGAATGAAATTTGGGGATTATCGCCAGAGGTTTTGCTAAATTTGAATAAATATTTTACCATTTCTGCACTTCCAAATATTAAGAAGATCGACATAAACAATGCTTCAATAAAAGAGTTAGGGCAATTTCCATACTTTAAATATCCAATTTCTAAAAACATTGTAACCTACAGAAGTATGAATGGCGATATTAAAATTGAGGATTTAGCAAATATTAAAGCATTTCCTGTTGATAAAATCAAAATAATTGCCTTATATTTACAATTCTAAAAAATAGAGTAAAAATTAAGCATTTATTATATGAATTCAGCATATTTTACAGAAGAACACGAATTGTTTAGAAAAAGTCTGCAAGATTTTTTACAAAAAGAAGTTGTACCTCACATTGAAAAGTGGGAAAAAACAGGTTCTATAGAACGTTTTATTTGGAAAAAATTTGGAGACATGGGCTTTTTTGGAATTTCATATCCAGAAGCTTACGGCGGATTAAATTTAGATTTATTTTATACAGTAGTATTTTTAGAAGAACTTCAAAAAATAAAATCTGGAGGTTTTGCAGCAGCAATTTGGGCACATTCTTACTTGGCAATGACACACCTAAATGCCGAAGGCGATGAACGAATTAAGCAAGATTATTTAGCGCCAAGTATTTCTGGTGATAAAATAGGAGCAATGTGTATTACAGAACCATTTGGCGGAAGTGATGTTGCAGGTATGCGAACAACAGCAATAAAAAAAGGAAATAAATACATAATAAATGGTTCTAAAACTTTTATAACCAATGGAGTTTATGCAGATTATTATATTCTTGCAGCAAAAACGAGTCCAGAGAAAGGAAATAAAGGAATAAGTATCTTCTTAATGGATACAAATTTAAAAGGAGTTTCTGCAACCAAATTAGATAAATTAGGTTGGAGAGCATCAGATACAGCAGAAATTGCTTTTGATAATGTAGAAATACCAGAAGAAAATTTAATGGGCGAAGAAGGAAAAGGATTTCCTTATATAATGCAACATTTTGCACTTGAGCGATTAATTATGGCGGTAAATGCTCATGCAAGTGCAGAATATGCTATTGATTACACCATAAATTACATGTCTCAGCGCGAAGCATTTGGAAAAACCATTAACAATTTTCAAGCTTTAAGACATACAATGGTAGATTTCGCCACAGAAGTAGAGCATTGCAAAATATTTAATTATGCAGCAGTAGCAAGGTTAGACAAAGGCGAATATGTAGTAAAAGAAGCCACAATGGCAAAATTAAAATCAACAAAAGTAGCAGACGATGCAATTTATAGTTGCTTACAAATGCTTGGTGGTTACGGTTATATGGAAGAATACCCATTAGCAAGACTTTCAAGAGACAGCCGTTTAGGACCAATTGGTGGCGGTACATCAGAAATTTTAAGAGAAATATTGTCTAAAATGATAATTGATAAACAAAATTATCAGCCAGCTGTGAAGTAAAAATTTTGTAATTTTACAAGAAGCCAATCCAGCTATACATTTCAAGAAAACAGTGTAAAAAAACATTTTTCATTATTAAAAAGTGCTCCTTTGGTCGCACTTTTTAATAAGAAAAATTAGTTTTTTTACACTGTTTTGCTTTCCATTTCTATCTGGGCTAAAAAAAAAATAAAAATAACAACCATAATCCAAAATAAATAGTACTTTTGCAACTTAATTTAAAGAAAGGAGGTCCAAAAATGTTAATTATACCAATAAAAGACGGAGAAAATATTGATAGAGCATTAAAGCGCTACAAAAGAAAGTTTGATAAAACAGGAACTGTTCGTCAATTACGAGCACGTCAAGCTTTCATCAAACCTTCTGTTACAAACAGAATGAAAATTCAAAAAGCCGCTTACATACAAAATATGAAAGACGGATTAGAAAGTTAGTAATTAATTTTCTCTTAAAAAATATCGTTAGTAATTAAAGTTTTATAACTTTGTTACTAACGATTTTTTTTATGACTTTATATAATAGGAAGTAATCTAATATTTTTTAAAATTAATTTATATAATTCGTAAATGAATAATCTTCAATCTTTTCAAAACTATCTTCATATAGAAAAGAATTATTCTTTGCATACTGTTGGTGCATACATTAAAGACTTAGAATTTTTTCAAGAATTTGTAAATAATAATTTTGATAAAGAAAAGTTAGAACAAGTAAACTATAGTATAATTAGAAGTTGGATAGTTCAATTAGTAGATCAAGGAATATCAAACGCATCAATAAACAGAAAAATTTCATCATTAAAATCTTTTTATAAATTTTTATTAAAAATAAAACAAATACAAAGTAGTCCTTTGCTTAAACATAAAGCATTAAAAACTCCAAAAATCCTTCAAATACCATTTTCAGAAAAAGAACTAAACAATGTACTTCATAATATAGAATATAAAAAAGATTTTGAAGGAATTCGTGATAAACTAATAATAGATTTGTTCTACACAACAGGAATAAGAAGGACAGAATTAATAAATTTAAAAATTCATAACCTTAATTTGACAAATAATACTATCAAAGTTTTAGGAAAAAGAAACAAAGAAAGAATAATTCCAATTTTACCAATTGTTTCAGAACAAGCTCAAATATATAGTAATGAAAGAAGTAAAATTGAAATAAAAGACAGTGAATATTTATTTTTAATGTTAAAAGGAGTTAAATTAAACGATTCATTTGTGTATCGATTAATTAATTATTACTTTAGTAATGTTTCTGAGAAGGTAAAAAAAAGTCCACATATATTACGTCACACTTTTGCAACTCACATGTTAAATAATGGAGCCGATCTAAATTCTGTAAAAGAATTATTAGGACATTCAAGTTTAGCATCAACTCAAATCTATACACATAGCAGTTTGGCAGAGTTAAAAAAAGTTTATGAAAATGCCCATCCAAGAAACCAAAATTAACTTTTTAAAGTATAACCTATAAAATTATTTATTATGAAGGTAAATGTTCACGCAGTTAACTTTACAGTTGACAAAAAACTCGTAGATTTTGTACAAGAACGAATGGATAAATTAGAAAAATATTATGATAAAATAGTATCTTCAGACGTTTTTTTAAAAGTAGAAAAGACAAGTGATAAAGAAAATAAAATTGTTGAAGTAAAAATTCACGTTCCTGGTGATGATTTTCTTGTTAAAAAACAATGTAAAACTTTTGAAGAAGCAGTAGAATTAGCAGCAGAATCTCTTGAAAGATTATTATTAAAAAGGAAAGAAAAATTAAGAACGCACATTTAAGATAAAATTTCTATAAAAATATTTTGATTAAAAAATAAAATGTCTACATTTGCAGTCCGTTAGAAATAGCGGACTTTTTTTATT
>JAYVKR010000114.1:0-40420 GCA_043768185.1 Flavobacterium sp.
CAAAGTTTGGACGAAGCGTATGCACATCATATTCAACGTTTAATGATTATTGGAAATTTTTCTTTGCTCACACAAATGCATCCAGACGAAGTTGATAATTGGTATCTTGGCGTTTATATTGATGCAATAGAATGGGTTGAAATGCCAAATACAAGAGGAATGTCGCAATACGCTGATGGCGGAATTTTAGCAACAAAACCTTATGTTTCATCTGGAAGTTACATCAATAAAATGAGTAATTATTGTACAACTTGTCATTATTCTGTTAAGGATAAATTTGGAGAAAAAGCGTGTCCGTTTAATAGTTTGTATTGGAATTTTCTAGATGAAAAGAAAGACTATTTTGCCAACAATCAACGAATGGGAATGATGATGAATATGCTAAAAAAGATGAATCCTGAAGAATTGTATAAAATTAAAGTTAAAGCTAATGAGATTATTGGCGATTTGGATTCGTATTGATTTTTTATTCCACACGAATTTTCATTAATTTTTTACTTGTAGATTTCAACAATTAAAAATTTAAAGAAAACTTATTTTCGAACTTTTTATCATTCAGTAGGAATCTCAACTGATATTTTTAGATTCCTACGGAATGACAATATTACTTTGAAAAAGTTTGCTTTGAAAAAGATTGCTATGTAAAAGTGTGCTATGTAAAAGTGTGCTTTTAATAAGTGTGCTTTGAAAAGTTTGCTTTGAATTTTACTATGATTTTTTCCACACAGTTTGTCATTCCGTAGGAATCTCAGTTACTTTTGTAGATTCCTACGGAATGACAAGTTTGCTTTGAAAAAGTGTGCTATGAAAAAGTTTGCTTTGAAAAAGTTTGCTTTGAATTTTACTACGATTTTTTCCACACTGTTTGTCATTCCGTAGGAATCTCAATTACTTTTGTAGATTCCTACGGAATGACAAGTTTGTTTTGAAAAAGTTTGCTATGTAAAAGTTTGCTTTGAAAAAGTATGGTTTGAAAAAGTATGCTTTGAAAAGTTTGCTTTGAATTTTACTACGATTTTTTCCACACAGTTTGTCATTCCGTAGGAATCTCAATTACTTTTTTAGATTCCTACGGAATGACAAGATTGCTTTGAAAAAGTTTGCTTTGAAAAAGTATGCTTTGAATTTTACTACAATTTATTCCACATAGTTTGTCATTCCGTAGGAATCTTAATTACTTTTTTAGATTCCTACAGAATGATAAGATTGCTTTGAAAATTCGTGAAATTTAACTTACTAAATAATTCGTGAAAATTCGTGAAATTCGTGTGAAATAAAAAATCAATCCACAGGCAAAAAAACCAATTTAGTAGACGTTTTTATTATCTCAACTTTATTCATTTTCATTTTTCTAAATTTTCCTTGAATAAATAATTGCGTTTGGTCGTTATAATGTTTACTCATAGGATTTCCAGATTGTCCTGACGGTAAAATGCTTACACTATTCTCAACATCAAAAAAATCTAAAATTCGTCTAGTTGATGGTCCAGCTTTTACTTCATTTATTTTATTGTCAGAATAAGTAAAAATCATATTATTGATCACTTCATTTGCGCCGGCAACTTCATAAGGTCCAACATTAAAAAAACTTCGCAAAGCTTTCACTTTTCCCATTGGATGACCAATTTCTAAAGTATGAACTTTGTTCCATGTCCAAGATTTTACATTTTTCCCTAATTGATTTTCTAAACTTGAAATGGCTTCTTTAAACGATTTATTTAAAATTTCATTACGTGTTTCTTTATGATTTTTTGTCTTCAAATTATCCCACCAAACTGAATTTTCATTCTGACTTTGAGTAGCAATAAGTTGTTTCATTATATGTGTGCCAAGAAAAGAATTGAAATCTTTTTCGCCCAACTCATCTTGAAACGTATTTTTTAAATAAAAGTAAATCCATTTGTTAAAAATTGTTGGCGCAATTTCTTTTAAATTATTAGTTGCTTTCCAATTTTTTAAAATTGTTGTCGTTTGCTTTTCATTTGCGGAAGCATTTTTATTTAAAGTCAAAATCCATTTTAAAACAGTTTCTTGAGAAGTTGAAGACGTATTATCCAAAGCCATTTTTTCTACATCTTGCCTTGTCCAATTGTTTTTAGATTGCAATAAATTATCAATTATTGTAGCTCTATCTTTGGGCAAATAATATCCTGGATACAAATAACCATTTACTTCATCAGTTTGATTATTAGACGAATAAACATAATTCCAACTAGGATTTAAAGCTTGCGGATTTTCTGAAAATTGTAGAAATTCTTTTTTATCATCAATACCATTTGTGCCACTCAAAATAAAATTAGAATTAACCGATTTTGGAACTTTATACAATTTTCCAGAAGTTGTCCAAGCAATATTATTCTGCGAATCGCCATACATAATATTCAATCCTGGTGCGTGAATTAATTCAATTCCTTTTTTAAAATTATCAAAATTTGTAGCGTGCGAAAGTGAATAAATTGCTTGTAAAAGTTGGTTTTTCTCTTGGGTATAAATCCAAGACATTGCAATTGGATTCTTATTAGTCAAACCATCAAGTAAATCATTCATTATTGGTCCGTTTTTAGTGAATTTTACTTTGATTTTTACACTTAAACTGTCTTTGACTTTGATAATTTTAGTGCTAGTTTTATAATTTTCAAAACCTGTTAAAGTCTTATATTGATTGGAATTATTTGGATTTTCTTCTTCTTGAAAAAAGTCTAAATCATCGTTTTCAAACATCGTTAAACCATAAGCATACTTACGATTGTGACCTAAAAGTGGAAAAGGCGTTCCAGCCAAATGATAACCATACATTTCATAATTTGGCGTTACAATATGCGCTTCATACCAAGTTCCAGGTTGCGAAAAACCAATGTGTGGATCGTTTTCAAACAATACTTTGCCGCTTTTAGTTTTTTCGCCACCAATTACCCAACTATTGCTACCAATAAATGGTGGAATTGGTGTATTTTCTAAAATACTTGCAACAGATTTAGAAATCTCAGAATAATCAGAATAATTACTTTTAAAACTTTTTAGTTGTTTTGTTCCGAGTGAACCATTAAGTCCGAAATCTTTGAGATATTCTGCACCAAATTTGTCGCGAATGTTTGTCAATAACGGATCGGTTTTTTGAGCCATCGCAAAGCTAAAAGACATATATCCAAAAATATTATACACGTCTTTTATTGTTAGCTTTTCTTTTTCTATTCCTAATAAATTAAACTCTATAGGCGTTTTTCCTTCATCAATATATTGATTTACACCATCAAGATATGCAATAGTAAGTTTGTAAGTTTCAGAATTTTTATCCAATTCAACAATCGCTTTTTCTGATGCTTCATCAATTCCTAATCCAGCAAAAAATTTATCATTTTTAAGCATTACCGAACCAAAAATTTCTGATAATTTTCCAGGTGCAATTCTGCGCATTAATTCCATTTGCCACAATCTGTCTTGTGCATGAACATAACCCAATGCTATCATTGCATCTTGTTGTGAGTTAGCATAAATATGTGGAATTCCAAAATCGTCAAAATAAACTGTTGTAGCTTTTTCAATGTTTTTTAATTGAATTTCGCCTTCATAATTGGGTTTAGAATACTGTAAATAACAAAAAATAAAAACTACAAATAATACAATTAGAAACACGAAAACTTTAAAGACTTTTTTAACTGATTTCATTTGAAAATTAGATTGCATCAAATGTAAAAATAAACTTTTTATGTTTAAATAATCTAAATTTTAAACTTAACAATCAATTTTTATTTATTCTCATATATTTGCAAAACAAAATTAAAGCATGACCAGATTTTTACTTTTTATTATCTTTTTTCCAATAGTATTTTTTAGTCAAACCATTGAGAATTCAAGTGCTTTGGAAATTGATTTTTTAAGAGGAAATGTTGTTCCGCATACAGATGATTTATTCCATTTGGCTGGACATCCAAAAGGAATTATGCTTAGTTTTTCTAAACAAACAAACGGAAATAAAGAATGGCACAAAGCGTTTAATTATCCAGATTTTGGTGGTTACTTTTTGTATCAAGATTTTAAAAATAGTTTTTTAGGAGAAAATTACGCTGTTGGAATGCACTATAATTTTTACTTTTTAAAACGAAATTTTCACTTTAAAATTGCTCAAGGAATTGCCTACACAACCAATCCTTATGATAAAGTAGACAATAGTAAAAACAAAGCGTTTGGAACAAAATTTATGGGAAATGCCAATTTTGGATTGTATTATAAAAAAGAAAATATAATAGATAATATTGGTCTTCACGCAGGATTACTTTTTACACATTACTCCAACGGAAGATTTAAATCGCCCAATAGTGGCATAAATACGTTGCTTTTAAATGTAGGTGTAAATTATAATTTTGATGATAAAACCAAACGAAAATTAGATTCTACTTATATTAAAACTAAACTTACCGAACCTATAAATTACAATTTTGTTTTTAGAACAGGTGTAAATGAAAGTCCAGTAATTGGAAGCGGACAACATCCTTTTTACCATATTGGTTTTTATGCCGACAAACGAATTAATAGAAAAAGTGCGTTGCAACTTGGTACAGAAATTTTTCTTACAACAAGTTTTAAAGACTATATTAAGTACAGATCGGTATCTTTTCAAGAATTTTATATAGATCCAAATACAGATTATAAACGAGTTGGTGTCTTTGTTGGTCACGAATTAATTATAAATAAAATTTCGCTAGAAGCACAACTTGGTTTTTATGTTTACGATCCTTTAAAAAACGAAATTCCTGTTTATGACCGAATTGGAATGAAGTATTACATTACCAAAAAACTCTTTACAGGATTTTCTTTAAAAACGCATATGTTTCTTGCTGAAGCAATAGAATTTGGTGTTGGATTACGATTATAAAACCATAACTATGAAGAAAATTTACATACTTATTTCACTATTTCTTTTAAGTTTCACGTCGTGCGAAAAACCTAGCGATTGCATAGAAACGTCTGGAAATGAAATAACTAAAGAAATTACTGTAACGCCTTTTACTAAAATAAATGTACAAAGAGGCATTGAAGTTGTACTTACACAAGCAACAAATTATTCGGTACAAATAAAAACTGGCGAAAATTTAATTAACGATGTCGAAGCCAATGTTATAGACAATACTTTGTACTTAAAAGACAATACCACTTGCAATTGGGTAAGAGAATTTGGTCAAACTGTGGTTTATATTTCGGCACCAAATATTGAAGAAATTTATTCTAAAACCGAAAAAAACATTAGTTCTAATGGCGTTCTCACCTACCCTTTTTTAAGATTAATTTCGGTAGATAAAAACGGTGATGGTATGGATGGCGCAGGAACAGGAGATTTTTACATTACTGTAAACAACAATGAATTGGTTATTATAAACAATAATCTATCAAGATATTTTATTTCTGGCGCAACTGGTCAGGCCAATTTTAATTTCTATAATGGCGATGGTAGAATTGAAGCACAAAACCTAACAGCACTAAATATAAATATTTATCATCGAGGTTCTAACGATATGATTTTAAAACCAATACAAAGCATTACAGGAAAAATTTTAAGTACAGGAAACGCAATTCTCACCAATACACCACCAATTATAGACGTTCAAGAATTGTATCAAGGACAACTTATTTATAATTAGAAGCAACTTCCAGCTATACATTTCAAGTTGGCTTGTAAAATTATATTTTTCTACGACCCAAAATGTGCTTCCTTTGGTCGCAATTTTGGTTCAAGAAAAATTATAATTTTCCTTCACCAAGCTTTTCATTTTTATCTGGGCTAGGGAATTTTTAGGTTTTAAGAGTGAAGTTAAATTGAAATTTCGAGAAATATAATTGTATAAATTCTCAATATAAAACTAAATTTTAAATTATATGACAATAAAAGAACACACTTTTTCCTCGCAAGACTAAATTTGTTTTTCCTATTCAAAAACAGTAAAAATAAATCAAATTTTATTTGTTTTTAAGGACAGTTCTTTGTTAAAAGACGTGTTATTTTTTTCGCTTGGTTGACAAATTAATATTATTTTTGTACTTTTGTCAACTAAACTAAATCTTATGAAAGATATAATCTCACAAAAAATTAAAAATGCCAGAGCTCTAAAGGGTTTTTCTCAACAAGAATTAGCTGATATGATTGGAGTTTCTAAACAAATGATTAGTAAGTACGAAAAAGGTGAATCTATACCTACAAGTTCAAATCTTTTAAAGTTAGGAAAATCATTAAAAGTAAAGATTGATTATTTTTTTAAACAAAATAAAATTGAATTAGGTGTTTTGAACTTTAGAAAGAAAAGTTCATTTTCAAATAAGAAGCAAGAATCTTTAGAGCAATTAATAAAACTTAATCTTGAAAATTATTTAGAAATTGAAGATTTGTTGCAAATTGATTATTCTTTTAAAAATTCAATTCAAAATGAGAAAATTAATTCTATTGAAGATGTTGAAAAAATAGTTTTATCGTTGAGAAATGTTTGGGAAATTGGGCTTGACCCAATTCATAATATTATTCAACTTTTAGAAGATAATGAAATAAAAGTTGTAGAACTTTTTGATGTAGAAGATAATTTTGATGGTTTAGCGACTTTTGTAAATGATAAATTTCCTGTAATTGTTGTAAATGGTAATTTTTCTGTGGAAAGAAAACGTTTTACTTTATTACATGAGTTAGGACATTTGCTACTAAATCTTCCAGAATGTAATTTAAAAGATGAAGAAAATTACTGCAACAAATTTGCTTCTGAATTTCTTTTTCCAAAAAAACTTGTTATTAAAGAATTTGGAGTTAAGCGCGATTTAATTTCGTTAAACGAGTTGATTGAAGTTCAAAAAAAGTATGGAATGAGTATTCAAGCAATTGTTTATAGATTGGTAGATGCCAATATCTTCACCGAAAACAAGAAAACTGAATTTTATAAAAAAATTAATTTTAACCCTAGTCTAAAAAGAGAAGTTAATTTGCCAAGATTTCAAACTCCTGAAAAGTCAAATAGATTTGAACAATTGGTATACAGAGCTTTGTCACAAGAAATTATTTCTATTAGTAAGGCATCATCATTATTAAATCAAAATATTAATTTATTAATTGAAAACTCATTAATATAAATTTAATTGATAATGGTAATTATTAATGATGCTAATATAGCCCCTAAAAACAAATAACCAAATAATATAATATAAAAAAGGTCGAAAAAACCAACAAAATCAATACTTAACAACTAAAAAAGTTTTAAAAGTAAAAATTTACAATTGCACATTTACTTCCATTAAGTACCATTTAACTACCATTAAAACAATGATTAATTACCGTTTTAAGCAACTAACTACCATTTACAAGCACAAATATACTAATTACTACTATTAACAACCTATAACAGCACTATTTTAAACAATTAAAGCTCTCATTTGAGGGCTTTTTTATTGGAATTAAATCAAATGTAGAATTTTCTAAATAAACCGCTTTTATTGTATTGGGTTCACTAATGGGTTCACTAATGGGTTCACTTTTTTAGGTATATATTTATAATAAATTTAACCCCAAAAATAGTAAAAAACATCAAATTTTAATATAAAAGTACAATAATTTAGACCCAAAATAAGCAAATAAATATTTATAAAATAATTAATATCCTCATTACTAATGTTTTAACTTATTTATTGATTATTTGAACAATTCCATTACTGTATTCTTTAGTAACACATCCCAAAACTTGGTACAATCTTACAATACAATCTTTAGGAATTTCAATTGGTTCATGGATTAAAGTTCCATCTGGATAAGTGTCAATATTAGAACTGTGAGCAATTAAAATGTTTTCAATTTTAGATTTATTTAATTTTTTGGTAATTCTACCTTCTGTAGTTTCAATACTATATGGTTTACCCCAAAAAATAAGCTGTTCGTTTAAAACTATTTTTAACGCCAATATAGATCCACTTGGATATTCAATCATACTATCTCCATAATGTCGTATTGCTGCATTTGCACCAGGAAACCAATCACCAGCATCTATATATTCAGTAGTACTGCTTACAGCATCAATACTGGCATTTAATTCTGTAATACCTCCTATTGATGCTACATCATTATATAATGGAATTAAATTTTTGTTGTTATTCAACAAATTTTTATTTCTTAATTCAGGTCCTTTTCCAGTTAAAAGCCAATCTGGACTTATATCATCATTTGTTGATAAGATTGCATTCAACACTTCATAACTTGGATTAGTTTTTCTACCAGAAACAATATTAAAGACAACTTGAGCAGAATAACCTATACTTTCTGCAAATTTTTTTTGATTATCATTATACTGATTTTCAATTAAATATAAAATTCTTTCATTTATATTAGAAATTTTTTTCATCTTTTGTTGTTTTAAATAAACATTTGTTTATATATTTGTCCTGTAATAAATACAAACAAAGCAATGAGCAAAAATAAGACAAAAAAAACAATCTTCTACAATCAAGACATCTTAAATGAATTGAAAGCAAAATACGGTTATGAAATTGATTATATAAGAAAATCAATTCGAGGTGATCGCAACGGCAAAATGAGTGAAATAATAAAAAAGGAATATAATAAGTTGTTAGCAGAAACTAAAAAAATAATAGCAAAAAAATCAAGTGAATTAACTCCTAAAGATTTATAGCATGATCAAAAAATTTAATAAACTAAACTGGTTTGATAAGCTGTGCTGGTCAGTTATCATATTTACAACTACCTATTTTATAATTAGAATTACAGTTCAATACGTTTAAAAATGCAAAACGAAAGTCCATATCAATTTTACGATAAAAAATTAGGGTTTAAGATTGAATACCTTGTTACAGATAGGAATTCACATCCGATGTCTCTTAATTTTTTTAAATATAAAACATTATATAAAAGATTGACTAGTGACACAGCTAATGAGCAATATTTAAGAAAGGCGTGTTTAAATACGAGTGCCCTAATCCTATTCTCATCACTAGATCGCCAAACCAAAGATGCCATTACAACAAAGTTCGGTGACAAACCAGAGCAAGAAATTAAAAAAAGTTTTTTCGCTCAACATTATATGGCAGATCGTCAAGCATTCGCTTTTTACTCAGCGCACACTTATGGTGATGACAATAAAAAACTAGATCCAAAATACATTGAACAATACACTTACAACGCATCTGTTCTAAACACCGCTTTAAAAATTAAAGACAACCGAAAAACATACATTAAAGCTCTTGGAGTTACATCTGTTGACATTTGGCAAAGCATTTCAAATGATGTCAATAATTTTAGAGAAGTAGAACACAATCTACCAACACAAAAAGACGCTTTGCGTAGAAAAGTAAATCAGTATCAAAAAAACGGCTACATTTCTTTAGTTTCTGGAAAATTAATAACTCAAAATGCTAAAAAAGTTACTTCTAAAATTGAAAGCTTAATAGTTAGTTTGTACTGCTTGCCTACCAAGCCATATATAGAAACAGTTCACGATTTATACATCGATTTTATAGAAGGCAAAATAGATGTTGCCAATATTAAAACAGGTGAGCTATTTGACCGCAATCAATTTCTTAAAAAAGGTCAAGCTGTTGAAATTTCTGTTGGAACAGTTTGGAACTATATAAACGCTCCACACAATGATTTAATTATTAAAAAACAACGTAACGGAGCTTACGATTTTAACCACAAAATGAGACCACACGTTAACAGAACTGCTCCAAGTTTCTCAATGAGTAAAATTACGCTCGACGATAGAGACATCATGCACACTAAGCTAATGGACGGTAACAAAGTAATGGCTTATTATGCATTTGATGATTTAAGCACTGCAATGATTGGTATTGCACATTCTAAATCTAAAAACCATGAGTTGTTTATTGATTGTATAAAAAATATGTTTCAATTCACATCGTCTAAAGGTATCGGAATGCCAATGCAACTAGAAGTTGAACAGCATTTAGTAAGCGATTTTAAAGACGGCTTAATGATGGCTGGAAATATCTTTCCATTTGTGCGCTGGTGTAACGCCACGAATTCTCAAGAAAAGTATGCTGAGAATTTAATTCGAAATAAAAAATACGGAGTCGAAAAATTAAATAATCAAAATGTAGGACGTCATTATTCAAAATTAGACAGTAACAGAACAACAATACAAAAGATTTTTGACGAACAAAACGACAATTACAAAGATGCAAAAGCAACTTATGAGCATATTGTATCAAATGAACTTCAAGAACAATTTGAATATAACAATCAGTTGCACCCAAATCAAAAAGCATATCCTGGTAAAACGAGAATGGATGTTTTTTTAGAAAATATCAATCCTAATCTTCCAGTTTTCGACAAAACTTACTTAGCTAAATACATTGGAACGCATACTGAAACTTCAATAAAACGTTCGCAATATGTGACGGTGCAATACGAAAAGTTTCAACTAGAAAGTGCCAATGTATTACGTCTTTTAGCACCAAACAATTACAAAGTTGATGCCTACTATATGAACGACGCTAAAGGAAAAGTAAACGAAGTTTTCATTTATCAAAATGACAAATTTATTGGAAAGTGCATGCCAGTTCCAACATTTAACCGTGCTAATTCAGAATGGACTGATGTCGATAAATTAGGATACGAAAATGCAACTAAATACATCAGTCAGTTTGATGCAATGGTTAAAGAAAAAGCGTCAACTATGCTAGAAAAATTAACTATTTTCAAAACTAATAACAGCTACATCGATGTTATACCAGAGATTATTGAAAGTAAACCAATTGAACAGCCGTTCGAGTTGGAATATGTGAACATTCAAAACGAAAAATACAACGCTATTAACGACTTATAAAAACAGTATGCTACCAACTTCAACAAAACAAAAAATCATCACACAAATGAACGCTTATCGTGGTAATTACACTAGCGATGCTAAGCACGCAGTAGTACTTGGGATTAATACAGCACAATACTCAAGAATAAAAGCTAACGAACTTGAGAAAGTAATTTCAGAAGCCAAATGGATCTCAATTGCAAGAATGTTAAATGTTCAACTTTCAGAAGCTAGATTATGGAATACCGTTTCCACTAAAACATTTACTTACATAACGTCTCAACTCGAAGTTTGCCAAAGCAGATCTATATCTGGAATATTTTGCGACAGAGCAGGAATTGGTAAAACACATGCAGCAAAATATTACGCAGATAACAATCAGAATGCAGTGTACATAGATTGTTCATTAGTAAAATCGAGACAAAAGTTAATCAGAAAAATTGCTAGAGAATTTGGTGTAGATCACACAGGAAAATACTCCGATGTTTTTGAAGATTTAGTGTACTATTTACAATCTATTCCAACGCCATTAATAATATTAGACGAAGCTGGAGATTTAGATTACACAGCATTTTTAGAGCTAAAAGCACTGTGGAATGCACTTGAATATTTATGCGGTTGGTATATGATGGGTGCAGACGGATTAGAGCAAAAAATAAACCGTCAAAAGGATCTAAAAAAAGTAGGCTACGCCGAAATATTTGACCGTTACGGAAACGGTTTTAAGAAGGTAACACCAACATCGCCAGAAGATTTAAAAGAGTTCAACCTGCAGCAAATTGCACTAGTTTCAAAAGGTAACAATTCCACAATTCCACCCAATCAAATGTATGCTAAAACACTTGGCTCATTAAGAAAGGTAAGAACCGAAATTGAAAAACAACAATTAGCAGTATAAATGGACCAACCAAAAAAAACCAAACCAAAAGCATTATTAAAAGTACTAACAGTTGCCAACATTTTAAACCAAGCAATATCAAGAATACAATTTACAGGTAATTGGTTCGCCGCATTTAAACAACCGCAAGACAGAGGATTTTGGTTTGTTTATGGAGTTTCTGGAAGTGGCAAAAGCACTTTTGTAATGATGCTTTCCAAAGCTTTGGCACTATTAGGTTACAATGTTCTTTACAACATGCTAGAAGAAGATCTTGACGATACCGATTTTATAGATCGAGTTAAACTTTGTGAAATGAACGACGTTAAAGATAATTTTTGGGCACGCAGTTACAACTACAATGAACTATTTGCATACTTGAAAAAGACACCAAAGATAAACGTAATTATTATAGACAGCGCAACGTATTTCTTTGAAAATTTTGAGCAATATCTTGAATTTAAAAAGATGTTTAAAAATAAAATAGTAATTGTTACAGGACACGCCACAGGCAAAAATCCTAGAAGCAAACTAGAAGAAGATATAAATTTTAATGCCAAAATGAAAATATATGTCAACGGTTACTTGGCACTATGCAAAGGCAGAACCATAGGACCAAATGGAGGTAGATTTATAATTTACAAAGAAGGTTATGATCTCATTCACGGCACAAATAATTAATCCAGCAAACAAATGAAAACAACAACCGAAAAATTAAAAGAACTATTTGAAAATTGTACTGATTTTAATGAATTTACATTTAATCTTTATTTTCTATGGTGTGAAAGCGTTACTCTAAATACTCGAGAATTTCAACAGGTTTTGGCAAATGCAGCAGTTGCTAATTGGTTCAGAACTGAACTATACAAAAATGAATCTGAGTATATTTTTCTAGTTAAAAACTACAACCATTTGCCACTTGAATACAGGACAGATCTATATGTTAGTTGCATTTTTAAAATGTTCTCAATCTTTCCTCAACCTCTTTTGGTTGAAGCAAAAAAACGAGATTTTAAACCTCAAGAAAATGAATTTTCAATTGTAAATCAAAACTAATATGCGTACAAAATTACAACTTCAAAATAAAATAGCCGAACTACAACAATGGCTACAATAAAATCACGCAGAACACTGCGCAAGAACACAAATAGAATCTGATTTACGACAATGTAAAGACGAACTCAAGCAGCTAGAACCGTGTAGAACATTCGAGCGTGATACGTTCGATTTTAGAGAACATAATTTTTTTAAATAACACATAACAATAAATAAAATGGAAACATCAGAAGAAAAAAAGGCAATCACATTTGCAGATCTATCACCAGATCAAAAAAAGCAATTTTTAAAAGATGCAGCAGATGAAGAAAAATCATTAAAATCTAAAAAATTAGAAAGTACTGAAACTTACAAAGCTTTAAGCGCAGAATTTGTAAACCGAAACATAGACATTTTTGCTCACAGACAAATGGCTATTGGCGATGACATAAAAAGATTGTTTAATGATTATGAAAATATTATCGATATAAAAGCGATGGTTTATGGTGATAAAGTAAGAAATCAAGATTCACACACTTCAACACTTGCAGATGGTTCTGCTTCATTAACAATTGGCTTTAATATTTCAATTGGATTTGATGGAACTGAAAAAATAGGAATTGAAGGTATAAAAGAATACATATCAAGTTTAGCTGATGATGATGAAAACACCACTAAGCTTACAGAAATGGTAAATGTTCTTTTAAAACCAAATAAACAAGGTGTTTTGAATCCAATATCTATTATACAATTAAATAGTTTAAAAGTTAAATTAAACTCTGAAAAATTTAATGAAAATCTAGAGATCATTGAAAAAGCACAAATTAGAGTAAAATCTACACTATTTGTAAGCGGTTGGAAGATTATTGAAATTGATGGTTTGCCAACCAAATTACTTTTTAGATTTTCAATTTAATGAAAGAATAAATCAACCATTTTCGGTTCTGTTTTAAGCACAGATTAAAAACACTATTTTTTGGTTAGTAGTGAGTGGTTTCTCAAGTCGTATAATTGGTAATAGCAAAGAAATATAAGGTCTAGAATGCAGGTTCGAATCCTGCCTTGAGAGCAAAAAAAAAAATTAAATAATCAAGAATATGTGTAAATGTTTAGAAGAAATTAGAAGTAATATAATTGCTAATGAAAATGCAAATTATGTTAGAATTGATTGTTCTACAATAAGAGTTAGACGAGATGGTATGAAAGATGTTGAAAATGTCACTGGTCAAAGAGTAGAAATTGGTTATAATCAAATAAAAAAAGACAAATCAGTTATAAAAAAAGAAAGAAAATCCTTTGTCACACATGATTATTGTCCTTTTTGTGGTAAAAAATACATAAACGATGCCAACTAAAACCAAACCACCAGTAATCTACGGCGACAATCTTCCAATTACAGCTTTCCAAATCAAGCGCATTCGTATGAACTGCAATTTTGACGAAAGTATAAAAGAAGAATGGGTACAATGGGCAACTGGCGACACCAATTGCACCAGCTTAAAAAATTTAACTCAAGCTCAAGCTGTTAAAATCATTCGTCAGCAAACTGGCGAACAACAACCAAAAGAGCAAAATGTAAAATTTGGATCATTCGATTTAAAAAATAAAAAGCATAAAGTCATCATGTCACTAGTCAGCCAATTACAATGGACAAAAAAACACCCACGACATGGTGAAGTTCCAGACATGGATGGTGCATTTGCAACGTGGTTACAAGGTGAGAAAAGCCCAATAAAAAAGCCATTAACAACAATGACAGCTCAAGAACTTGAAAAAATAATCAAAGCACTTTCAGGTGCTGTAAAACACCGATACAAATGAGCGAAAAATGCATCTATGATAAAACCAAAATTTGTCCTTTTAAAGTTGATTGCGAAAACAACGGTTGCAAGCACGTTAACAATTGCAAACACACCGATGTAACAATTGTTACAATTGAAGCTATTATTAATTGTGAAAAAACAGCACTGCAATGTGATTATTGCGGTGAAATTTTAGAACATAAAACCGATTGCAGATGAGTATCATTAAAACTGACACAATGTCTAAAGAAGAAATTATTTTTCATTATGAGAGAATTGGAGAAGATTGTATAAAATTAGCTAGTGAAAATGCACAATTAATTTCAGATAATAAATATTTCAGAACTGAAATTGAAAGATTAGAAAGCGTTATAAATGAATATAAAAGGAAATGAAAATAGATCTAACATTATCAGACAGACAATTAAACACACTAGTGTATTGTTTTTCATTTATCAACCAGTTTTATCCTAAAACTAGAAAAGAAAAAAGTACCAATTCTATTCTTGTTGAAGTGATTCTAAAAGTAAAAAAGAAATATTTAGAAGTTGAAGCTCGAGAAAAAACACTTTTTACAAAGGCAAAAATAACAAAGTTTTCTTTTAAATATTACGAAGCAGATTGTCTTGAGCAGTATCTTTTATTAGTAGAAAATCAACCATTAAATGATTACGATAAAAACGCTTTACTTTTTATTAAAAACAAACTTAATCAAAAATTAGCGTAATGGAACATTATACAACTTACCGAGCCAAAGGTAAAACCATCGGTTTAATTTTTCTTTTTAAATATGATTTAAACGGCAATTTAAAAGCTTTTCAAATTGAAGAAGGTGAATTGAATGGTGAGCAAATGAAGTGGTTATTTTCACACTCAAACTTTCCTGCAAATGAATCAATAATTAGATCACTTTGGATGAAAGATGAAAAGTATACTAAAGTTTTCGTCGTAGAAGTATCGCCAGCCGATTTATCATTCGAAGCATTATGGATTTTGTATGACAATAAAGTTGCAAAAAATGATGCAATTAAATCGTTTAGCAAACTAAAACAAGGTGATGTAATAAAGTGCTTTATCGAAATTCCATTTTATCTGCAGTATTTAAAAAAGAATCCAGGAATAGCAAAATTATATCTAGCAACGTACATCAATAAAAGACGATTTGAAGATGAGCGAGTAATTCCTGTTGGCAAAGTTTTTAATCCAGTTTTAAAAGATTTAGCAAAAAAAAACAAGTAAATAATTAAATACAAATAAAAATGAAACCAATTACAATTAATGTGCCTAAAGGTCACAAAGCTTCATTTGATGAAGCCACAAGCGAAATTACTTTCTCAGAAATTCCACTCGATGTAAAAGAGCGTATCTTAACTTTTGAAGATGTTCTAAAAGAAATGAAAGTAGATCCAAAAGAGTTTATAAAATCACTCGAAAACTTAACCTCAGACGAAGTTGCTTACAAAAGATTAAAACTAATTACAGCCGCTTTTAACGAAGGTTGGACGCCAGACTGGACAAACGGTCAGTGGGACAAATTTACTGCTTATTTCACTATGGGCGGTTCTTCTGGTGTCGGTTTTTCGTTTTTCGGCTGCGGTAACCGGGGATCGGGTTCACATGTCGGTTCGCGCCTTGTTTTTAAATCGGCAGATTTAGCAAAACACGTTGGTAAATTATTTATCGATGATTTCAGAGATTTTTTAACACTTAACCAGTAAAATGAACAAAATTAAAACGTTTGAAGATGCTTGCGAAAAGCTAGGCATCAATCCAGAAAAAATTAAATTGTCTTATCCAGAGCAGATTAATCACCATGCAAAAGCATTTGTAGCGCACATTAAGCTTGTAATAATTATCGAAGCTCTAAATGATGGTTGGAAACCAGATTGGACAAATGGAAAATGGGACAAATATTATGCTTGGTTTAAAATGGGCGGTTCTTCTGGTGTCGATTTTTCGTATTTCGACTACGATAGCTGGGAATCGGATTCGATTGTCGGTTCGCGCCTTGCTTTAAAATCAAGTGATTTGGCAGAATATGCTGGAAATCAGTTTGAGAGTTTGTATAAAGAATACTTTGTACTAGAGTAAAAAAATTAAGGTTGTGCGGTGTAATGCTGGCAGTTCTTCTGGTGTCGACTTTTCGTATAACGACTACGATAACTGGAAATCGAATTCGAATGTCAGTTCGCAAATTGTTAAAATTAATGCACTGCAAACCTTGCTCACATAGCAAAAAATAAATGTTTAAAAAGTTCTCTAGTAACTAATTGAAAAAGAGCTAAAATAACAAGGCAATGAAATTTTTATAAAAACCACTTGTGAGTTAAATAATTTTATATATTTGTCTCGCAAAAATACCGAAAGGAGAAATCCTTTCAAATTATTTAATTTACAATAAGCGTTAGCCTCGCCACGATGTTCCTGCGGAAACAATGGAAAATCTACCTTTCGGTATTTTTGCACATCTAAAGCGAGGCTTTCGTGTATCTAATATTTTCGATTATGCAAAAAGAAAATCAAAGTCCAGTTCAGACTATAAATGAGCCAACGGAAATTATGACTTTCAACTTTAGTGAAAGTAAATCCGAAATTAGAAATGTGTTTGTAAATGGAGAACCACATTTTATAGGTTCTGATGTTGCTAAAGCATTAGGTTACAAAAGACCTTCTGATACAATTAAACAACAATGTAGGTATACTGTAAAATATAGTATACCGCATCCACAATCACAGGAAAAACAATTGGAGGTTTTGGTAATCCCTGAAAGCGATCTTTACAGGATGATAATGAGTTCTACATTACCAAGTGCACAAAAATTTGAGCGTTGGGTTATGGACGAAGTTTTACCAAGCATTCGCAAAAAAGGGTTTTACGGTGTTGCTAAAAAGAGTGATGATTTTATTGATGCTCGTAATGTTCCTTACACGCAAGTTATATTCAACGAATCGCCAGTTAGAGTTATTACACTTAAAGAAATTATGTATTACTCTTTGAATGATTATCACGCTGCAATCAAAAGCAGAACCTCAAGTAATCAAGCAGCAAAAAAGCTAAACAAATT
Source organism: Flavobacterium sp. (assembly GCA_043768185.1). Classification (GTDB taxonomy): domain Bacteria; phylum Bacteroidota; class Bacteroidia; order Flavobacteriales; family Flavobacteriaceae; genus Flavobacterium. Next base: position 17,585 of record JAYVKR010000114.1, read on the forward strand.
AGATCCTTTGGCAGTAAAAATTTGGTTGTTTGGCAATACGCATCCTGCTTGGTTTGGTACTTTACAAGCCTTACAACTTATTGCCAGTGGTTCTCGTGTATTCAATTCGTCTAACCAATTAACATTGTCATTATGAGAGCTACTAAATACTTCCGAACCAAAGAGCAATTATCACAATTTGCTAGAGAGTTTAAAGCTTTGCACCCACTAAACTGGTATGTTCGTACTACTTTAGAATGCGATCACGCAGTTATAAACAAACGCAAAGCCATTGTGCTTATTGCCGATGAAAAAGTTACACAACGCATTATACTTTGCAAAATTTGCAACGAACACGGCAATGCAATTGTAGAACCTCAAAACCTTTAATTTTATGAATACTTCTCACACTCATAGAAATCCCATTGGTTATAAAGTTACTAATAATAAACTTATGGTAATTGAAGATAATAAAGAAGATTTAAATCTCGATGCCCTAACACCACGCGATGAAGCTATTTTTAAAATTGCATTATTTATTGATAAAATTATGGAACAACGATCTAAAATGTTTGTAAATTCAGAGCCATTTTTTAATATAGAAGGTGAAAAAATAATACCTATGCTTAATAAAATTTATGTTAGATATTACGAAGAATTTTAATTTTTAAACCAAAACCGCTCAAAGTGGGCGGTTTTTTATATTTTTAACAACAATTTAAAAAAACAATTATGAAAAAAGTATTAATCATGTTATTAATTTGTAATTCTTTGTACTCTCAAAAAGAGTATAAAATTACAGATTCTAATTTTAAAAAATTAGTAAACATTAATTCAGAAGTCGCCAATAAGGTAAAATTTATTGAACATCTTTTGCAAGGAAATCAAAAAAGAATTAATAAAAATGATTTTGATTTAATCGATCCTTCTATACCGCAAACTAATAATTTTGTAAGCAATTTATCGGAAAAAGAACAAAAAAAAATTAAAGAGCTAGTTTGTATAGAATGTTACGATAAATGGTGGCAAAATCAATTATTAGAAGAGAATAAATTAATTGAGTTTAAGAAAAAAGAAAAAGATAGTATTGATAGTATTAGGATAAAAAATACTTTGCTTGACAAAAAAAGAAAAGATAGTCTTAGTAACATCGTAAAGGTTTCTACGCCGATGCTAGAAAAAGACAATCCTTATGATTTACTTGAGCGTAGTTTATATGCTTTTTCAAAAACAAATAGAGATTTAGCAGTTTTTAGAAAAACAGATTACAATTATTGCAGTCCACGATTAAGTAGTTATTTACAATCTAACATGGGATTGTCATCCAAAGATTTTAAAATTTCTAAAACTGAGGTTACAGAAAAATTTATACCAAAAGTTTCAAATGGAAATGAATATTTGACGGTAAAATATTTTGTAACTACAAGAAATGATATTGCAGGAATCTATTCTTCAGACGAAGTTATGATTGTTGATTCTTTAGAAATAACAGGAACTGCAAATATAGTAATCAAATTGTTTTTGAACTATTGGTCACAAGGTGTTAAAATTGGCGGATATAAACAAGGCGACATTGCTTTTAAAGAAATTTTAGCAGATTACATTACGATTTCTGGTATTAATCCTAACCTATATAAAATAAAAATTACTAAGGGTAATATGGATATTGATTATGAAACAACTTATGGCATAAACAAAAAGAAATAAAAACACAAAACCCAATATAAAAATTGGGTTTTTTTATGCTTTTACTTCACATTTATAACTAAAAAATTAAATTTTGTTATAATCATTAAGTTTTTATATTTTTGCTTTATGGCAACTAGTATTAATCGTAGTTTAGGAATACAACGCAATAAGCTTTTACGATACAAGCTTATAAAAGATTTGTATAACGAAACCATTAAATTACATCCATACACACCGCTCACTAAAATTCATGAAATTTATATATTTCCTGTGTATCCAATTTCAAGAACTACACTCTACGAAATACTTTACACGCCAATTACTACCGAACTCCAAGAAGTAGAAAGTCGGATAAACTCGCAAACAAAATTGTTTGATTAAACATTTGTCATCCCAATTGTATAGGTAACTTCATACTCTTGAATGCCATCATCACGTTTCACTTTTCGCATTGCCGTGCGCATCATTGCACCAACAGAACTTTCTACACTTATGCCGTGCAATTTCTGATGTACTTTTTCTATAATATCCCAAATACTCCAAGCTGCATTCTTTTGTGTTTGTGGAGCTTTAAAACTGGTATTGGTTAGTTTTAAATTGGCAATACTCAAAACAATTGTACCTGTTGCCATTTGTCTATTAACAGGAATTGCACTTCTATCTTTACTAATATCGCTATACTGCAAGCTTCCAATATCTAAAAGAACTAAAGGAAATTGCGTTGGCGGATTTGGACTGTAATCGTCAAGTTGTCCCCAATCTTCGTCTATGTATTTTAGCTCCGGAATAGTGGCTAAAATCGTTTGAATATTTTGTAAAATTACTTTCATCGTTTCAATTTATTAAAGATTTCTTTTTCTAATGTCTTCATGTTAGAGTCAACAACATGTTCAATGCGTTGTCTAACTCGTGGATGATCACCAATGAACTGGCGTTGTTTTATTTTCATTTTTGCACCTACTTTTTGCAATGCAAGAGCTTTCCAAATTGCGGCTTCTGCTGTAAGTTTTTTATTCCTATCATTATTCCTGGTATCGCCTTTTTTAGTTTTAGTAACTGCGCCGTTACTTTTGTAAAACATTGCCCAAAAGAAACGTTTCATTTTTTCGGTAACAATTATTTCGCCACCTTCGTTTTGTAAACTGGCATACGGTAAACTGCTCGTCCAGGTTAACTCGTTTTTGCTTTCTCTAGACTTAATTGATCGGCGCAATTTTCCTGTACGCATCATCAAGCTTCCACGCTTGTTTGGTATAGAAGTATTCTCCCAAGCTTTGCCAAAAAATGATTTATTTTCAAAGTTCCTGTCAAACTCATCGGTCAAGTCAACACGCAAATCTGATAGAATATTTTTTATAAAGTCTTGCATTTCAATAATTTTTGTATATTTGCAAAAGTAATTCTGCGGATTTACTGCCACATGACCTCTTAACTTGTTAAGGGGTTTTTGTATTTTTATAAATTAATTCAAGTTTTTCGTTCTTTAAATTATATACTTCGTCTATAATAGAATTATCGTTTATAATTTTGTTTTTAATTGCCCTAATGATATATGAACTCTGTAATCCTGTATCTAAAATAACAATATTTGAAGATTGTTTTTCACCTCTATTAAGCATGTTTTTTAGTGCCTTTTTCATATTTAAAGTTTCGTGACCTTCAACTTCATAATATTTACCTTCAACTCTGAAATCAGGACATTTACCTTCGTACTTTGTGCCAATTAAATCAGCATAAATATTTTTATATTCTTCACTTTTATGATGAACTCTTGGTAAAATTTCAGTTTTAAATCCTTGCTTTGCAAAATGAGTACAACTATTTTTTATATCATTATAGTCGTTGTCCTTTTTATTAACCAACCTATGGCGATATACTTCACCTCCATTTTTAAATTTCTTTATTGTTTCAAATTCACCGATTGGCTTATTAAATATTGTTAAAATAATCGGTTTAGCAGCTTTAGCTCCAGCAATCAAATTATTAGGATGCTTTGGCGGAAATAACTTTTTATCTGCACCAGGATTAAATCTAAAAATTTCTAATCTATTCTTGCCGTCTTTTCCAATTTGAGTAGTAGCTTTTTCTCCTGCAGTAATTTTTTCTACACTATTACTAACAGGATATTTATCTTTGAGAACTTCTACAACGGTACAACGACAGTTCCAACCGTTTGGTGGCGTATACGAACTCCAAAAAGGATCGTTTTTTGGCAAAGTAGTATTATGTAATGCTTCATGATCTTGACGCACTTTAGTATCGCCTGCAGTTCTATACTGCAAATAATACCTATCGTTATCGCTAAACTCAGACCATTTTGCAGCCATTTGCGACGAACTAACTGCAAATTCATATTCTGCTTCCAAATACGTTTTATTATAGGTAGAATTCAGTCTATCAAACTCATTAGATAATTGTTTGAATGGTTTTAAATTGCCATCACTATCCAATAATAATTTTGAAGCTTCAAATAGTTGTGCATGGGTTTTTAATCCACCAAACAAGAACGCATCACTTTGTAAAGCGGTTCGCATTTCGTTTGGCATATCATTATCAGTAATCGCAAAGTTGAAAACGTCAAAAGTTTTATTGATCAAATCTTGATATGCCTTTTCATTTTTCAAATCCTGTGGCTTGTAACTTCCAATTTCGTGCAAACGTTTAAACGCATTTTTACCAACGTTTAAAAGTTGTTTAAACGAATCGCCAATTGATAAGTTTAATTGAGATGTTTTGTCTTTACAGTCATCACAACCACAATTATACAAGCTCGCAATTCTTGAATGAAAAGCCCCAAAATAATTAGGGCTTAAACGAAAAAACGCTCGTAGTCTTCTAAAGTTAATTTTGCTCCTGGTACTGAAGTTGGAACTGTTTTTTTAACTCCTGTAACTTCAATTCCAAAAGTATCTTTAACCCAAACTGGATCAACTTCTAAAAATGATGCAGCTTCAGTTGTCATTTTCCAAAGCTTGTCTAAATCTTCCGCTTGCGGATAAGCATAAACAACATCTTTAGTAATTATTCCTAAAACTTTAAGTGCTGGAATAATTGTTGAGTTCCAAGCTTGTTCTATTAATGATAAATCACTATCAATTAAATCTTGTAAAATTCCTATCGATGTTTTTTCTTTAGAGTTAGATCCGTTTTTGGTATCTTGACCAACTACAGTTCCAGAGATGCCCATTGATAATTCATTATTACAAAAAGTCATCAATCCTTTGTAAACATCGCCGTTTGTTGAAACGCCTTGAGCAAAACTGAACTCCTCATTTTCATCAATAATAAACCAAGCAGCCGAACCCATATCTTTCAACATCTTTTCGCCACGAGATACCATAACTCTATCTTGAGTATTTGTTTTTAAAACACGTGGCGGAATTCCATAAATTTCACACAGTTCAGAGTAACAACTTTGAGCAAATCTCTTAAATAAAACGTGTGGAACGCAACCATCCAATAAACCAAATGATTTTGGATCACCAAATTCAATTAACCATGAACCATATTCTTTTTGAATTTTGTAATCAATTTTTTTATCATCGGTATAGTCTAAATAAATTGCACCTTTTACAGGATCAACATTTTGACGTGGCACCAAATTAAAAACCAAATCATTATTTACATAATCAAACTCACCAAGCGAGTGACCGTAGTATATTGTTTCAAGAATTGCCTTATTAACTTGATAAATAAATTTTTTATTTTGCAATAAATCGGTTAAATCTTGATCTAGATTTCCTTTTAAATCTTTAATAACAAATGGTTGAGAAAGCGATTTCAACATTCTGTTATTAATTTGACTTTGCAAGTGCAGGTCAACTAAAATATTAGCCAATAAATTATGGTAAGGATAACGCTTAGGATTGTCCACATTCAAAAAAATGTTCTTAGCGTCAGTATAATTTTTAATATCTTGACGTGTTTGCGAAATAGTTTTTGGCGCAATAGTTGGCACGTAACTGTTTGCTTTTTTGGAAATTGTTGTTGGTGTAGCGGCTAACTCTAAAGCTTTCGTATAACCAAGTGCACTTGCTATTCTATCTGTAAATCTCATAATTAATAATCGTGATTAAATTTTGTTCGTGATCCAGAACTAAACGGTTTGCGTTCTGTTGTTTCTTCAATATTTATTCTAGGCAATGATGTTAAGACGACAGTGCCTTTAGATAATTTTGTAAACCAATCAATGGCTCTGTCATAGCGTTCTTTTGATTGTTCATAAATAAAATCAGCATTGCATAAAACCGCCAAATGAAATTTTGCCAATGTCAAACAATGTTGTAAAATCAATGAATTTCTATCAAGTCCAGAAGTATTAAATATTGCTTCAACATCATAAAGAATTCGACCGTCAAAAGTTTTTAAACTATTCACATTTGCGGTTAAATAACTTTTCGCTTCTTCCACGGCTGCTGCTAAAGCTTGACTTACTAAATCATCATTATTTTCAGTAATTTGATCCACTTGATACGCATAAATTACACTTCCAAAATCTTCTTTTTCTATAAACATAATTTAGTATTTTCGGCTGTTGGTTTGTCCAACAACATAAGTTGTTTTTCTTCTTTCAGATCGGTTTTTTAAGAGCCAAACGCCACCTTCAAGTAAATCTGGTCCATCCATTAATTTTGAATTAGTATCAACTCCAACAAATTGTTCTGCCATTCGTTCCATGTGCGGATTTTTTTCTTCATCAATATTGAATATTAAATCGCCACTTTTCCACAATGGCTCTAGAGTTCCTTCAATTCTGTTGAATTTTTCGCCTTTTGATCGAGTATCTAAAGACATTGATATTCGCTGATTTAAATCTCGACCTGTAGTTTGAATTAGTGGTTTTATAACTTGCTCATAAAATGGATCTTGTAAGGAGTTATTTTCAATCCAATTTTTATGAACATCTACTTTTTTATTTCTAACATATTCATTAGCATCATATAAATAGCCAACAAAAACAGATTGTCTCATTCTATCCAACCAAATTTTATATAAATAATATTTGCCTTTATAAAGTCCAATAACTCCAACTCCTTTGTGAGACGAACTTCCTTTGTCTTTATTTGATGTCGCAGGATCGGCATAAGTCAAAACAGCTTCACACATTCTAAGTGGTGGACATTTACCCCAAATTGGTTTTTTAAATATCTTTCCAATATTTATTGGATTATTAAAATATTCTTTTTGTTGAGAGCTAGTAGTCATTGGTTTCAGTGCTCTATCTATCATCTCTTCAGTATTTTTACTCCAAGTTGATACGCCGTTTTTATCACGAATATTTATAATTTCGTGTATGTCAGCTTTTTTTGCCATTTCCGTAATACAACAATATTTTGCAATAATGTTACCACAAGCAATTATTAATAAAGGAACTGAAATAGATCTAGTAGGATAAGCAGCTTGTTCTATCCATTCATATTTCTTTTTGATCGTTTCAGGGTTTCTACAATCAACATCAGTATCAATATCATCAAATAATATAATATCTGGTCGTGCTGCATCGTTACGAGTTCCACGTGGTGATTGCAATGCGCCAATAGCTCGAAATGCTACGCCTTTTTGTGTTATAAATTCACCAGAACTCCAATTGCCGAAACTTTCCTGTTCTCCATAATCATTTATAATTCTGTTATTTTTTTCAAGAATAGATTTATATGGTAAAAGCAATCTTTCTGCGTCATCATAAGTAGCAGAAATAAGTAAAACGGTTTTCTTTTTACCAGTTGTAGTTAGGTAAAGTACTTCCATCATTGTTCTGGCAGACTTTGCCAATTCTCTAGACCAAGAACGTACTTCATACCACTCAGAATTATCTAAAACACGCTTGGTTGCTTTAATATGAAAAGGTGCTGGATCTGAAGTGTAAAAGTTTGGAAAATAGTATTTAAACCACTTTTCAGGATTGGCTTGTAGATAAGATATTCTTTTGGCTTTATCGGTTGCAGTTTCGTTTAAGTCAATAGGTGTAGCTTTGAGCGTGTTGTCTCTAAACTCATTCCATTGTGCTAAATAACTTTTGTCACTTTTTAAACTCATTTACTTTTTTTTATTTGCTCAGAAATAAATCCGTCACAATATGTTGTGAGTTGTTTTGCAAAAGCAACATCTAATCTTGAGATATGTTGAATAAGTTTTTTAGCAACTTCAATAGTTTCACCTACATTAGTTTCAGTTTCTAAGCGTTTAATAGATCCAGTAATTTTTGCAGTTATATCGGCATCTCTAGAATTAGGAAAATTTCCAATTTTTATTGGATAATCTTCTGGTTCAACCTTAGGATATTCTAAACTTTCATTGCCTTCTGAATCTTTTACCTTTATAGGTTTTAATAAAAATTGTGGAATATCACGAACCATTGGTCGTGTAGCAATTTCATTATTATGTGTTTCAAGTTGTAAATACAAAGCCGTTAGTTGTTTGTCTTTAGTAACTAGCATAGAAGTTTTAAGACTATCCCAATTACCTTCTTTTATCCACTTTCCAATAGTTTTTTCGGTAACTTTTAAACGTGTTGCAATTTCACATTGTAAAACATTTTCATTTACAAACAAGATTTTAGCAAAGTCTTTTTCAACTTGTTTTCTAGCCGCCATATTTTAATAATTTATAGCAAAGTTGACTTATTAGATCCTACCAAAAAAATAGTTATTTACTTGCTTTACAACTATGTACGGTTGCCGTATTACTATGTTCAGATGCCGTACAATAGTTTTTTTTATAATCTCTACTTACCAATATTTGCAGTCAATAAAGCGGAATATTCGCAACATAAAACTGAAAATAAGTAATGCCAAAACCTAAAGTTTTTATTTTAAATGATGATGCCACTCAAAACAGTTATGGCTTTTTCATTTTAACCTCTGGAGGAAAACTAGATCGCTTTAAAAGCAATCCTGTTATGCTTTCTGATCATAGTAATAAAAACGAAAATGTAATTGGCAATTGGCTAAATCTTGAAGTTGTAAACGGTATAATTCAAGCAGAACCAAACTTTGATATTGACAGACCTATTGGTCTTGAAATATCTGGTCAAGTAGAACGCAATTTTATAAAAGGCGCGTCTATGGGAATTTTGCCAAATTGGGAAAGTATGGAACGCATTGGCGACAAACTTATTCTTAAAGAGTGGGAATTGGTCGAAGCTTCGATAGTTCCAGTTCCATCCAATAGAAGTTCTATCGCCATTTATGGCATTGACGGAAATTTAATGGACGACCAACAAATTAAAACCTTATGCCTTTCAGTTACTGGCGAAAAACCCAACTTAAATTTAAACATTGACAATATGAAAAAAATCGTTTTAAGCGTTGCCTGTCTTATGGCATTGAGCTTTAAAGAACAACCTACAGACGGACTAGATGTTGCAGATGTAGAAGGAAAAGTTTTGGGACTTGCCGCAGAACTTGCCGCATTCAAAACTGAAAACGAAACTTTAAAATTAGCGGCTAAAACTGCCAAAGAAGCTCAAGAAGCAGCTTTGAAATTAGCAACAACTACTAAAGTAGATCTTGCTATTACTCAAGGTAAAATTCCTGCAGACAAAAAAGAAAGTTTTGTAGCACTTGGAATTACTTCGCCAGAAGTGTTGGAAACAACATTGGCAGCTATTCCTGCAAAAGCAAACTTTACTGCTGGTGTAATTGTTCCTGGTGGAAATGGTGCAGCAGTTGTAGCAACATTGGAAGATTTCCAAAAATTATCACTTGAGGCACAATTATCATTCAAAAATGATAGCCCAGAAGAGTACAAAAAATTATTTTCTTAATCAATAAATAAAAAATTATGCCACAAAATTTTGCAGATGTTTGGGTTAAAAGAGTTATTCAAAATCTAAACAATCAAAACGTAGCACCTTGGCTTGACGGTATTCCAGAATTGGATACTACAGTTGCCGAAATGGGATCAGGTGAAGCTAGCGAAATGAATGTTATTCATATTCCTAGAACAAACTTCAATCCTAACGTACTAATTAACAATACAGCTTATCCAATTGCTTTACAAGCTTACACGGATGATGAAGTAGTTGTTGCATTAGATAAATATCAAACTGAAGTTACCACTTTATCCGATGATAAAATTGTTGGAGCATCTTATGATGTAATTGATCCTGCAACTAAAGGTCACGTTAGAGCTATTAATAGCAGAAAATTCAAAAAAGCCATTCACGCTTTTGCACCAGCAGCTAATACAGTTACAACACCAATTATTGCAGCAACAGGTGCGCCAGTTGTTGTTGGTGGTCCAGCAACTCTTACCTATGATGATTTGGTAAACTTGAAAGATGCGATGGATCTTGACGATACCATTCCAACAGATGGAAGACGTTTAGTTTTATCAAGCACGCACTGGAATGATTTGTTAAGAGACAGAAAAAACTTTGGTGATAAATTGGTAAACTACAACACAGGAACTCCAGCTCCAGTTATTGCTGGCTTTGAATTGTATCAATACACAGGGAATCCGTTATTTACTTCTGCAGGTGTGAAAAAAGTATTCGGTACAGTAAAAGCTGCAGGCGATCGTCAAGCATCTGTTGCCTTCTGGATTGGTGGAATTGCTAAGAAAACAGGTATGACAAAACAGTATTTTCAAGATGCAAAAACTAGTCCTACAACGCAATCTAATCAATTGAATTATAGACATTATTTTATTGCAGTTCCTTTTGAAGCAAAAGGAGTAGCAGCTATTTACTAGAACTCAATAAATGCCTGCCATTAGCTTGGCAGGCATTAAATAAAACTTATTACTGTGTTAGAAATATTATTTCCTGTTCTCGCTTCTTTTTTAACCGCTCTTGGAATGAAAGTTCTAGAATGGAATAAAGCTAAGGCAGATACAAAATCTGCCGAAATCGATAACGAAATTAAATCCGCTACATTTTATCAAGGTTTGCTTGATGATATGAGCAAACGATTAAATGACGCCATTATCGCTATTGAAAAAAGAGACGAACGCATTAAGGAACGTGATATTAAAATTGAGGAGTTGATAGATCACATTGAAACGTTAACTACTGAATTAAGAAAATACAAACAACTAAACGGCAAAACCGAGTGAGAACTGGTAAAGACATAAAAGGAATATTTATTCATTGTTCTGCAGGTTATGGCAATATTGAAAGTATTAAGAAGTTTTGGAAAACTCTAGGTTGGAATTCGCCAGGTTATCATTTGATAATTGACCTAGATGGTGTAATCAATCAAATTCAACCTTTTACCCTTTATTCTAACGGTGTAAAAGGATTTAATACCAACGCTATCAATATATCATATATAGGTGGAGTTGAAAAAACAAACGTAAACAAAGCAAAAGATACCAGAACGCCAGAGCAAAAAAAAGCCATTTTAAAAGCTATTGAAATAGCCATTAAATGGATTGAAGCCACTGGTGGTTCTAAAAAGAATTTACAAATTAAAGGACATCGTGATGTGTCGCCAGATAAAAATGGAAACGGAATAATTGAAAGTTGGGAGCGCATTAAAGAATGTCCATCATTTGATGCTATACTTGAATACAAACACTTATTGAAATGAAAAATAAAATTGGGTTGTTAATTAGTTTGTTTTTTTTGTTTGCTGTGGTTTCGTGCAAAAGCACGAAACCTACAGTAACAGAAAAAGAAACTATTACCAAAAGTACAATTGAAACAGTACACGATACTGTTTTTAAAACTGAAATAGACAGCAGTTCTTACAAAGCTCTACTTGAATGTAGAGACGGAAAAGTAGTTGTAAAAGAAGTTACTCAAGCCGAACCAGGACGCAAATTAAAAAGTCCAAAGGTTCGGATTGATAACAACGAATTAAGTGTTGATTGTGAAGCTCTAGTAGAACAATTATTTGCTTTTTGGAAATCAATACAAGTTCAAGATATTCAATACAGAACTATTACAGTTGAAAAAACAAAATTTACTAACATTTTAACCTTTTGGCAGCAGTTTCAAATTAAAGGATTTCAAATTCTTTCTGGTATAATTCTACTACTTATCATTGGGTTACTTATAAAATCAAAATTATAATTATGAACGACGTATTTAAACAAAATCCGAAATTAGAAAAGTACTATGGTAGTTCTGATGGCGAAGCTTTTTACAACGAAAATGACGCTAAAAATTACGCCAAAAAGTTAGAAGATAAAACAGTCTCAATTGTTTTAAATGAAAATTTCATTGAAGTGGAAGGTACTGAAGAACTTTCTCACGAAGATAATGAAATGGCAGCATTTGAAGCCGATCAAAAATTGGTAGAAGAAAAAAAGGCACAGGAAGAAGCCGATCAAAAATTGGAAGCTGATAAAAAACTTCAAGACGAAGCTAACAAAAATATAGCTGATACTGCTAAAAAAACTTTAGAAGTAGATTTAGCTACTATGACCAAACAACAATTGTTAATGTATGCTCAAGAGCAAAAGTTAACCATTGCAAATCCAAAAGCAACTAATCCTTGCTTAATAGAAGAAATTTCAAAACAACTTAATTCTCAAAAATAATGGGAAAACCTAGTGTAAATGTAGCGTTTGAAAACGGTAATCTTGGAGTAGTTGCAACAAACCCTGACGGAGTTTGTTGCATCGTTTCAAGTGCCACGGCAAATGCAGGATTTCAACTTAATAAACCTTACACGGTATTTAGTTTGAAAGAAGCCGAAACTTTAGGCATATTGCCAACTGTTGCGAATTATGAACTTCATAAAACTATTAAAGAGTTTTATGCTGAGTCTGGTGACGGAACTGAACTTTGGATTTTTGGCGTTGCCAAAACCAGAACTTTAGATCAATTGGTTGATGATAGCAAAGTTGTACTAACAGCTGCCAATAGAAGAATTCGTTTTGTGATTTGTAAATATGCACCATCTGTAGCAGATGTTGCAGTTACTGCAGGATTACGAAGTGGTTTTCCAGCAACATTAGCAACAGCTCAAACCATTGCTGAGGATTTCACAAAAAATAAAATTGCGCCTGTTGTTTTCATTATTGAAGGTTACAATTATACAGGAGTTCCAGCAGATCTTATCGGATTTTCAGAAGCTAATAATAATCGAGTTGCGGTTATGATTGGCGATACTGAAAAACGAACTGGACCAACAGCATCGAAAGGTGCAGCGGTCGGAGTTCTTGCAGGAAGATTAGCAAGTAAACAAGTGCAAGTAAATGCTGGACGTGTAAAAGATGGCGCATTAAAAGCATTGCAGTTCTACATAGTTGACACACCAGTAGAACAAGTAAATATTGATGCGTTGTACAACAAAGGATTTATCACTTTGACAACTCATGTTGGAAAGTCTGGCTATTACATTGTTGACGATCATTTGGCTTGTACTGTCGAAGATGATTATCATTTTTTGACTCGTAGACGTGTAATTGACAAAGCATTTGTTTTGGCAAACTCGACATTGACAAATTATGTTTTGGATGATTTTAACTTAGTTGATGGTGGTAAATTATCGCCAATAGATGCCAAAGTTATCGAAGCCGAACTAGAGCGAGTTATTGCGCAAGAAATGAGTGCAAAAGGTGAATTATCTGTAGATGTTACGAAAGCAAATGATACTGGTGTAAAAGCATTAGTTGACATTACAAATAATGTAGCATCAACTGGAATTATAAAAGGAAAAATTAGTGTAAAACCAAAAGGTTACGGTAGATTTTTAGAATTTACTATTGGCTACACGCTTAACTCTTAATTTATAAGCTATGAGTTTTAATAGTAGAGAATACGAATGGGCAGATATTACAGTTTCTGCAGGTGGAATTGACTTGGTTGCAATTAGAGCAATCAAAGCAAAGAAGAAAGTTGAACAGGAAGCTGTTTATGCGAAAGGTAGTGAGCCGTATGCAATTCAAAAAGGAAATGCATCTTACGAAGGCGAAATGGAGTTGTTAAAATCAGGTTTTGACCAATTGGAAGATGCAGCTGGAGGTGATATTACTAAAGCAAGATTTGATGTTTTAGTAAGTTTTGGAAATCCGTCTAATGGTGATGTTGTACGAACTAATCGTATTAGAGGTATCTCAATTGGTGAGTGTGAGGAGGCTGCTAAGCAAGGCGATAAATTTATGCCAGTAACTCTACCGTTCATGGCATTGGGAATTGAAAAAAATGTATAATAAAAAGTCCTGAGCAATCGGGACTTTTAAAATAAAAACAAACAAAAATGAATACTGTAAATTTAACTACACAAGAAGTAACCCCAGAAATTATTGAAAATTGGAAAAAGCAATTTAGTGATGTATGGAAAATAACGGTTGACGGCAAAGTCGCCTTTCTGAGAAGTCCAGACAGAAAAACACTAAGTTATGCATCTAGTGTTGGTACTTCCGACCCTCTAAAATTTAATGAAATTTTGCTTAAAAATTGTTGGTTAGCTGGTGATTTAGAAATCCAGACCAACGATACTTTATTTCTATCGGCATCGTCAAAATTAGCTGAACTAATTCAGATAAAAGAGACTGAGTTGGAAAAGTTATAAAGGCTGCCGAAGTAACTGAAAAAGATTGGATACGTAAATTTAATATTCAATTAAATTATTATTTAGGAATTCAAGATCCCGACAGTCTTACCGATTCGGAATGGGCAAAAAAAATAAAAGAATTAGAATGGGTTCGTAAATCCGAAAATGCAAAATAGTAATGTCAAATGTGCTTCAATATACCTTAAGCCTACAAGATCAGATAACGTCAAAACTTCAAAAGATTGGCGTTACTTCTGATTCTGCACTTAATAAATTTGGAGCGTTACAAACACAAGCAAAAAAAACACAGCAGTTTCTTAAAGACATGGGTAATTCTGTTGGATCATTACGAGAAAAACTCCAACTGTTAAAAGCTGAAAAGGAATGGATTCCAGCTAGTAACTTAGAAAGTATTAAAAAGTATAATATTGAAATTCAAAAACTTGAAAAGGAGATAGATAAACTTGATAATACGGGTCAAAATACATTTAAAAAGAATTTAAAAGGTGCAATTTCTAGTTTGCCATTCGGAGATTTATTGACAAATCCTATTGCACAAGCAGGAACGGCATTATTTGCAGCTGGTAAAATGTCAATGAATTTTGACGAAGGAATGGCAAAAATAAACACTACAGCCAATCTTAGTAAATCCGCTTTAGGAGATTTAAAAACTGAAATTAAAAATATGGGTGTAGAAGCTGGAGCTGACTTGAGTACAGTTCCAGACGCCTATGAAAAAATACTATCACAAACTGGAGATGTTGCCTTGAGTACCGATATTTTAAGAACCTCTTTAAAGGGTAGTAAGGCTGGATTTACTGATGTTAACATTGTAGCTGGCGCTGTTGCTCAATCTTTATCATTAATTGGTAAGGAAAACACAAATGCTGAACAAGTGATGGATACATTATTTGCGGCTAAAAAATTTGGAGCTGGTGAGTTTTCAGACTTTGCTAATTATATGCCTGGATTAATATCAGCAGGTAAAAATTTAGGAATAGGATTTCAACAAACTGCTGGAATATTTGCTTATATGACTGGCAAGGGAATGAAAGCAGAAGAGAGCGCAACATTAATGCAAAATGCTTTCACGGCATTAGGTAAAAGTGATATACAAAAAGGACTTTCCAAAGCTGGAATTAAAGTTTTTGATAAAAAAGGAGCTATTCGTGATATGGGAGATATTATGATAGATCTAAATAAGAAAACAAAAAACATGAGCAATCAAAAAAAGTCAAACTTTTTAGAAAGTGTTGGTTTAAAAGATGCTCAGGCAAAAAATGCGTTTTCTGTTTTATCATCTGATACACCAAAATTAGTTGAGGCATTAAAAGCTACAAAAAATGCTGCGGGTGCAACAAATGAAGCATTTAAAAATGCAGAAAATCCAATGATGCGAGTGCAAAAGATGTGGAGTAATATACAATCAATAGCATTGTCAGTTGGTGATGTTTTAGGAATTATTTTAATTCCAGTTTTTGAGGGTTTAAGCGTTATTTTAGGAGGTGTTGCTGATGGAATTGGCTGGCTTTCAACTCAAATTCAAAATGGAAATCCTTGGATAATTGGATTAGCAACAATCATTGGATTGTTAACAATAAGCTATTACGCTAATGCAATTGCTACATCATTTTCGGATACTTGGGCAAAAAGAAAAATTATAACAGATAAGTTATCCGCTTTTTGGACAGGAGTAACTACGGCGGCAACTAATTTATTAACTGGAGCCGTTACTCTTCTAACAAGTGCGTATTTTCTTGTTCCTGTTGCGATTATAGCATTAATAGCAATAATTGCTTATTTAGTTTACAGTGTTGACGGATGGGGACAAGCTTGGAACCATACTGTTAAAGGTGCAAAATTACTTTTTCAGGCTTTTGTTGAACGTGTTCAATTTTACTTTATAACGTTGGTAAATGGTATAATGATAGGTATTAATTTGATTAAAAAAGGATGGTACGAATTTAAAGAAGCTGTAGGTATTGGTGATAGCTCAGAAAATCAAAAAATGATTGCCAAAATTAATTCAGATACAGACGCTAGAAAAAAAGCAATCATTGATAGTGCAAAAAAAGTTAGAGAAACTGCATTAAAAGCAAAAGATGAATTTGTTTTAGCTGGTGGGTCATTGAAAAGTAATGGAAAAACAATTGGAGATTTTGGAAATGAAATCAAAAAGAAGCTAGGCTTTGGAGATGAAAAAGGAATTAAGCCTGCTAAAGTTGCAGGAGCAGCAGATTTGCCGCCAGCAGATTTGCCACCATCAGACAATACTAAAACTAACGAAGCTATCGCCACTGGCGGCACAAAACATAATTATTTCAACATTACAATAAAAGAATTGAACGGATTGAAAGATGTTGTAATTACTAGCGCAGATGCCGCAAAAAAAGCTGGCGATCAAGTAGCAGACGAATTATTGCGAGTTATAGCAATGGCATCAACAGCAACAGGAACTTAAATGAGTTTAACTAATAAAGATATAATTTTTGCAAGTTTAATCGGTAGCAATGCTGTGGCAACTTACCAAAGAACACAGTTGGTTCAAAATGAATTGAGCAAACACGTTTTGCCAAATATTCCGTTTTTGCCTTTGCAACAGAATGATAATAGTGTAACAAATAAATTAGTTAGCGGAAGTTTTAGAATTAACCAAGCCGACGGCGAAACACCAGAAGCGCAACAGTTCTTTCCTTTATCGTTCAGTTTTACAGAAAATGGTACAAAATGGTTATTTCCTTACGAACCAATGATCAATATTAGTTCTGGTAATAATATCATAAAACGAAATGTTGCAAAACATTATCCAGCAAATGCAGATACAACAAAAAAAACGGAAACTTCATTTGGAACTGTAAAAGAAAGATGGTCAAGAAAAGATTTTGACATTCAAATTACAGGCGTTTTAATTGGCAGTTTGCTTAGTGGAAAAGTTGAGGATTGTTTTCCTAAAAAGAAAATGATAGAACTTTTTGAATTTTTAACTTATGCAGGACAATTGTTTGTTTATAGCGAACCATTAGCAATTTTAGGAATAAATAAAGTAGTAGTAGAAGATTATAGTTTTCCTTTTACAAAAGGCGAAAACGTACAGGCATACGATATTAAATTGGTTAGCGATACTGCTACAGATTTATTAATAAAAGAATAGAAGAATTTTAAGATTATGCGATTATTTAGATCGCTCTTTATCTTGCTAATCGGGATGATTAGTTTGACTGTTACGGCTGCCAACCACAGCACTCAGGAGCAAAAGCAAAAAACGGTTATCCAAAAGGAGTTTCAAGCTCATGTTATTATTGTAAGCACATTATCTGATGATTATGTTTTTATTTATGATAATATGGAATTTGCGAAAGCAATTAATGAAATTTATTTGTTTAAAAATTACAACAAAAAAACGAACAATCTTGCAATTATAACAGATGTTGGTTGGCGATTGTATTGTAAAAATTATAAACAAATACCTTATAAGGAAAAGTTGCTTGAGAATTACAATTTATCATTTTAAAGTAAATTTAATTATTTGGAATATTTATCCAGACACAACTGCTAAAGCAAAATAAAATATACTAAAAGCCATCTAGCAATGGATGGCTTTTTTTTAAAACTTGAACAATGTATAATATCATTTGGGACATAAAATTTAAAACTGACGGTGTAACGTATTCGTTACAAACTGTTGCAAGTATTGATATTGAATGCTCGGTTGATAATCTTGCAGATACAGCAACTATTACGCTTCCAGAAGCAGTTATGAATCAGGTTTTAAATATTGGCGATCAAGTTAAACGAGGTTCGGAGGTTGTTATAAAAGCAGGATATGATAAAACGCTAGTAACTGAATTCATTGGATATGTTCAAGATATAGTTACCAACGATAGTTCTTTGAAAATTAAGTGTGAAGATGCACTATTTCTGTTTAGAAAAGGCGTTAAAGATGTAGAGTTGAAACCTACATCATTACCAAAAATTGCACAAGCACTAATTGATCAGATTGATCCAACATTTAAACTTGTTTGTGACTATGATATTACTTACGAAAAGTTTGTAATTCATCAGGCAACTGGCTACGACGTGTTAAAAAAATTAGCCGAAGAAACAAAAGCCAATATTTATTTCAATACCGAAAAAAAAGAATTACACATTCATCCGCCTTATTTAGAAAAAGCTGGAGAAGTAATTTTCTCAATGCAAGTGAACATTGAAAAGAGTTCTTTGGAATTTAAAAAAGCATTGGACCGAAAAGTTGAAGTAACTGTCGAAAGTACCAACTTAAAAGGAAAAGTAGAAAGCGAAACAGTTGGAACCACTGGAGGTGATAAAATTACAATCAAAGTTGGATCTGTAGATGTTGCTAGTAGAATTAAAATTGCCAATGCAGAATTATTACGACGATCGGCAGATATGTATGAAGGATCAATTGATACGTGGTTAATTCCATTTGTACAACCAACCTATTCTGCAAAAATTAAAGATGAAGATTATCCAGATAAGGATGGAAAATATTATGTGACTGGTGTTACAACCAGTATTAATGAAAGTGGAGGAAAGCGTGCAGTAAAAATTGGCGTAAAATTAAGCGTATAAATGTCCTTCGACTGCGCTCAGGATGACAAAAAGGAATAAATTATGGACACAGCTGCAGAAATAAAAAAGGCATTAATTGAATTGATTGGAGCAAATCCAAACTTACCAATTACGGCTACAATAGTATCGATTCAAAATGATACTTGCACTGTAAAATTGTTAGGTGATTTAGTTCTTACTGATGTTCGATTAAAAGCAACAATTTCTGATGATACCGATACCTTACTTATAACCCCAAAAATTGGAAGTGAAGTAATGGTAATGAGCCAAACAGGAAAATTGAGCGGTTTGGTAGTTATTAAAATTGATAGCGTAGAAAAAATACAATATAAAAAAGGCGATTTTGAGTTTGAACTTGATGGTACAACTGGAAAAGTAACTTTAAAAAAAGCCGGTGCAAATTTTGGGTCATTGATCAATAGCTTAATTGACACAATTAGCGAAGCTCAAATTGTTACACCAAATGGACCAGGAACAATTAATCCGACAACTCAAACGCAATTAGCACAAATTAAAACAAAGTTTAATTTGATTTTAAATAGTAATTAAATTATGAAAAACATAGGAATTCAATTAGCGGATAGTGCAACAGGAGTTCAAAGCATTGATTTAAAAATTGATGTTGTACGCGACGCTAATGGCTTAATTACTCAAGGTTTGGTTGTTGGTGACACGATGAATCAAAATCAGGCGGTTATTATAATTGCTAATCCTGGTGAATTTATGTTTAATCCAACGCTTGGTGTTGCAATAGATGAGTTGCTTTTAGATGATGATTATTTGAGATTTAAACATCGAATTAGAGAGCATTTGAATAAAGATGGAATGAATGTAAAATCAATTGATTTTTCTAAAACAATTCCTTTATTAATTGATGCAAATTATGAGTAAAAATAAAGTTTATAGCGGTCAATCTTTTTTTAACAAAGTAGTAGAATGTACTGGTAATGTTGAAAATGCATTTGAAATGATGTTATTAAATAATATTTTCAATTTAACTCAAGATCCAATAGTAGGAGAAGAATTAAAAATAAGTAAGATTACAAATAATGGTGTTATTAATTATTTTAATGAAAATAATAGACCTGCAACTGCCATAAGTAAAAATAAAAGTAAAAAACAAGATTATGTATTTCCATACGAATTTGCAATAAATTTTTAATAAATGAGAACTAGACAGGAAATAAAAAAACAAATTACAGATGCCTTTATTAGTAATTCAATTATTAAATCTATTTATAATTTAATTAATAATAAAACATTTGAGGAGCAATTTAGTTTAGTTTCGTTAGAAAATATACTTTTTGATATTATTTCTTATGCAATTTTTGTTCACGAACAAATAGTTGAGAAAAATGCCGAAAACAGTCGTCCGCAAAATTTACCAAATTTTATTGCAACGGTTTTGAATTTTCACGATGGTTTAGATCTTGTTTTTAAAAATGGACAATTTCAATATGATTTAACTAATGTGCTAGATGCTACAGCAAGAAAAATAATAGCACGTTGTGCAGTTCTAGAAAGTAATGACGAAGAAATAGTAGTGAAAATTGCCGTTGAAAATAATGGAAATCTTGAGCCAGCAACGCAGCCACAAGCTGATAGAATTCTTGCTTATTTAAAGAAAATGAAAGTACCAGGAATTCCTGTTAGGTTAATAAATCAATCAGCTGATTTGTTAAAAATAGACCTTACTGTTTATGTAAATCCGTTAATTATTGATACAGTTACTGGTAAACTTTTAAATACATCAGAAAATATTTTTCCTGCTAAAAAAGCTGGATTAGATTATTTAGCATCTTTAACAAAATTTGAATTAAACGGAATTTTTGTAAAACAGCATTATGGCATTGCGCTTGAGCAAAGTGAAGGAATTGAACTGGTTGAAATTAATTCTTGTAAATGGAAATATGCTGCCTTTCCTTTTCAAGAAATTGATAAGTGGATAGTTGCAGAAAGTGGTTATTTTAAACTAACAGAAGCTAATTTAACAATTAATTATTTGCCTTATGACTTGGTCAACAGTTGATTTTAAAAAATTAGTTTTATTGCTTTTGCCAACTTTTTTGAGAAAAAGCAGAACTATTGCTTTTTTAAATAGCTTGGTAAAACCAGTTGAAGATTTGCATAAAAATATTTTGTATAAAATGCAACACGATGGCAGAACGATCTATTTAGAAAAATTATTAAATGAATATTTTTCAGTGCCAAATTATGATACAAACAATCATGAAGGCACAAAAAAAGTTTTTATAGATGATATTCCAGCATTGCCAAAATTATACATTCATCAAGATGAAGAAGATGATGTATTGTTTTTAAATGAAGATGGAGTGTTTGATGATCAAGATGTTTTTTTAGATAGTGAAAATGAAAATAACATCAGTTATAGTTGGATAATTTTTATACCACAAGATTATTTTTTCGATGAAATTAAAGTTAGAGCATTTGTAGACGAATTTCGGTACATAGGCAGAAAATATATAATTCAAACATATTAAAATGAAAACAATAGATTTTACAAAAGACGGCGGTTATAGATTGAAACAGCCAACATTTAAAAAAATGCAAGAGAGTTATTTTGAAATTTTGCGTGCTTTTATTTTAAATTTAAACATTCCAGATGTTGGAAGTTTTATCATTGGCGGTTGTAAAATTGTTGGACCAGATATTACAGAAGGAATTCTTTACATTGATGGTGACTTGTGCTTGTTTGAAACTGCGCCAGGAACTATGAATTCTAAAATAAGAAAAGAAGAAATTTTAGCATCTTTACCATTTAAAAATGGAAGTAATCCATTAGTTTTTAGAGAAACTAAAGCTATTATTGATGATACTGTTATTCCTGGAGTTGCTTTGTCTGAGTTTGTTGTTATTAAAACTGATTGGAGTGAAATTGAAAATATTCCACAATTGGTCATTGATCCTTATGATGCCGCTGCAGTTCCTGCTCAATTAACAGTTTTACAAAGATTAGAAAAATTAGAATTAAAAAATGCAGTATTTCAAGCTGGCGGTGGAATGGTACTTTGGAATAAGGCAGCTAATTTAATTCCAAATGGTTGGCAAGAGGTTTTAGATTGGAAAGGAAGAATGCCAGTTGGCGTTGACGATAGAATTGATGCTTCTGGTAATTCAATTAATCCAGAATTTCAATCTTTAAGTCAAACACAAATTATTCCAGGGAAAACAAACCAAAATGGCAAAACTGCAACTCTAGATCTTGAAAATATTCCGAAACACAATCACGAAGTTTTAGGTTATGCAGGTATGGTGGGAACTAATTTAAATTTAAGAATTAATGCCGATACCAATGGACCTTCGCATGATAAAACTGGTTTTGCAGGCGGAAAACCAGACGGAACGACAAAACCTTTCTCCATTTTAAATCCTTACAGAACGGTTTTATTTATAGAATTTATACAATAATTATGACAAACGAACATATATTACCTGTAGACGTTGAAAATTCTTTATCTATTTTTAATTTAAAGCAAAAAGAAGATAGTCAAGGAAGACTTGAAGCTGTTGAAGGAATTGATACTAAGTTAGTACTTTTTGCACCTGAGTTCAATTGTGTTAAAACAGTTGCAATACAGGCGGCATTAGATGCAATTAAAGTAGATTTTTCTTGGAGTAATCATAAAGATCACGTTTTAAAAAACCACCAAGGAATAGATACAACTCAATTGCTTGTAATGGATGTGCACGGTGAAGAATTATTTCAAAATGCTACAGAAATTACATTATTAATTGAGCGTTACAAAGGAAAAAAAAGAGAAAGATGTAAGTCAATAGCTTATGAACTTACAATTATAAGTTTAGACAGTGCTCAATCTGAAAGTATAGGATATCTTAGTGATAAAACTGGTATTGATAAGGAGTTTCTACTAGGTGGAGTTCAAAATTTACCTTTCACATTTTTTTCAACTAGTAATGTTGGCCTTTCAAATGAAATAATCTCAGGATTTTCTGCTAAAGGTTATGGACAAATAATTGATTTTAAAATTGAGACTGATAATAAATATAAACAGAGTGGTTGGAAGCTTGGTATTTACCCAGATCCTGAAATTGCATTTAGACCAAATAAAATAGCAATTGATGCTAAACACAAGGTTTTAATATTAGG
>JAYVKR010000115.1:0-14125 GCA_043768185.1 Flavobacterium sp.
ATACACTCCATCTTTAGAACTTGGACCTTCTGCCGAAAGTAAAACTACACCAATTGAAGTATCTTCTTGCGCATCGTAAAACGCTTGATACAATTCTGAGGTAGTTTTAGGACGAAAAGCATTGCGAACATTTGGACGATTAAAAGCTATTCTTGCAACGCCATTGTATTTTTTATACGTTATGTCTTCAAATTCTTTTGCGGTTTGCCAATTAATTTCTTGCATTTTATTTCTGTTTTGAATACAAAAATATGGAAATAAAATTTAGAAAAATATTTAATTTTACTATTTGACGCAACCTTTTTCATATTATTACATCTTAAGAAAAGTATAACTCTTCTAAATAAAAAACTATGAAAAATTCTTTACTATTTATCTGTACAATTTTTTGTTTTGTTAATTATGCTCAAGTTTTAGATACAAGTTTTGGGCTTAATGGCATTGTTAATAATCAGTTTTCAACCTCTAGAAGTTCAGATGTTATTTTAGCAGCTGCACTTCAAGCTGATGGAAAAATAATATATGTTGGAAAAGGAATAAATGAAAATTACTCGTTTATAGCTAGACATAATACTGACGGAAGTTATGATACTTCTTTTAATAGTTATGGATATAGAACTTTCATTGGAAATGGTTATAATTCTGTAGTGATTCAAAATGATGGCAAAATTTTAGTTGGCGTTGAATATAGTAATATCGACAACAATAATATATATAGATTCAATTCAGATGGAAGTTTTGATAATACGTTTGGGATTAATGGTTCAATAAAAATTATAGAATCTTTAAGTAGATTTGACACAAAAAACCTATCAATACAGAATGACGGTAAAATTATCATTTGTGGTATTAATTTAAATCTTTACAATAATTTTAATAACAATAATTATAATTTTGAAATAATAAGATTAAATTCAAATGGTACTTTAGATACCATTTTTGATAATGATGGTAAAAAAATCATAGACATATCAATTTTTAATGACTATTGTTATTCGTCTGCAATTCAAACAGATGGCAAAATATTACTTACAGGAATAAAAAAATATACAAATAATTCTAGTGCTAATTATATTGCAACTATTAGATTGAATAATGATGGAAGTATTGATAATAGTTTTGGAATCAACGGAATTGTAGAATTTCAAAATACTACAACTTCAAAACACTCAGCTAGATCAATTACCTTACAATCAGACAATAAAATTTTAATTGCTGGATATACAGATTCAAAGCTTTTAATTTTAAGATACAATTTAGATGGTACATTAGATTCTACTTTTAATAATGACGGTGTTTTTATAAATCCATTACCAACGGTAAATCCCATTTTTTCAATTAGTGGTACATATTCTATACCAATTGTTAAAACATTTATGAATGGTAAGATATTAGTCAGTGCCACAGTGAATTCAGATTATGGATTAATTAAATTAAACTCAGATGGTAATTACGATACAAATTTTGGAATAAACGGTGTTGTAATGTCAAATGTAAATGAATACGATTATTCTTCTTTCTTATTAATTCGACCTAATGAAAATGTAATTACTGGTGGCGGAAGTAAAGATTTAGCTTCTACAAATTATACTTTAGAAAATAAAGAGTATAATTCTAGCGGATTTTTTTTAAATAATACAACTTTTAGTTTAACAGAAGGAACTGATAAAATACTAAATTCTTTATTTCAAAATGATGGTAAAATTATAAGTCTTTGTGAATTTCATAAAGACACATCTATTTATAATGTGATAAGAAGACATAATATAGATGGTTCAATTGATTTAACTTTTGGAATAAATGGTAGCATAAATTTAAATACTAAATTAATAAATATTTTTGTCGAAAATACTGGTAAAATTATTGCAATAGATAAAATGTTACCAATACTTTATAAATTTACATCTGATGGATTGTCTGATGTAACTTTTGGAATAAATGGTGTAAAAAATTATAGTCTAGACAATTTAAATACTATAATTTATATTGATGAAATTTTTGTTTCAAATAATAATGAAATTTTTATGGGTTTTGATTACAAAACTAATGTTACAAATTACACATTTGATTTATCAAGTTTTGGTTTGGCGAAATTAAATATTGATGGTACAATAAATACTAATTTTGGAACAAACGGAATTGCAACAATAAGATTTGATTATTTTGGAATTTATTCAAATGAATGGCCAACAAATATTTGCATTCAATCAGATAATAAAATAATAGTTGCAGGTAAATTAAATTATGAATATTATTCTGGTAATCCTGAAAATTCAGTTATTGGGATTACTAGATTCAACAGTGATGGTTTTATTGATACCTCTTTTGGGAATTCTGGTAAAATTATAACTCAAATTAATAGTAAAAATTATGCTACAGAAATGAGTTGTTTTAGTAATGATAAATTTTTAATTAATGCAGTTGATGAAAATAATTTAATTAAAAATACCTTTACATTGAAATATAATTCTAATGGAAATATAGATTTAAATTTTGGTCTTAATGGTATAATTGAAGATGGTTTTAAAAGTAATAGTATGATTCTTCAACCAGATGGAAAGTTTTTAAAATCTGGAAGTTCATCAAATCAATTTTCTATAAACAGATATTTATCAAATGGAACTATTGATACAACTTTTGGAAATTCTGGAACTTTATCAACTGCAATTAATTATTTATCAGATGTTAATTCATTAGTATTAACGCAAGACAACAAACTTTTAGCTGGTGGATATTCATTTAATGGAACTAATGTTGTAATGACTCAAGCAAAATACACAGATTTAAACTTAGGAGTATTATCTTTAAATACTCAAAATTCCATTTTAATCTACCCAAACCCAATACAATCTGAAGCAACATTCATTTATAATTTGGTAAACGATGAAACAATTTCCATTGATATTTTAGATCTACAAGGTAAAATTGTTCAATCTGTTTTGCAAAATAAATTTCAAATAGAAGGTTCGTACAATCAAACCATTACATTATCTAACACACTTGCAGCTGGAAATTATATTTTAAAATTTTCTTCTTCAACTGGTAGTCAAAGTGTAAAAATTATTAAAAAAGATTAATTTTATTTTTTTAAACTAAAAGTTCCTTTTTAAATATTTTATAAATAGTACTTTATAAGATATTGAAAAGGAACTTTTTTGTACATTAAATATATTGAAAACTATGAAAATCACAATAAATAGTATAATATTGTATCAATTATTTGAAAAAATTTATCAATGAACAAATTTCTATCAACCAAAAATAATTTTACAATAGGAATATTGTGGTTTTTGGTAGTGTTTTTAATTACAATTTTAATTATAAATTTTTATGAAAATACGTTTTCTATAATTCCGTTTATAATTATATCATTAGTAATTGCGCTTGTAATTTGGATATTACTTGATACAAGATATGTTATAAAAAATAACTTATTACTTTATCGTTCTGGACCTTTTCGTGGAAGAATTGATATTACAAAAATCAATAAAATAAAAAGTCATTCTGGTTTGTATGTTCCTGTTTCTATGAAGCCAGCACTTGATACAAAAGGTTTTATTGTAACGTATAATAACTATGATGATGTTTTTATCTCGCCAAGTAAAAGCGAATTATTTATTCAAGAAATTTTAAAAATCAATCCAAAAATTGAAATTTTATAAATTTATTCCGTTTCAAAAAAAATGCTGTAATTTAAATTTTACAGCATTTTTTTTATTGAAGTCGTTTAAACTTTTTTGATTGAAGTGAAAAATTAGATTTTTTATTTCAGATTTTATCTTTTTTTCATTGCATAGTTGTGCTACGGAATTAAAAAAAGATGAAATATTGGATAAAAAGTCAATTTTGCAACCAATTGAAAAAAGTTTAAACGACTTCATTATTTAACTAAGTAAATTCCATCATCTTTAATCTCAATCAATTTTTCTCTGTATAAAAGACCAATTGCTTTTTTAAATGTTTTTTTACTCATTTTTAAAATTGTTTTAATGTCATCTGGACTTGAATTATCATTCAATCTTAAAAATCCACGACTTGCTCTAAGTTCATTTAAAATTATTTCAGAATTAGGTTCAATACTTTCAAAACCAACTTTTTGTAATGAAACATCAATTTTTCCATCTGGTCGAATTGTTTTTATGTAACCTCGCATCTTGTCACCTGTTCGTATAGAATCATCATAAACTTCATCGTTGTAAGCCAAACCTTTGTGCTTTTGATTTATAATTACATTAATTCCAATATCGGTAATGTGCGAAATTATTAAATCTACTTCTTCACCTTTTTCAACTGTAATGTTATCATTATCAAGAAACTGATTGGTTTTGCTAGAAGCCACTAACCTACTCGTTTTTTCGTCCATATATAGGTAAACTAAATAGCGTTTGCCTTTTTCCATTGGTCGTGCCTGCTCTTTAAACGGAACCAAAATATCTTTTTCCATTCCCCAATCCATAAACGCACCAATTTGATTGGTATAATTTACTCTCAAAAGCGCAAATTCATTTAAGAAAATATATGGAACAAGTGTAGTTGCAACTGGTCGTTCTTCGTGATCTAAATATACAAAAACGGTAATTTCTTCGCCAATTTCAAAAACTTTTGGTACATATTTATTGGGTAATAAAACATCATCAGCTTCGTTTCCGTTGCCTAAAAACAAACCAACTTTGGTATCTCTTAAAATGGAAAGCGTGTTGTGTTGACCTATTTGTAGCATTTTTTTTAATTTGATGCAAAGTTACAAAATTTGGATTTAGGAAATTGAATTTAGGAATTAGGATTTAGGAATTAGGATTAAAGAATTTAGGAATTTTAAAATAACTTAGAAAAACTTTTTACAGATTGAAATCCTTATTCAAACAAATAACTAAAGAGCTTAGAAAGACAAAATATAAATTTAATCTATAATTTTGGTTGTAATAGAAGTATCTTAATCAAGTTGATGTGATTTCTCCTGAGTCGAAATGACAAAATAGTAAAATTGCAATTGATTTTTGAACTTGATATTGCAATTGATTTTTGAACTTGATATTGTAATTGATTTTTGAACTTGATATTGTAATTGACTTTTGAACTTGATATTGTAATTGACTTTTGAACTTGATATTGCAATTGATTTTTGAACTTGATATTGTAATTGATTTTTGATATCGTTCTTAAAAACCTATCTTTGAAATAAAAAAACTTGGACAATAATACAATTGAAGCTGAGGAAGTTGATTATTTATATATTCAACAATCGCAAATTGAAAATTCTGGAAACGGACTTTTTACAGCAATTGATATTTACAAAAACGAAATTATATCTATTTTTAAAGGAGAAATTTTGTCAGATGAAGAAGCAAAAAATAGAGCAAATAATGGTAAAGATGGCTATTTTATGAATTTGCTTAACGGAAAAATTTTAGATTGTAATACTGTAAAATGCTTTGCAAAATATGCCAATGATGCTTCTGGTTTTTCAAAATCTAACTTTAAAAATAAAGCAAAAATTACATTAGATGAAAACGGTAATGTATGTTTAATGGCAACTCAAAAAATAAAATCTGGAGAAGAAATTTTTTGTGATTATGGAAAGAACTATTGGAAAAAACACGCTAAACCAAATGATTAAAATAATCTAAAAGTATTCTATCATTTTGTAATGTTGGTGTAAAAACTTCTAGCAAACAGGGTTTTTCATTTTGATTAAAAATAATATCCAATCCATTTTTTAAACTTTCTTCTGTACTTGCAATATGATAATCAAATCCATACATTTTTGCTAAATGTTCGGCTGTTAAACAGTGAGAAGTTTCGAAAAAAGTAGTAAAAACTGCCGATTCATCATGTCCAGGAAGAATTCTAAAAATACCTCCACCACCATTATTTATCAAAATTATTTTGAAATTTTTAGGAATATAATTGTTCCAAAGTGCATTGCTATCATATAAAAATCCAATGTCTCCAGTTATGAAAGTAGTTTGTTTTGTATTTGCAACAGCTGCTCCAATTGCTGTAGATGTGCTTCCATCAATGCCACTTGTACCACGATTACTAAAAACTTCTATACTTTTTTCCATGTCAAATAATTGTGCGTATCGAATTGGCGAACTATTACTAATTTGTAAATGCGAATTTTGAGGTAATCTTGGCAACAGTATTTCAAAAACTTTAAAATCTGAAAACGGAATTTTAGACAAATACAATTCGCTTTTTTCTTGTCGTAGCTTTTTTATTTTTTGTGCTTTTTCATTATAATCACTTCCTATACTTTGTGTTAATTCAAAAAAAGATTGAAAAAATAAATTAGGTTGCGTTTGAAAATGTTTAGACAAACATCCAAAAGTATTATAAGCACGAAGTGAATCAATATGCCAATGATGCTTAGGTTTATATTTTCTTAGAAAAGCTTTTATGCGTTTAGAAACTATCATTCCGCCAAAAGTCAATAGAATTTCTGGTTGAAAATCTTCAAAATCTTTATCTTTAAATGGCGTAATTATGGTGTCAATTGTATTGATAAATTTAGGATGATGCAAGTTGGAAGTAGTTTCTATCATTACTACAACTGATGAATCGTTGGCTAAAATATCTAAAAATTTTTGTTCTACAACATTGGGTTCATTTACTCCAACAAGAACTAATTTCTTTTTAGTTGAATTCCAAATTGATGCATATTGAGATAGATTTTCATCAACTATAAATGCTGCAGAAATTGAAATATTAATTTCTGGATTTACTGATAATTGAGAAACAGTTTCATACAATGGTTCTTCAAATGGAACATTAATATGGACCGGACCACATTTGGCGAAAGCTGTATTTATTGCTTCATTTATTAAAAAATCATTTTCTACAGAAGCATTTTCGGTAAGATTGGCATTATAAAGTGAGTGATTTGCAAATACATTTTCTTGACGAATAGTTTGACCGTCACCAATATCAATTTTATCTTGTGGTCTATCGGCAGAAATTACTATAAACGGAATTTGACTGTAAAATGCTTCTGCAAATGCTGGATAATAATTTAATAAAGCTGAACCTGATGTACAAATAACTGCAACTGGTTTTTTTGTTTGTTGCTCAATTCCTAATGCGAAAAATGCTGCACAACGCTCATCTGCAATACTATAACAAGTAAAATTGGAATTATTTACAAACCCAATTGTTAACGGTGCATTTCTAGAACCTGGAGAAATTACTATTGTATGTATTCCTTTATTGCGACAAATTTCTATAATTGATTGTGCTAAAGGTATTTTAGGATAAGTCATTAGTATTTTTTTTGCCACAAAGACACAAAGTCGCAAAGGCATTTATTTTTCACAAAGTTACGAAGTAAATTATTATTTTTTTGCCACAAACATACAAAGTCAGTAAGTTTTTTAAATTTTAAATTAGAGTTTATACTTATAACGATTTTTTACCTTTTTTTTCAAACTGTTCAAATTTAAAAGATTTTTTTAAATGAGCAAGATGTATTATTTTTGAACGATGGAAATTAAAATTAGACCTTACAACGTTGAAGATGCAACTGCAATTTTAGAAATTATAAATTACAATATTTTAAATTCTACAGCTTTGTATGATTATAAAATTAGAACTTTAGATAATCAAATTGCAATTTTAGACGAAAAATTAAAAAAAGGTTTTCCTGTAATTGTTGCAACAGAAAATGAAATTGTAGTAGGTTTCGGTTTTTACAGCGAGTTTAGATTTCGTGAAGCTTATAAATTTACTGTAGAACATTCGGTTTATGCACATCAAAATCATACAGGAAAAGGAATTGGAAAACTTTTAATTGAAGAATTAATTGTACTTGCTCAAAAACAAAATTTACATACTATGATTGGTGTTATTGATGCAGAAAATGTAAAAAGCATTGCATTTCACCAACAATTTGGCTTTGAAATTGTTGGTACCATTAAAGATTCTGGTTTTAAATTTGATAGATGGTTGCACAGTGTTTTTGTGCAGAAGATGTTGTGATTTCTACTTGGAAATCATTTTTTTTAATTTACGTTAATTTTATCGTAAGATGTTTTTATCGTAAGATGTTTTTATCGTAAGATAAATTTATCGTACATTATTATTTTAAATATAAGTTTTATAAGGCGTTTTCTAATGTAAAAACCTCCTTTTTTCTACTTCAATATCGCCTCAAAATTGGGTTTAAAATAATTTGGACCTTTCATTACTTTACCGTCTTCTCTATAAATTGGTTTGCCGTTTTCGCCAAGTTTACTCATATTACTGCGTTGAATTTCGTCAAAAACTTCTTCAATTTTATGTTGTAAACCGTGTTCTATAATTGTTCCGCAAAGAATGTAAAGCATATCGCCAAGCGCATCGGCAATTTCTACAACATCATTATTATTTACTGCTTCAAGATACTCTTCGTTTTCTTCTTTCATTAAATTGTAACGAAGTAGGTTTTTATTTTCGCCCAAATCGCCAATTATATTTTCGCTGTAACCTATTTTAAAAGCAGCATGAAATTCTTTAACTGAGTTTATTTGTTTTTGCATTTTTATGAATTTATTGTGTGTGCAAAATACAAATTTTGATTACAAATTAGTAAATTTGTTGAAAAATTACCCAATATGTTTACAACTGGTCAATGGATATTTGCAGCTTTGTTTTTTGTAGCTTTTGTAATTGCAATGGTTATTGCTTACGGAAAAGATAAAGTACTTCACAATCAATTTTATAAAGGAAATTATAAAATTTTACTTGGATTTTTAGGGTTTATTTTATTGCTTTTTTTGATTAAAGTATTCTTTAAACATTAATAATACTATTAAATTTTCATTTTATTTAATGTTAAATAATTTTACTATTTTTACTTCGCCAAATCTATTATTATATTAAAATGAGAATTCTTAAATATATTTTACTAATTGTTGTACTTTTTTTTATTGGTTTAATTGTTTTTGTAGCAACTCAAAAAGCTGATTATAATGTTACTAGAAGTAAGGTTATAAAAAAATCTAGAGCCATTGTTTATAATTTTGTAAACGATTTTAAAAATTGGGAAACTTTTGATTCTAGATTTGCTACAGACAAATCAATTGTATTTAATTATCCTGAATTGACTTTAGGAAAAGGTGCTTCTTTTTCTTGGAAAGGTGATGATGATGAAGGAAAATTGAAAACAAACTTGGTTAAAGAAAACGTTACAATTACTCAAGATCAGGTTTTAAATGGAGAAAATTCTAAAGTTTCTTGGCAATTTAAAGACACACTTGGTGGAACAAAAGTTACTTGGAAAAGTAGTGGAAAACTAGATTTTAAATCAAAAGTTGCTTCTTTTTTTAATGGTGGAATTAATACTTTTGTTGGAAATGAATATGAAAGAAGTTTAGAAAACTTAGCCAAAACATTAGACTACGAATTAAAAACTTTTTCTATTAAAGAAAATGGTGTTGTTAACCGAAAAGCTACTTTTTACTTGAAACAATCTGTTCTTTGTAGAGAAAAAAGTATTGCAAAAAATATTGGTATTATTATTCCAAGATTGGAAATATTCTTTTCTAAAAATAAAATTGATAGCAACGGAAAACCATTTGTAATTTACACAAAATATGATAAAATTAATGATTTAATAGATTTGTCTGTTTGTATTCCTGTTAAAGATTCTATATTTATTAGTAAAGGAAGCGATGTTCAATCTGGTAAACTTCCTTATTATACTGCAATAAAATCTACACTTACTGGAGATTACAGTCATTTGCAAAAAGCTTGGAATAAAGCATATGAATATGCTGATAAAAATATTTTTATTAGAAATGCTAACATTCAAATTGTTGAAGTTTATTCTAAAACTAGAGCTGATATTAAAAATCCTTCTAAATGGATTACCGAAGTTTATGTACCAGTTTATCCTAAAGTAGTTGCTACAAAACCTGTTGTTG
Organism: Flavobacterium sp.; assembly: GCA_043768185.1. GTDB lineage: Bacteria > Bacteroidota > Bacteroidia > Flavobacteriales > Flavobacteriaceae > Flavobacterium. The sequence goes on from JAYVKR010000115.1 coordinate 9,900, forward strand.
CAAAACCTAAAGATTCTACAGAAGCAAAACCTGTTGATGTTGTTGTTGAACCATAGAATTATTTCTTTTAAATTTTTAATTTTACAAAAGACAAAACTTAACTAGCCCAGATTGAATGGAATAACAAATTGTTTTTTTACAATTTTTATGAAGTGAAAGCTGGAAAATGGATTATAACTATTCCCAAAACATTTGCTACTGATATGCATCAGCACGAGTTCTAAAATAGTTAAAAAAGAATCTGAAACAAGTTCTAAAATATTTTAAAAAAGAATCTGAAACAAGTTCAGATTAAACCTTTTCGTATATCTTTATTCTAATACTTAAATTGTGACTTTGCAAGACGAAAAGGATTTTATTAAAGAATTATTGAATCCGCAGACGCAAAATGTTGCGTTTGTAAAATTGGTGCGCGATTTTCAAAAACCTTTGTACAATCATATTAGAACTATAGTTTTAAACCACGATGATGCAGATGATGTGTTGCAAAATACATTTATAAAAGTATTTCAATATTTGAAAAATTTTAAAGGTGAAAGCAAACTTTTTTCGTGGATGTATAGAATTGCAACTAATGAAGCGATTACTTTTATAAACAATAAAGCAAAGCGAAACAGCACTACAAACCAAGAAATGCAAAGTAAAATTGTAGAAAATTTGCAAAGCGACGTATACTTTGACGGAAATGAAATTGAGATAAAGTTACAAAAAGCAATTGCGCTTTTACCAGAAAAACAACAATTGGTTTTTAAAATGAAGTATTTTCAGGAGTTAAAATATGAAAATATGAGCGAAATTCTTGGCACTTCGGTGGGTGCATTAAAAGCATCGTATCATATTGCAGTGAAAAAAATTGAAGATTTTATGAAAACCTATTAAACCTTTTACAATATTAATTGTCTTATAAATATGAATGATTTTAAAATTGAAACTAACCCAAAAATAGCTACTGGATTTAAAACTCCAGACAATTACTTTGATGATTTTTCTAGCAGATTGTTAGCAAAATTACCAGTTGAAGATGCAAAAGTGATTTCGTTTTATGGTAGAAATAAAAATTGGTTTTACAGTGCAGCAGCAATTTTGGTAATAGCATTTACAATTCCTATAATGAATATTTTTAATGAAAATACTGATGAAAATTTCAATACAGAAGTTGAATATTATATTACTAACCATTCTACAATTACTGATGATGACATTATAAATTTGCTAGACGATGGTGATATTGCGAACTTAAAACAAGAAACTTCTTTAGATGATGCAACACTTGAAAATGCAATTTTAGAGGATTCAAATATTGAAAATTATATTACAAACTAAAATAATAATTATGAAAACTTATTTTATTACTGCTTTATTTATTGCTTTTACTATTACAACTTTTGGACAAAGAAAAGAAGATTTTAAAGAAAAAAAGGAACAAATTAAAGCATTAAAAATAGCACATATTACTACTGAATTAAATTTAACTAGTGACGAAGCAGCAAAATTTTGGCCTTTATACAATGCCTTTGACGAGAAACAACAAGAAATAAGAAAACAGAAAATGAAAAGTTTTATGGATAGATCTAAAGAAGATGCTATTGATAAACTAACCGAAAAAGAAGCTACAACCATTTTAAACCAAATGGAAAGTAATGATGAGGAATTGCATCAATTAAAGAAAAAATTTGTTGCAAGTTTAAAAGGAGTTTTACCTGCAGTAAAAATTTTAAAACTTAAAAAAGCTGAAGAAGATTTTAGCAAAAAATTATTAAAACAATATCGTGATAAGAAAGTTAAGCGGTAATTTAGTATTCAGTGTTCAGTTATCAGTTATCAGCAATCAGTTTCGAGATTTCTTGATGAATTTTGTGAGTTTTGATAATAGTTTAATTATTGAAAATTTAAGTAAACTATTACTATTATTTTAAGATTTTTGAAAGATTAATAAAACTTAGAAAATTTAATAGAATCAAACTGAACACATATAACTGAACACTGAATACTATTTAACAACTCTCACAGAATCTGGTACAAGCATTTCATATTCGCCACCATTTCTAATAACATCTCTTACAATACTTGAAGAAATATAAGATGTTTTGGCAGCAGTTAAAAGAAAAACAGTCTCAATTTTAGACAATCTTCTGTTGGTGTGCGCAATGGCTTTTTCAAATTCAAAGTCGGCAGGATTTCTTAAACCACGAAGTATAAATTGGGCTTTCAATTTTCTGCATAAGTCTATCGTCAATCCTTCATAAGTTATTACAGAAACCTTTGGTTCATCAGCGAAAGCTTCTTCAATAAAACGTTTTCTATCTTCAAGTGAAAACATATATTTTTTTTCGGCATTTACACCAATAGCAACAATTATCTCGTCAAAAAGTGGTAAACTTCTTTTAATAATATCAAAATGTCCAAGTGTAATTGGATCAAACGAACCTGGAAATAGTGCTTTTTTCATAGTTTACTATATAGTTATATTGCAACTGTTTTTTTTTTAATAAATTTCTCAAATCTAAATTATTTATTTCTTTTAATTGAAATTATTTCATCCAATTTTTGCATTTCAATTTTAGAATATTGAATAATGTTCTTAGAATAATTCTCTGGAACATCTAGATCTTCAACTTCGTAAGATACTGTTGCTTTATAATCGTTTTGTAAAAATAAAATACTGTCTTTGGTAACTTTTTCAATTTTTAGAGCAGTGTAATAACCATCATTATCTTTAATAAAATAAACATCGTTTACCGTTGGATTTTTTATAAAAATTTCTGTATCATCTACTTTTTTAAAATAATTAAATGCAAAATAAAGTAAGAACATTGCAAATAGTAAAGTTCCCAAATACAACCAAATTGGATGTTTTACATTAGAATTTTCATTTCCAAATTTATTTAAATCTTTATCTGATAACTCATTAAAATCTATAAATTCTTTACAATTTAAACATTCTATTTTTGCTCGTTTAGCAACTGGAAACAAAGGAATTAAAGTAATGTGAGTGTAAATAGAAATTATAAAATAATTAAAAGTGCAAAATGATCGACAACGAGGACAATTTATGTTGTCAATTTTTCCAGTTTTAATGGTTTTTTCTGCTGTTCCAAATATAAACATTTGCTACTTATTTTTTCCAAATAGGTTTTCTTTTTAAAGCCAATTCGATTTCATTGTCCAACAAATTTTGCATTTCAATTTTGGCAAATGTTGCTTGTTGTGGAAAAATACTTTGTGGCGATAAACCAGGATTAGTATTAATTTCTATAAAGTGTGGAACATCATTCATAATTATAAAATCTGTTCTAGAAAAACCAGACATTCCAAGTGCTTCATACACTTTTTTAGCCGTTTCGATAACTTTATTTTCTATTTCTAAATCTAAATTCGCAGGTGTAATTTCTTCTGATTTACCTAAATATTTAGCTTCATAATCAAAGAAATCATTCTGAGAAAGTATTTCTGTAATTCCCAATACTTTAGTTTCTCCTTTGTATTTTAAAACTCCAACCGAAACTTCTCTTCCTTTTAAATAGGATTCTATTAAAATATCATTGTCTTGGGCAAAAGCAAATTCTAATGCTTTATTTAAATTTTCAATTTTATCAACTCTAGAAACACCTAGTGAACTACCAGATTGATTGGGTTTTACAAAAAATGGCAAACCCAATTCGTCCATAATTTGGTTCGGATTAATGGCATCACCTTTAGAAATATAAATAGATTTGGCTTTAGGAATATCAAATTTAGACAAAACAGAAAGTGTATCGCGCTTGTTAAAAGTTAAACTAGATTGATAATAATTGCAACCAGAGTAAGGAATGTCTAACAATTCCCAATACGCTTGTAAATGTCCATCTTCTCCTGGCGTACCATGAACTGTGTTTAAAATTACATCGAATTTTGTAGTTACGTTTTCTTTATAAAATGAAAAATCGGCTTTATTTATAGGATATTTTATTCCATCATGTAAACAATACCAAGCATCTTTTAAAATATGAATTTCAAATGAGTTGTATTTTGTTTTATTAATATGGTTCAAAATTAGTTGTCCACTTCGCAAAGATATTACTGATTCTTCAGAATATCCGCCCATAACTACTGCTACGTTCATTGAATATTTTATTTTAATTACTACACAAAAATAGCATAAATGTTGATACTAAAAATTATATCTTTGCGATAAATAAATTTTATATGAGTTTTACAAAATATCTCACTAGTCGCGTTTTTTTTGC
>JAYVKR010000116.1:0-18200 GCA_043768185.1 Flavobacterium sp.
GTTACAACACCAAAAACAAAACTACAAATTGGCAAAATTTTAAACGAAAAAACATTAAAAGAAGCAAGTGTTATACTAATTAAAACATAATATGGAATAGGAAAAAAATTAATTGCAGAAAGTACCATTCCCATAAAAAACCTACTTCGTTTGCTTTTTACTTTTAAATTTTCTTGATCTTTAATTTGTGGTTTTTTGGCAAATACTAAAAAATATAGAGTTAAAATTATAAAAACTGCCAAGCCAATTTCTCTAAACAATACTACAACTTCATCGTGCTTGTCTATATATTCTGCAAAAATTACCGAAATATAAGTTTGAAAAAAAATTACAATCAAAGCACCAAGAACGAACATCATGGCTTGCTTTTTTCCATCAGTCAAGCTAACTTTAGTTGCTGTCATATTGATTAATCCAGGCGGAAAAACACCAATTGCAGCAGCAAGAAAACCAAATAAAAACGGAAGAATTATAGTCATTGTATGTTTTAAACTGTAAAACTGTAAACTGTAAAATTGTATACTGTAAAATTGTAAACTGTAAATTTGAATACTGTAAAACTGTAAAACTGTATAATGTATTTATGTAAAAATTGTAAACGCTACATAAATACATTATACAATATACATCAATACATAATACAACTTATTGAAGCTATTTAATTTTAAAACGAATATACGTAATTGCTTTGTTAATTTCCAAATATTGTTTTTCATAAAATGTTTGAAAATCAGTAACTTCCTTTGGCGAACCTTCATTTACATACACATTATGGTTGGCATACAACACCTCATGACCTTCGCCATGAAGCAATCCAAGAGTATAACCATGCATAAATTCAGAGTCGGTTTTCAAGTTTACAACACCATTGGGTTTTAATATTTTTTTATACAATTGTAAAAACTCAGAGTTGGTCATTCTATGTTTTGTACGCTTATATTTTATTTGAGGATCAGGAAAAGTAATCCATATTTCATCCACTTCATTTTCGCCAAAAATATAATTTATAAGCTCAATTTGCGTTCGCACAAAACCAACATTATGCAAACCATCGTCAACAGCAGTCTTAGCACCACGCCAAAAACGAGCACCTTTTAAGTCAATTCCCACAAAGTTTTTTTCAGGAAATTGCGCCGCTAATCCTACAGAATATTCTCCTTTTCCGCAACCCAATTCTACAACAATTGGATTATTGTTTTTAAAAAAACTTAGGTTCCACTTGCCTTTAAGCTCAAATAAATTACCAACAACTTCTTCTCTTGTAGGTTGAAAAACATTATTAAATGTTTCATTTTCCTTAAATCTTTTTAATTTATTTTTACTTCCCACGACTAAATTTAATATTTTGGCAAAATTAAGGAAATATAAACTACATACAATTAACTTATCTTTACTTTTATTTTTTTAAGAATTCGCATTATTTTTATTAGTAACAAATGGTCGTTTTCTTATTTATTTTTGCAATTCCTGCCATACACTCCAATTTTTATTCTCTTGTTTAGCAACAAGAAAATAAAAGATTTCCGTTGCTGTCAGGGTTAAAAGACTAACTGTATTGAATATTTATTTACTATGAACAACATACTCGTTGCACCATTAAATTGGGGTTTAGGTCACGCCACAAGATGTATACCAATAATAAATGCATTATTAGAAAATGGTTTTAATCCAATTCTAGCATCAGACGGAACAGCATTAACATTACTAAAAAAAGAGTTTCCACATTTGTTAACATTAGAATTGCCATCATACAATATAGAATATGCCAAAAAAGCGTCTAATTTTAAATGGAAAATAATAAAAAACAGTCCAAAAACTATAAATGCAATTCTGCAAGAAAAGAAAATCGTTAAAAACTGGATAAAAGAATTTAATCTCATCGGCATCATTTCAGACAATCGTCTTGGCGTGCATTCTAAAAAAGTTCCATCCGTTTTTATAACGCATCAACTTACAGTTTTATCAGGAAGAACAACCTATATTTCTAGTAAAGTGCATCAGTTTTTTATAAAAAAATTCAACGAGTGTTGGATTCCAGATTATAAAGAAGTTCCCAACCTTTCTGGAAAATTAGGACATTTAAGAAAAACCAAATTAAATTTAAAATACATTGGTGTACTTAGTAGATTAAAAAAACAAGAACTTCCACAAGTTTATGACTTAATGATTTTACTTTCTGGACCAGAGCCACAACGCACCTTGCTAGAAGAAAAATTAATAATAGAACTAGAAAATTATACTAATAAAGTTGTTTTTATAAAAGGAAAAGTAGAAGAAAATCAAACAATAAATGTGGTAAAAAACATAACTTTTTATAATTTTATGCAAACTAAAGAATTAGAAAAAACCATAAACGAAAGTGAAAATATATTATGTAGATCTGGTTACACAACCATAATGGATTTGGCAAAACTAGAAAAAAAAGCATTTTTTATTCCAACACCAGGACAATTTGAGCAAGAATATTTGGCTAAAAGATTAAAAAAACAAGGATTAGTGCCAACAGCCAAACAAGATAAATTTAAACTAGAAAACTTAAATGAAATCCCTTTTTACAAAGGGTTAAATAATTTAGAAATTACTAATAATTGGGAAGAACTGTTTTCACTTTTTCAAGCGTAAACGAAAACTCACTTCCTTTACTAAACTCACTTTCTATATAAATTTTTTCGTTATGACCTTCTATAATATGTTTAACAATAGAAAGGCCAAGACCACTTCCACCTTCACTTCTTGCGCCACTTTTATCAACTCTAAAAAAGCGTTCAAACAATCTAGAAATATTAGCTTTTTCTATACCTTCTCCATTGTCTCTTATTCTTATTATAATTTTGTTTTTAACTAAATCTTCAATAGTAACTTCTGTTGTGCCGTTTTCTTTACCATATTTTATTGAGTTTTCTACTAGATTTGTAACAACTTGTTCTATTTTTTCTTTGTCTGCATAAACGTTAATTGGTTTGCTGTAACGTCTATCATACATTAAAATAATATTTTTTTTATCGGCATTCATTTCTAGTAAATCAAACACGTTTTGAACCAATTCTAAAATATTAAATTGCGAGTATTCTAAGTTTAAATCGCCCATTTCAAATTTAGAAATCATATCTAAATCGTTTACAATATAAATCAATCGTTCTACACCTTTTTCTGCTCTTTCAAGATATTTTTTACGTAAATCTTTGTCTTTCATTCCGCCATCAAGCAATGTAGAAAGATAACCTTGAACTGTAAATAAAGGTGTTTTTAATTCGTGCGAAACGTTGCCAAGAAATTCTCGTCTGTATTCTTCTCTTACTTTTAGAGTTTCAATTTCTAGTTTTTTATCTGTGGCAAATTTTTTAACTTCTTTAGTTAATGTTGCCATATCTGTAGTAATGGGTTGGCTTCTAAAAGTTGTAGAATCTAATAACGAAACATCATCATATATTTTTTTTACACCTCTATAAATAAAATGTTCTACCCTATATTGAATTACAAAAAAAGAAAAAGTTCCAATGATTAAGGCAAAAAGTAAACAAAATTGAAGTGAGAACGTAAAAAATAAAAACAACAACCCACCAACCAATCCTGTAGAAAAAAGGGTAATGTACAACGCAGATTTGACTGCAAATTTGTAGGTTTTTTTAAAATTGAGTGACGTCATTTTATTACTCCAAAGAATTTAAATTTTCTAGGACACAAAAGTAAAAACTATTTGTATAAAATTTAGTATTAGTTAGTTAAGAATTTTTTAAATTTCAAACTTGTATCCAACACCTTTAATTGTTTTAAACAATTCTTCGCCAATTTTTTCTCTAAGTTTTCTTATGTGTACATCTATTGTTCTACCGCCAACAATTACTTCGTTACCCCAAACTTTATCAAGAATTTCTTCTCTTTTAAAAACTTTTCCAGGTTTAGATGCCAATAAATAAAACAATTCAAATTCTTTTCTTGGCAATACAATTTCTTTATCGCTCATTATAATTTTATATTCTTCTCTATTAATTATAATGTCACCAACATTTAAGTTTTCAGAAGCTGGAGCATCATCTTTTAATCTTCTTAACAATGCTTTTACCTTACTTACTAGTAATTTTGGTTTTATTGGTTTTGCAATATAATCGTCTGCGCCAGCATCAAAACCTGCAACTTGAGAATAATCTTCACTTCGTGCTGTTAAAAATGCAATAATTACATTGCTTAATTCTGGAATTTTTCTAATGTTTTCGCAAGCTTCCATTCCGTCCATTTCTGGCATCATAACATCCATTATTATAAGTTGAGGATGTTCTTTTTTAGCCACAGCAATAGCTTCTTTACCATTGCTTGCCGTAACAATTTTATATCCTTCTTGCGATAAATTATATCCTACAATTTCTAGAATATCTTGTTCATCATCTACCAATAAAATTTTAATTTCCTTTTTTTTCATAAAGCAAAATAGTTTTGTTTGCGATTGTAAATATAACACATTATCTACACGAATTTATTCTTAAACTGCTGTTAACTGAAATTTAATCTCTTAACATTAACATAATATTTACCAAACCTAATCATAAACACTAAATAACATCGACTTTACATTGTAGCAGTTTCTTTGCACCAAATTTTAACAAACTTTGTAATGAAATTTAAAATCATACTTTTTGCATTATTTTTAAGCTTATCTACTTTAGCACAAACTAAAGGCACAATAAACGGTACAATTACAGATAAAGATGCCAACAACACACCTTTAGCATTTGCAAATGCATTTATTAAAGATACAAGTACAAGTGCTACAACTGATGAAGCAGGAAAATTTTCTTTAGCAATAGAACCAGGAAATTATATTTTACAATTAAGTTTTATTGGATACGAATCTGTAGAAGTACCAGTTACTGTTGTTGCAGGACAAACCGTTACGGTAAATAAAGCAATTGGTTCTGGAGGTTACAAGCTAGAAGATGTAAAAATTCAAGGTGCTTCGTCTAATAGAGAAAAGGAAACGGCATTATTAATTGATCAAAAAAAGGCAGTAGAAATTAAGCAAAGTATTGGCGCGCAAGAAATGTCAAGAAAAGGTGTAAGCGATGTTGAAGAAGGATTGACAAAAATTACAGGAATTACTAAAGTTGATGGAAGAGGATTATTCGTTAGAGGTTTAGAAGACAGGTATAATAATTTATTAATTAACGATTTACAAGCGCCATCTAATAGTCCGTTTAAAAAAATTATTCCTTTAGATTTATTTCCTACAGATATTGTTGGTGTTTTAAATGTTTACAAAACATTTAATCCTAATATTTCTGGAGATTTTGCAGGAGCAACAATAAATATTGAAACGGCACAACCAAGAACAAGCATAACTAAAATTAGTACTGGTGTTGGTTACACAACAGGAAATAATGGTGAAGATTTTTTAATTTCTGAGGATGCAAAAACTACACAAGGATTTCTAGGATTTATAGGAAAAGATAGAGCTTTGCCAGAAGCATTTGGACCACGTCCGTCTGGAGTAATTTTAACGCCAAGTCAATATAACGAATCTAGTAATCAAAATAATTGGAATGTAAATAAATCTTCAAGCCCAATAAATAGTAGTGCTGGATTTTTACATACAGAAAAATTTAGTTTAAAAAATAACACTACTTTAAATTATATTTTCTCTATTAATGCCGAAAACAATTACCAAATTAGAAATGGTGTTGATAGAACTTTTAATCAAGGTCAAGGAAATTATGATAACAATTTAAACACAACTAAATATACTTATGCAACTACTTTTTCAGGATTAGCAGGAGTAAGATTCAAATCTAAACGTTTCTCAATTGCAATAAATTCTTTTTTACTTAAATCTACATCAAGTATTATTCAAGATCAGTTAGGATTCACTAATAGTTTATCAACCAATCCAAATATATTGCTACGTGTAAATCAATTTGAAGAATCTAAATATTGGAACAATCAAATTTTGGCCAACTATACAATTAATGATAATCAATCTTTAAAAGGTGGATTTTCTTATGTAAAAACAGAGTTTGGTCAACCAGATAGAAAATTCATTACAGGAGAAAAAGTTAATGATACCGATATAAAAATTACTTACGGTGGAAACAATCTTATTCGTCAATTTCTTGATGTTTCTGGCGACAGGTATTTTTCTGGAATGTTAGAATATAATTTAAAATTAAATAAAACTGAAAGCGGAAAATCAAACAGAATTTCTATTGGTTATAACGGTTTTAGCAACGAAGAAGTTTCTTCTTACAGATTTATTTTTGGAAAACCATTAATTTCTAACACCTACATAACTAACATTAACGAAATTAGTAATCCAATTTCTAACGATGTAAATGCAGGACTTTTAAATTTCACAGAAGAATCTACTGGCGATTATAAAACTAAGTTGTTTCAAAATGTAAACTCTGGATATGCTAACGGATTTTTAAATTTTGGAGAAAAATGGGAAATCAATGGTGGTGTTAGAGTAGAAAATTCAATAAGAGAAATAAAATATAGAGAAATTGGCGATCCATTTAGTGCTAAATTTAGAAAACTTACTAAAGAAAAGCTTGATGTTTTGCCATCTTTAAATGCAAAGTACGCAGTAACAGAAAATAATAATATTCGTTTTGCAGCATCAAAAACTTTAACAAGACCGGCATCTATTGAAGTGATGCCAATTCAATATGTTAATCCAGATGGAACTGTAGAACTTGGAAATCCTAACTTAAATAATAGTGATAATATTAATGTAGATTTAAAATATGAAATTTTTCCTAATGCTAAAGAGTTAATTGCTGTTGGCGTTTTTGGTAAGCAAATTAAAAACCCAATCGAAAGAATTTTTATTCCTACAGCAAGTAGTGGCGGACAAATTACAACCTATCAAAATTCTAAAGATGCAACTTTGTTTGGTGCAGAAATTGAATTATTATTACAATTAAAAAGAGTTTCGCCAATGTTAGATAATTTTTCTTTCGGATTTAATATTTCGCTAATGCAAACTAAAGTTACTGTAGATTTTGTTAAAAATCCGTTAGAAAATAATAAAAATAGAGATTTACAAGGTGCAGCGAATTGGGTAATTAATTCTGATTTAAAATATGATTTTCAGTTTAATGAAGATATGAAAAACTCAATATCATTAGTATACGGAGTTTCTGGAGATAGAATTTACGCAGTTGGAACAGCAGGATTAGATAATATTTACGAAAGACCTTTTAGTAAAGTAGATTTTATCTGGACAAGTAAATTATCTAAAAATATTGAAGCAAAATTTGCAGTAGATAATATTTTAAATCCAAAATTTAAAAGAGAATTAGGAGACAACAGTCAAGTTAACATTACCGAAACAGATTTAACAGTAAAAGATTTTAAAAGAGGAACAGGGTTTTCTTTAAACATCAACTACACGTTTTAAAAAGTAAATTAATTGTAAAACAGATAACAAAAAATTTACAATCGCTTTATTTTTTAGTAATCAATTCGTAATATTTAAGTAACGCTGAAAAAAACCATATAAAGTAATTTTGTAAAAACAAATTATATAAAAACACACACAATGAAAAAATTAATTTTAAGTTTATTGGTAGTAAGTTTAATTCTGTCAAGCTGTACTTCTAGCGATGACGAAGGAACAACTGCATCAACACTTGGTAGTGGAGAATTATCTGGAGACGCTACAGTTAGCAAAACCTACATTAAAGGAAATTACACACTTGTTGGAGTTTTAAAAATAAAATCAGGTACAACTCTAACATTTGAGGCAGGATCAACAATAACTGCCGATGTAAGTAATGGATTTGACGCTATTTTAGTAGAAAATGGTGGTAAATTAATTATGAATGGAACTGCTGCAGAACCAATTGTTTGTACACACATAACTAAAGTTGCTGGTTCTTGGGGTGGAATTATTATGTATGGTGATGCTCCAATAGTTGGTGCAGCTTCTGTTACAACAGCAAATTCTGAAGATGGAATTACAAATAATTCTGGTGGAGGTTCAATTCCATATTCTTATGGTGGAACTAATCCAACTCACAATGGTGGTTCATTAAAATATGTTCGTGTAGAATATGCAGGTAAAAAAATTACTGATGGAACTAGCGAACTAAATGGATTTTCTTTTTATGCAGTAGGTTCTGGAACAGTATTAGAAAATTTAGTATCTTATAAAGGAAACGATGATGGATTTGAATTTTATGGCGGAACAGTAAGTGCTACAAATTTAATTTCTTATGGTAATGCCGATGATTCTTTTGATTGGCAAGATGGATGGAGAGGAGAATTAAACAGCAACTGGTATGCATATCAAGTTGGAGTTGGAAATTTTGGAATGGAAATTGAAGCTAAAGGTATAAACAATGCATTTGGACCAAAAGTAGCAAACATTACTTTAAAAAGAGCTGTAGGAACAATTACCGAAGGTGGATCATCTGCTGCAGAGTATGATGCAATTCAATTTAAAAAACAAGGAAATGGAGAATATACTAATGTTTTAATTTCTGGATATTTAACAACTGGTGCAACTGCGGTAAGAATTCAAGATCTTGCAACCAATACTGATCAAGTTACTGGTGGTAAAATTAAATTATTAGGCGTAAAAATTCTTGATGCTGCAACAACTGCCTCAGCTGGAGCAAGTGGAGTAACTGTTGCTTTTCCTGCGGCTAATTATGTTATTAACACAACTGCTACCGGAGCAACATTAACTCCCGGAGCTTGGGCTACAGTAGATGGAGTTAATTTATTGCAATAATAAAATCATATATTTTTCATAAAAATCTCTCAAATTGAGAGATTTTTTTATTTTTGGTATGTTATTTGAAATACGTTTTATACATTTGTAATAACCAAATAGAACTCATGACAAAAAATTACTTTTATATCCTACTTTTTTTCCTTTGTCTTTCAGGTTCTACTGCAATGGCACAAGAAGGAAAATCACAATCTAAAGTACAAGATAGTACTATAGATGGTTTGTCTTTTTATCCTAATCCAGTTAGTAATGGTAAAATTTATATTACTTCTAAATCATCAGATGATAAAGAAGTTACCATTTATGATGTACTAGGTAAAAAAGTACTTCAAGCTGTTTTAACTTCTAAAGAGTTAAATATTGGCAATCTTTCTCCAGGTGTTTACATCATTAAAATTAAAGAAGGTGATGCAACTGCTACTAGAAAATTGATTGTCAAATAATTAAACTTAATTTTATTTAATCTTTTTTTAACCTTGATTATTTTAACATATTAAAATAGTCATTATATTTGTGGTCTAATTTTATATAAAAAACAATGAAAAAAATTTACTCTTTATTATTTTTAGTGATTGCTAGTGTGTCTTTTGGGCAAACTTTTTATTCTGAAAATTTTGGAACACCAACAGGAACAACGGCAATTGCTACTTATGCAACACAAACTGCTCCTGCAACTTTTCAAAACACAACACCAATAAGTTATTCTGGTACTGGAGATGTTAGAGCTTCAGCTGCTTCTTCTGGTTATGTTGGATCAACTGGTGGCGGAAATATATTTATGACTGGAACTGCTGGAAGAAATTTTGTAATTGATGGATTAAATACAGTTGCTTACCCAACCGCAAACATTGTTTTGTCATTTGGTTATCTTACAAATGCTACAACAACTCAAATAGTTGTAGAACAAAGTGTAGATGGAACAACTTGGACACCAATAACATATACTCCAAATGCAACTACAGCTTGGACTTTAGTTTCAATTCCTGGAGGTCAAGTAGTTTCATCAGCAACACTAAAATTAAGATTTACTCAACCAGGAACAGCGCAAATGAGAGTTGATGACGTAAAATTAACCAATTTTAATCCTTCATGTACACTACTTCTAGGAGCAGATTCTGCGGCATGTAACGCATCTACTTTAAGTTTAGACACATACAATGTTACCATTCCGTTTACCGGAGCAGGAAATGCAACTTATAATATAACTACAACATCTGGAACAATTGGTGGTGATAATCCTACAACTACTGCATCTGGAAATATCATTATTTCCAATGTTACCGAAGGAACAGGAATTACAGTAACAGTAATTGGTGGAACTTGCAACTACACAAGAACAGTAAATTCTCCAGATTGTAAACCAGTAAATACAATTCCATATTCAGAAAGTTTTGATTACACAATTGGTTCATCCTTGGGTACTTCTCAAAAATGGGCTACAGTAAATACTGGTGATAACGTATTAATATCATCAGGAAATTTAAATTATGCAGGATTAACTTCTTCTGGTAATTCAGCTTCATTTTCTGGCGCTGGAGCAGAAGCTTTTACGCCATTCACTACAACAACTACAGGTTCAATTTACACATCATATTTAATAAACGTTACTGATTTAGCCAATGTAACTGTAAATCCAACAGAAACTTATTTTTCAGGAATTACTGGTACACTTTCAGCAGATTATAGAGCAAGATTATTTATAAAAAGTTTAGGTACTCAATACCAATTAGGTTTTGATACTGCATCTACAACAATTAATTATGATGCAACTCTAAGAAATGTAGGCGATGTAGTACTTATTGTCATAGGATATGATTTTAGTGCAAATAGTTTAAAAGCTTGGATTAATCCTGTATTATCAACTTTTACTGCCGCAACACCAGCATCGTTTACTGTAACTCCAACTACACCAATTGTTAACATTGGAGGATTTATTTTGAGACAAGATGGTGCTGCTTCAACACCTACAATAACTATTGATGAGTTAAGAGTAGGTTTAACAACTGCTGAATTATTAAAAACAGCTTCTAACTCAATTTCTGGATTATCTATTTATCCAAACCCAGTAAAAGATGGTAAATTGTTTATAAACACAACTGCAAACGCAGAGAGAAATGTAATAGTTTATGACATTTTAGGAAAACAAGTTGTAAATGTTACAACTACTTCTAGCGAAGTAAATGTTTCTTCTTTAAATGCTGGTGTTTACATAGTAAAAGTTACAGAAGATGGTAAAACTGCAACAAGAAAATTAGTTATACAATAAATATTTTCTATTTATATACCAAAGCTCCAATTTATGTTGGAGCTTTTTTATTTTTAGTACTTTTATAGTAAACCTTTTTTTAATTAAAATTTGAACTATTTAAAGATTTTCATCTTATCTTTGATTAAATTAATAGTATATGCAAACTTTAATAATAGAAATAAATAATCCAAAAGCTTTTGCACTTTTAAAAGAGTTAGAAGAACTAAACGTCTTGAAAATTGTGAAAGATAATAGTATAAAAAATAAAAAAAAATTATCTGATAAATATAAAGGTGTTTTTTCTAAAACAGACGCTATAGAATTTGATAAACATACCCAAACAATGAGAAAAGAATGGGACAATACTTAATTGATAATAATATAATATCTAATTATTTTTCAGGAAATTTTTCGAAAAAAGCAATGATATTTATTGCTGAAATTATTGATGATACTCCAAATATTTCTGTAATAACCCAAATTGAAGCTCTTTCTTGGATTAGTATAGATAAGAATAAGGAGACAATTATTAAAGAGTTTATTAATGATTCGAATATTTTAAATTTAACCTTGGACATTGTTTCTGAAACAATTAAAATTAGAAGAAGTAAGAAGATAAAAACTCCAGATGCAATTATAGCGGCGACAGCTATTTCAAACAATTTAATTTTAATAACAAACGATAGTGATTTTAATAAGATTCAAAATCTCAAATTGTTAAATCCATTTTCTTTGTAGAAAGAAAAAAAAATGATTTCCCAACAAGACATCTTCACAATTCAATCTAACAAACAATTTGAAAAAATTGTTTTGAAGGTATTTCGTTTTCAATATGAAAACAATAGTGTTTATAGAGAATTTTGCGAGTTGTTGAAAGTAGAAAAAGGAAGTGTAAAATCAATTTTAGAAATTCCTTTTTTACCCATACAATTTTTTAAAACACACCATGTTGTTTCTAATAATGATGCAATTCAAGAAACTTTTACAAGTAGTGGAACAACAGGAACGAGTTCTAGTAAGCATTTGGTTTCAGACATAACATTATACGAAGAAAGTTATAGAAAAGCTTTTTCACAGTTTTATGGAAACATTGAAGATTATGCAGTTTTGGCACTTTTGCCATCATATTTAGACAGAGAAGGTTCGTCATTAATATATATGGTAAACGATTTAATTGTTAGTTCTAAAAATGAAAATAGTAATTTTTATTTAAACAATTACTCTGAATTAATTTCTAAACTAAAACAACTAGATGAGTCTGGTCAAAATGTACTTTTAATTGGAGTAACCTATGCATTGTTAGATTTAATAGAACTGCAAAAGTTTGATTTAAAAAATACAATTATTATGGAAACTGGCGGAATGAAAGGCAAGAGAAAAGAAATTATTAGAGAAGAATTGCACGCAATACTTTGTGAAGGATTTGGAGTTTCAAGCATACATTCCGAGTATGGAATGACCGAATTATTATCGCAAGCATATTCATTGGGCAACGGAATTTTTGAATGTCCCAATTGGATGCAAGTATACATTCGCGATACAGAAGATGCGTTAAATTATTTAGAAAATACAAAAACAGGTGGAATAAATGTTATAGATTTAGCCAATATTAATTCGTGTTCGTTTATTGCAACCCAAGATTTAGGCAAAAAATATAATAATAATTCGTTCGAAGTTTTAGGACGATTTGATAATTCTGATATTAGAGGTTGTAATCTTTTGGTATAATTAAATTACTTTATAATTATGAAAAAAATCATTTTATTCCTTTTAGTTTCAATTGCTTCGTATTCTCAAAATGCTAAAATTCAAGTAAAAGTAGATTCAATTTATTACGTAGATAGCAATTATAAAAACAGAGAATATTACATAAATTATCAAGTTACAAACACTACAGATAAAGACATTTCTTTTTTCTTAATACCAAACGCATTGATTGCAGAAACAGCAAGTTCATCTACATTATATACCGTTTATAAAATTTATCAAAACGGTGTATATGAAAACATGGATGGACCATTTTTTGAATACGAATCGTTAGAAGAGTTACGTTTGGCTCAAATTGACGACATAAATTCAATAGAATTTAAAGGACTTTCTAATACCATAAAACAAAACAGAAAAACGCAATTTGAAGAATACTTAAAAAAATATAAAGACGAAGGCGGATTACTTACAGACAAACAATGGATTTATGAAAATGAAAGATTGTTAGATAATATTGTAAAATTAACACCAAATGAATCTCAAAAATTTACCATAAAAACACTTTGGAACAAAGACAAATTCATTAAAAACGACGATTTAGAATTTTATTTAGACGATAATAAAAAAATAGAATTTCAATTAATTTTAGATTTAAAAAAAGTACAATTTAAAGACAAACTAGAACCAGAATATTTCGCCAGAATTGAAAAAGATACTAATTTTATTGAAGGAACATTTGTCTCCAACAAAATTGAAATTAGTTTTAAGGAATAATTAAATGAAATTCACAATAATTTTTCTTCTATTTTTTTCATTATCACACTCTCAAGAGAAAGTGTTGTTGTTAAAAATCCAATCCATTACCGCAATTGATTCAATAAATCAGAGAATATTTTGTATAAACTATTCTATAGAAAATTTATCAACTAAAGAAATTTCTTTTTTTTTAAATCCGTTACATTTTACACCAAATAAAAGAGCTTCATTATCAAAAAGTATTAATTTTAAAATTTTCGAAGATGAAAAACTCTTAGATGTTGATAATATTTTTATAAATAAATCAATGTTGAAATTAGAATTAGATTTAAAAAATGCAAAATCTAAAGAAGAAAAAGATATAATTTTAAAGAATTATTTTAAACTTAATTTAAAAATGAATTTTGATTCTGTTGTAAAAAAAGATATAAATGAACTCAATAAAGAAAAAGAAAAATTATTATTTAAATCGATACTAACTTTAAATCCATTAGAAAAAAAAGTGTTTTTAAAAGAATTAATTTGGGATAAAACTAGATATTTTAAATTTGATGAAGAAGAATATTTCATTAATAATGAGTCAAAATATAGTTTTGAGATTTCTATAGATTTACTTTCAGATTATTTTTTAAAAACCCCTAATGACATTGACTTAATTAAAAATTATAATTTCATTAACGGAACATTTACATCCAACAAAATTGAAATCAATTTCAAGGAATAAAAAAATCCCAATCTGTAAAAATTGGGATTGTAATAAAAATGTAATTTTTTTTTTTTTTTTTAATTAATTAAACCACACGCAAAACAAAATAATTTTTCTTACCGCTTTGCAACAATACAAATTCGTTATTAATTAAATCCTTTAAAGAAAGCACAAACTCTTCGGCAATTTTTACTTTATTAACCGAAATAGAATTAGCTGTCAAAGCACGTCTAGCTTCGCCATTAGATTTAAAAAAACCAGATTTTTCGTTTAAAACATCTACAATATTTATTCCTGCTTCAACATCGGCAATTTTAATTTCTGCTTGCGGTACACCATCAAAAACTTCTAGAAAAGTAGCTTCGTCAAGTTGTTTTAAATCATCACTCGTTGCATTACCAAACAATATTTTAGAAGCTTCAATCGCTTTTTCAAGTTCTTCACTTCCGTGAACAAATGTGGTAACTTCTTCTGCCAATCGTTTTTGCAAAATTCTTAAATGTGCCGCTTCATTATGTTCGGCAATTAAATTTTCTACAGTTTCTTTATTTAAAAAAGTAAAAATTTTAATATATTTTTCAGCATCAACATCTGTAGTATTCAGCCAAAACTGATAAAATTTATAAACAGATGTTTTATTGGCAGTCAACCATATATTTCCACCTTCACTTTTACCAAATTTAGAACCATCGGCTTTAGTAATTAACGGACAAGTCATTGCAAATGCTTTTGCACCTTCGCCATTCATTCTTCGCACCAATTCTGTTCCAGTAGTAATGTTTCCCCATTGATCGCTTCCACCCATTTGCAACAAGCAATTATACGTTTTATACAAATGATGAAAATCATAACCTTGAATAAGTTGGTAAGTAAACTCGGTAAAACTCATACCTTCACCATCAGCACTCAAGCGTTTTTTAACAGAATCTTTTGCCATCATATAGTTTACAGTAATACGTTTTCCAACATCTCTTGCAAAATTTATAAACGAAAAATCCTTCATCCAATCATAATTATTTACCAATATCGCAGCATTATTTTCGTCACTATTAAAATCTAAAAATCTCGATAAAACAGCTTTAATTCCGGCAACATTTTTCTCCAAAGTTGCTTCATCAAGCAAGTTTCTTTCGTCACTTTTACCAGATGGATCACCAATCATTCCAGTCGCGCCACCAATTAATGCAATAGGTTTGTGACCATAATTGCCCAAATGTACAAGAAGAATAATAGGAACTAAACTACCAATATGCAACGAATCGCTAGTAGGATCAAACCCAATATAAGTCGTAGTCATTTCCTTTAAAAGTTGCTCTTCCGTTCCAGGCATCATGTCATGAACCAAACCGCGCCATTGTAATTCTGTTACCAAATTTTTCATTGTAAAACTATATTTTGCGCAAATATAACGAAACTCAATCGCAATGCCAATGCAAGATAAATATTTAGCACTCACATTAAGCTTGTCTATATGTTGAAGCAAATGGCTTGGTCTTTATCTATCCACCATTTTCCAGCCATACATTCCTACCGATAAAAAATCGGTATCCATTGCTGTCTGGGCTAAAAGATCAATCATTTTTCCTTTTGTTAATAACTAAAATTCATAAATTATTCCGTAAATTGTACTTTTGAACAAAGTCAAAAATCATCATTTTTTTTGACATTGATTTTTGCAATTGACATTGATTTTTGAAAACTATGTATTTAATATTCGATACCGAAACCACAGGATTACCTAAAAAATGGGCAGCACCAATTTCAGATACTAACAATTGGCCAAGATGCATACAAATAGCGTGGCAACTGCACGACCAAATGGGAAATCTTATAGAACATCAAGACTATTTGGTGCAACCAGAAGGTTTTAATATTCCGTATGATGCCGAAAGAATTCACGGAGTTTCTACCGAATTAGCTCAAAAAGACGGAATTTCATTGCAAGAAGTTTTAGAGAAATTCAATCTAGCATTGTCTAAATCCAAATTTATTGTTGGTCAAAATTTAGGTTTCGATGTAAACATTATGGGTTGCGAATTTTATCGATTAGCAATTCAATCACCAATGTCATCAATGCCAATTCTTGATACTTGTACCGAAGTTACCGCATCACTTTTAAAACTTCCTGGCGGAAAAGGAGGACGCTTTAAATTACCAACATTAACAGAGCTTCATCACTATCTTTTCAATCAACCATTTACCGAAGCACACAACGCAACTGCCGATGTAGAAGCAACAACAAGATGCTTTTTCGAATTAATTCGTACCGAAGTTTTTACCAAACAAGAACTTGAAGTTGAGCAAGAATATTTTGAAGATTTTCAATTAAAAAACCCAAGATCAATTCAATTAATAGGATTGCAACACATCAATCTTAAAGAAGCATCAGATAAAATTCGTCAGCAATTTGGTGATAAAGAAAACGTTTCAATATCTAAAAAAACACTATCTAACAACAAACAAATTCTTGTTGATACTCAGTTTGTTCATCTTCATAATCATACACAATTTTCAGTTTTACAATCTACCATTTCAGTTCAAGATTTGGTAAAAGCTGCTATCAAAAATAAAATGCCAGCCGTTGCCATGACCGACATTGGTAATATGATGGGCGTTTTTCATTTTGTACGCGATATTTTATACCATAATAAATCGGCAGAAGCCAAAAATAAAACCGCGTTAGAAGCAGGAGAAATTCCAGAAGAAACTATAATAAAACCAATTGTTGGTTGCGAATTTTTTGTGTGCGATAACCATAAAGATAAAACTAGAAAAGACAATGGTTATCAAATTGTCTTACTTGCCAAAAACAAAAATGGCTATCACAATTTAGCCAAAATGTCATCAATTGCCTACACAGAAGGTTTTTATTATGTACCAAGAATTGACCGTGAAATTATCCAAAAATACAAAGACGACATCATTGTACTTTCTGGCAGTTTGTATGGCGAAATTCCAAACAAGGTTTTAAATCTTGGAGAAAATCAGGCAGAGGAAGCATTACTGTGGTGGAAAGAACAATTTGGTACCGATTTATACATCGAGTTAATGCGTCACAATCAAGAAGACGAAAATCGTGTAAATTCAACTTTAATAGATTTATCAAGAAAACACAATGTAAAAACAGTTGCCACAAATAATATTTTTTATATTGATAAAAAAGATGCCAATGCTCACGATATTTTACTTTGCGTTCGCGATGGAGAAAAGCAAGCAACACCAATTGGTCGTGGTCGTGGATATAGATTTGGATTGGACAATAAAGAATATTATTTCAAGTCTAGCGAAGAAATGAAAAAGCTCTTCAACGATTTGCCCGAAGCTATTGCTAACATTCAAGAAGTGGTAGATAAAATAGAAATTTTTAATTTGGCACGAGAAGTTTTGCTTCCCATATTTGAAATTCCAACCGAATTTGTTGTGCCAGAAGACGCATCTGATAAAGGAAAGAGAGGAGAAAATAAATTTTTACATCATTTAACTTACGAAGGTGCAAAAAGAAGATATGCAGAAATTACACCAGAAATTCAAGAGCGAATAGATTTTGAATTACTAACAATAGAAAATTCTGGTTATCCAGGATATTTTTTAATTGTACAAGATTTTATTGCCGAAGCACGAAAAATGGGAGTTTCTGTTGGTCCAGGTCGTGGTTCTGCAGCTGGTTCTGTTGTAGCATATTGTTTGGGAATTACCAATATTGATCCGCTTTTATACAATTTACTTTTTGAAAGATTTCTTAATCCAGATAGAGTTTCGCTTCCAGATATCGATATCGATTTTGACGATGAAGGAAGAAGTAAAGTAATGGATTATGTAATAAAAAAATACGGTTCCAAGCAAGTGGCACAAATTATTACTTACGGAACAATGGCTGCAAAATCATCAGTTCGTGATACAGCCAGAGTTTTAGATTTACCTTTATTTGAAGCCGATAAAATTGCCAAGTTAATTCCGCTAAACTTAAATCTTGCCAAAATATTTTCTATGGATGATGCCAAATTAAAAGCAGCATTACGACCAGAAGATTATATAAAAGTAAAAGAATTAATTGC
>JAYVKR010000117.1:0-3077 GCA_043768185.1 Flavobacterium sp.
CCTTGAGTAAAGGTTGTATTTACATCGTCAAATAATATTCTTTTACCAAATTGAACCGACAAATTAGAAACTGATAACATATAAAAATAATTAATATAAATTGGGTGCAAAAGTAGTAAAAAAGTGCCTATTTTTAGCAAAAATATCTTTATAATTTAATTGCTAATAAATCTGTTTTTTATGAACTTTCCGTATCAATTTGAACTTTTTGGAAGCAAGGTATATTATCATTTTATATTTGAAACATTAGCGTTTTTTATTGGAGTTAGATTGTATTATTATTTGAAGAATAAAAAACCAGATACTATTAATGACATCAATAGATTATGGATTTTACTTGGCGCAATGATAGGCGCATTAATTGGTTCAAGAGTAATAGCAATGCTAGAAAATCCATCAGAAATTACGAATCAAACTTGGATGATTTTTTATCAAAATAAAACGGTTGCTGGTGGTTTTCTTGGTGGATTGTTTGGAGTAGAATTAATTAAAAAATGTATTGGAGTAAAAACTGCTTCTGGCGATATTTATGTAATTCCGATAATTGTAGCACTTTTTATTGGCAGAATTGGTTGTTTTTCTATGGGAATTGCAGAACCAGCTTATGGAATAGAAACAACTTTTTTTACAGCAATGAATCTTGGAGACGGAAAAATGCGTCATCCTGTTGCGCTTTATGAAATGACTTTTATGGTGGTACTTTTTATATTTTTTATGAAAATTAAAAATCTAAATTTGATAAATGGCGACCGATTTAAACTCTTTATGATGTTGTATTTTTTGTATAGATTTTTAGTTGAATTTATAAAACCCTATCAATCATTGTTTTTAAATTTGAGTAGTATTCAATGGAGTGCTTTGTTTATATTTGTTTATTATTGGAAGTTTACAGTTAGAATTTTAAAAGTTAATTAAATGAATTCAGGAGAAATACTTATATACCAAAGCACAGAAGGAACTATTAAAATTGATGTTCGACTTGAGCAAGAAACTGTTTGGTTGTCATTAGAACAAATGGCATTACTTTTTGGAAAAGCTAAATCGACAATTAATGAACCTATTTTAAATATATTTTCAGAAAATGAACTAGTTGAACAACTTAGTATTAGAAAAATCGGAAATTCCGATTTTTCTACAAAACCAACTAACTTCTATAATCTAGACGTAATAATTTCAGTTGGATACAGAGTAAAATCGCAACAAGGAACACAATTTAGAATTTGGGCAACGCAACGTTTAAAAGAATATATTATTAAAGGATTCGCATTGAATGATGACCGATTTAAATCTGGAAATTCAATGAACTATTTTACTCTAAACATAATAAATAACAACCATTTATGTCAATTCTTATGAAAACTAACTTCTTAATAATTTTATCAATTATAACTTTTAATTTTAATTATAGTCAAAAAACAGTAAAAATGTTTACAGAGTATGGATCAAAAGAAAAAGATATAAAAAGTTTGATGCGATTTCAAAATATAGAACTTCAAAAAATCATATTTGAAGGTGACGATTTAAAAGGTAAATTTTATGAAATAAATCTAAAAGAATTCAAAAAAGGCAAACTTATAAATACTAAAAATTTATTTGATTTAAAAATATCTGAATTTCTTAAAATTGATACTACTTTCACCTCATTAAAGTTTTTTTCAAAAATAGAAAATGATAAGTTAACAGTATTTGTTGAATCATCTCAAATGTATAGTGATAAAAAAAGTTTTAATCTAGATAAAGGAAAAAGTTCTGACTATTTATTACAAAATTTTCAAGGAGACAAAGAATTTTTAAATATTCCATTTGAAATTGACTTTCCTATTTTGGCAATAATAACTCCAACTAATTTAGGAGATGGTTATAGTTCTTATTGCGAAGTTGCTCAGTCAGATGTTGATCCAAAAAAGTTTTGGGAGAAATTTAAAATCCCTCATTATTTTATAATTTATGTAAAATTTAAATAAATGAAAACAAGAGATTACATTTATTACGATTACACAAAAAGCTTGTGTTCAGAATGTTTGCATACAATTGATGCCAAAATTGTTTTTCAAGACAACAAAGTTTTTATGTTGAAACATTGTAAAACGCATGGCGATTCTAAAGTGATGATTGCAGACGATGTTGATTATTACAAGCAAATAAGAAACTACAACAAGCAATCGGAAATGCCTTTAAAATTCAATACCAAAGTGCATTACGGTTGTCCGTACGATTGCGGATTGTGTACAGATCATGAGCAACATTCGTGCTTGTCTATAATTGAAGTTACTGACAGATGCAATTTATCTTGCCCAACGTGTTATGCAAGTTCTGGTCCAAATTATGGAAGACACAGAACATTGGAAGAAATTGAAAAAATGTTTGACATTGTTGTTACCAACGAAGGAGAACCAGATGTAGTACAAATATCTGGTGGAGAACCAACAGTACATCCAGATTTTTTTAAAATTCTTGATATTGCCAAAAGTAAACCTATTAAACATTTGATGTTAAACACAAACGGAATTAGACTTGCAAAAGACGAAAAATTTGTAGAAAAACTTGCAGCTTATATGCCAGATTTCGAAATTTATTTGCAATTTGATAGTTTTAAAGTAGAAGTTTTAGAAAAATTACGAGGCGAAGATTTAACCAATACTCGAATAAAAGCATTAGAATATTTGAATAAATACAATATTTCTACAACATTAGTAGTAACACTTCAAAAAGGTGTTAATGATGATGAAATTGGAAAAATATTAGAATTTGCTGTAAAGCAAGAATGTGTTCGTGGTGTAACTTTTCAACCCACACAAGTTGCAGGAAGAAATAAAGATTATAATGATGGCGAAGGAAGAATTACTTTGACTGAAGTTCGTAGAAAAATTTACGAGCAATATCCTATTTTTACACCACAAGATTTAATTCCAGTTCCATGTAATCCTGATGCCTTGTGTATGGCTTATGCCTTGAAAATAGATGGAGAAGTTTTTCCGATGACGCATTTAATTAATCCAGAAGATTTGCTAAATAATTCTAAAAATACCATTGTTTTTGAACATGATGAAAAACTAAAAAATCACATGTTGAATCTT
>JAYVKR010000118.1:0-8793 GCA_043768185.1 Flavobacterium sp.
CAGTGAAATTAATGTATAGGCAACCAAAACCCACCTTACTTTTGTAAAAGTACGAACGGCTTGAAAAGCGTAGATTTCTATAATTGAGATAACTATAAAGAGAATTAGTAAGCGAAGAAACATCTTTTAAAAAATTTTAACAAAAGTAAAAATCATTATTCTTGTAAAACATAAATTTTAGTTAATGTTTATAAACTGATAATTATAAAAATAAACTATTTTTGTTACAAATCAATTTACCTATTATGAAAAAAATTATCTGTCTTTTTTTGTTTGCTTTACCATTTATAAATTTTTCTCAAGAACTATTAACACTTAAAAGTGGTGGAAGAGTTTATAATTCTAATTTAGAAAAATTAACTTCTAATGAAGTAAGAACTTTACTTCAACCCAATCCAGAAGCTTTACAATTATTCAACGCTGGAAGATCTAAAAAAACTGTTGGAAATATTTTACTTTATGGTGGAATATCAACTGTTGTAATTAAGCATATTTCAATGTTAAATAAATACAGTGGAACAAGTTATAATAAAAACATAGAGACTAATAACGTAATGTATTTTGTTGGTGGCGCATTAGTAATAATTGCAATTCCAATAAAAATTGGCTTTTCTAAAAAAATAAAAAAATCATTAGAATTAATTAATAACGATTTTAAAAATCCAAAAACAAGTTTTACAATAGATTCAACTAATTTTATTTCTAATTCTAACGGTTTCGGAATTTCAATTACTTTTTAAATTACAACAATGTCACAAAAACGCCTTTTTCTTCTAGACGCATACGCACTAATATTTCGTGGTTATTTTGCCTTTATAAAAAACCCAAGAATTACCTCAACAGGAATGGATACATCTGCCATTATGGGATTTATGAATGCCTTGATGGATGTTATAAAACGTGAAAAACCAGATCATTTAGCCGTAGCATTTGACAAAGGCGGAAGCGATGTGAGATATGAAATGTATCAAGAATATAAAGCACACCGAGATGAAACTCCAGAAGCTATAAAAATTGCTGTTCCTTACATTCAAGAAATTTTAAAAGCAATGCACATTCCAATTATAGAAGTTGCTGGTATTGAAGCCGATGATTTAATTGGAACTATTGCAAAGCAAGCCGAAAAAGAAAATTATCAAGTTTTTATGGTTACGCCAGATAAGGATTTTGCCCAATTGGTATCTGAAAATATTTTTATGTACAAACCAGCAAGAATGGGTAACGACATAGAAATTTGGGGAATTCCAGAAGTATTGAAACGCTTTGATATTGAACGACCAGAACAAGTTATAGATTTTCTAGGAATGATGGGCGATGCTGCCGATAATATTCCGGGTTTACCTGGCGTTGGCGAAGTTACAGCCAAGAAATTATTAAAAGAATTTGGTTCTATGGAAAATCTTTTGGCAAATACTCATCAATTAAAAGGTGCGTTAAAAGATAAAATTGAAGCCAACAAAGAAAAAGGAATTTTGTCTAAAAAATTAGCAACAATTCTACTGGATTGTCCTGTAACTTTTAATGAAAAAGATTACGAATTATCTAAACCAGATGTTGAAAAAACAGACGAATTATTTTTAAAATTAGAATTTCGTCAAATGAAAACGCAGTTTGACAAATTGTACAATCCAGATTTCAATGACAATCAAAATGGCAATGAAAATACCAATGGAGAAGTTGAAAAGAAAAAAGCACCAGCAAAAAAATCTAACGAAGAACAATTTGATTTATTTGGATTTTCTGATGAAGAAAGTGGCGAAGAAAAAACCAATTCACATTATTCTAATTTATCAAACACTGAACATTTATATCAAATTGTTCAAGGCGATTTAGGGATAAAATTGTTTATTCAAAATTTAATGAATCAAACTTCGGTTTGTTTTGATACAGAAACTACTGGTATTGATGCTTTAAATGCAGAACTTGTTGGAATGTCATTCTCATTCGATAAAGGAAAAGCATTTTACGTTCCGTTTCCAGAAAATCAAGAAGAAGCACAAGTTTTAGTTGATAAATTCAAGCCGTTTTTTGAAAGTGAAACTATAGAAAAAATTGGTCAGAATATTAAATATGATTTAAAAATTCTGTCGCATTATGGCGTTCAAATAAAAGGGAAATTATTTGATACTATGATTGCACATTATTTGATAAATCCAGATATGCGTCACAATATGGATGTTTTATCAGAAACTTATTTAAAATATTCGCCAAAATCGATTGAAGATTTAATTGGGAAAAAAGGCAAAAATCAAAAATCGATGCGCGATATTTCTTTAGAAGAAATTAAAGAATATGCTGCTGAAGATGCTGATATTACTTATCAATTAAAACAAAATTTTAGTCCAATTTTAGACAAAGCCGAAACCAAAAAGTTATTTGACGAAATCGAAATTCCGTTAATTCCAGTTTTGGCAGCAATGGAACTAGAAGGAATAAACTTAAATGTTCCTTTCTTGAAAGAAATGTCGATTGAAATGGCAAAAGAAAGTTCGCAACTAGAACAAAAAATATATGAAACTGCTGGCGAGAAATTCAATTTGGCTTCACCAAAACAACTTGGTGACGTTTTATTTGACAAAATGAAAATTGGCGGAACCAAACAAAAGAAAACCAAAACTGGTCAATATGCAACTGGCGAACAAGTTTTAAGTTATTTAGCCAACGAACATCAAATTGTAAAAGATATTTTAGAATGGCGTCAAATGGTAAAATTACAAAGTACTTATATTGATGCGTTGCCAAACCAAGTAGATAAAAAAACAGGTAGAGTTCACACAGATTACATGCAAACAGTTGCCGCAACTGGAAGATTGAGTTCTAATAATCCGAACTTACAAAACATTCCTATTCGTAGTGAAAAAGGCAGATTAATTAGAAAAGCATTTATTGCTCGTGATGAAAATTATACTATAGTTTCTGCCGATTATTCTCAAATAGAACTTAGAATTATTGCTGCGCTTTCTGGTGAAGAAAATATGATAAAAGCGTTTCAAAATAATGAAGATATTCACAAGTCTACAGCTGCAAAAGTATTTAATGTTCCGTTGGAAGAAGTTACAAAAGAACAACGTAGCAATGCCAAAACGGTAAATTTCGGAATTATTTATGGTGTTTCTGCATTCGGACTTTCTAATCAAACATCGCTTTCACGAAAAGAAGCTGCCGAATTGATTGATGCTTATTATCAAACCTATCCAAAATTAAAAGCTTACATGCAAGATCAAGTAGATTTTGCCAGAGAAAACGGTTATGTACAAACGGTTTTAGGAAGAAGACGTTATTTAAAAGATATTAATTCTGCCAACATGATGGTAAAAAGTGGTGCAGAACGAAACGCTGTAAATGCACCAATTCAAGGAAGTGCAGCCGATATTATCAAAATTGCAATGATTAATATTCATAAGAAATTAACATCAGAAAACTGGAAATCTAAAATGTTATTACAAGTTCATGATGAATTGGTTTTTGATGTTCATAATTCAGAATTAGAAAAAATTCAACCCATGATAAAACACGAAATGGAAAATGCTTTTAAAATGGATGTTCCGCTAGATGTTGAAATTGGTGTTGGTGAGAATTGGTTGGAAGCGCATTAGGAAGTTTCGGGTTTTGGGTTGCGAGTTGCGAGTTTCGAGTTTCAGAAAAGTAATTCACACAAAGTTGTCATTCCGTAGGAATCGCATAATTAAATGATATGAAGTATTTAATCTTTCTTTTAAAATTCACTTTAATCCTTCTAATTTCAATTTTTGTAACTGGAACAATTTTCATTAATGTAACTGGAATAACTGGATTTAATAAAACGGTTGGTTGGGCTTGGGATGTAACGCGTTTTATAATTCCGCTTGGCATAATTTATTTTTCAACTTACTTGACATTATATCTTTTAAAAATAAAACTAAATTTAATTTTTTCAATATTGAGTATAACATTACTTATGTGTTGTTTGAAGTTTTATAATTTAATTTTTATATTATTTATATCCAGCGTACTTCTATTTTTATCCAATTGTTTTTATTCAATTTATATGAAATTTAAAAAATAATTTGTAACATTTTCCCATTCCGTTATTCTAATAAAGAAAAACATCACAATGAGAAAATTTGTACTTTTTTCCGTTTTATTTATTTCTTCTATCGGATTTTCACAGCAATCCAAATTTCAAAAAATTGATAGTTTGCTAACTTTTTTAAGTGTAAACAATAAATTTATGGGATCAGTTGCAATTAATGAAAACAATAATGTTGTTTTTGCAAAAGGATATGGTTTTGCCGATTTAGAAACCAATAAAAAACTAGATGAAAATTCTAAATTAAAAATTGGTTCCATCACAAAAATCTTCACCGCAACAATGATAATGCAATTGGTAGACGAGAAAAAACTTTCACTAGATATCAAATTATCTAAATTTTATCCAAAAATTATAAATGCAGATAAAATTACAATTCATCATTTATTACACCACAGAACTGGAATTCCAGATTATTTAAACGATGATGAAACTGTTGGCGATAGAATTTATATCTTTAATTCTAAAGAAGAAATGGTTGATAGAATTACAAAATATGAATCGGCTTTCGAACCTAATTCTAAACATAAATACAGCAATTCTAATTATTATTTATTGGGATTAATTCTTGAAAAAGTAACTAAAAAAAGCTTCGCAGATAATTTAGACAAACGAATAATTAAAAAATTAGGATTAAAAAACACGTTACTTCCTGGTAAAACCAATATTGCAAATAATGAAAGTTTCTCCTATTTATATGACGGAAAAGTTTGGGAGAAAACTCCAGAATGGGATAACTCATTAGCTTATGCAGCTGGCGATATTGCAGCAACAACAAGTGATTTAACCACTTTTATGCACGGATTATTTAACGGAAAATTAGTTTCTGCAAATTCATTAGAATTAATGAAAACTATGGAAGACAATTATGGTAAAGGATTGATATCAATGCCATTTGATACTAAAAAATTCTATGGTCATACTGGCGGAATTGAAAGTTTTAGAGCTGTTGTTGGTTACAATGTTGAAGAAAAATTTGGCTTATCATTAATTGTTAATGGCGATAATTATAATAGAAATGATATTATGATTGGAGTTTTAAGTTTGTATTACAATAAAGACTATGCTTTTCCAGATTTAAAAAAGATTATAATAGACGATGCTATTTTACAAAAATATGTTGGTGTTTATTCCTGTTTAACTATGCCTTTAAAAATTACTATTACCACAGTAAATGGAGAATTATCTGCACAGGCAACTGGGCAAAGTTCGTTTCCGTTATCAATTAAAAATGACAAAGAATTTTACTTTACTCCAGCAGGAATTAAAATGATATTTGCAGAAAATACTTTTACAATAAA
The DNA here is from genome assembly GCA_043768185.1 of Flavobacterium sp. Taxonomy (GTDB): domain Bacteria; phylum Bacteroidota; class Bacteroidia; order Flavobacteriales; family Flavobacteriaceae; genus Flavobacterium. The sequence goes on from JAYVKR010000118.1 coordinate 5,371, forward strand.
ACAAGGTGGCACAGAAAATGTTTTTACTAAAGAATAAAATTTCAATATATTGCATAAAAAAAGCTAGAAAAATTTCTAGCTTTTTTTATATCTTAATAATTTGTATTACTCTACAACTAGCGATTTTGTTGCGTTTCCATAATCGGTTCTTAAAACCACCATGTACGTTCCAGAATTTAAATCAGCAGTAGAAATTTCATTTTGTGTAGCAGTAATTTGTAAATTTTTTACAACTCTTCCTAAAGCATCATAAATTTTTATCGAACCAGAATCTACATTTGTAGGCAATTCAATATTAGTAAAACCTTTTGCAGGATTTGGATACATTTTAAAAGATTCTATATTGAAAGAATCGTTTGCTAATGTTAAACCATAAGCCGCAGTAGTAACTGCATTTGCCGAACCACCATGTGATGCTAAACCAAAACTTGCACTAGCAGATCTTGAACAAGCTAAATTTATAGAACCAGCTGCAGCACTAAAAACATAATCGCCAGCTTCACCAGTATTTAATGCTCTTGTAGAAACAACTGTTCTTACTGTTCCAGCAACTGTATTAGAAGTTGTTGTCCAGCTTTGAACTGCATCTGCTGCAGGAACACCAAAACCACCAAGTTGTCTGTCAGAAATATTTGCAGTATTAATAAATGCTACAATATCTCCAGAACTCATACTGTTGTTGTTAAATGCTAATGAATACCATCTATCACTTGGCATTGTTTGTGTTAAGGTAACCAATGTTGATGTTACATCAATTTTTACACCATATTCTGGATAAAATTGAATTGTTCCTGTAGAAAATGTTTGCCCAAAAACCGTCGAGACAAACAATAGAGTAAGTAAGTTTAAAGTAATTTTTTTCATAGCTTTTTATTTTTTAGTGTTTCAATTAATTTATCATCATTAAGTAGAATTGCATATTCTAATGCCGAGTTTCCTCTATTATCTTCTTTATTATAATCGGCATCTGCTTTTATGAGCAAGCTAACAATTTCGTAATTTTTAAAATTTGTTGCATATATTAATGCAGTTGTTCCGTTTGCATCAGTACTATTTACATCCGCTTTTATTTCTATAAGTAATTTAGCAATTTCATTATTTCCTTTTACAATACTTGCCATTAAAGGTGTTCCCATTTTAGAAATTCCATTTATGTCGCTTCCGTTTTCTATTAAAAATTTTGCAACTTCATTGTTTCCTCTGTAGCAAGCAAGTACTAAAGGCGAATATCCTTCTTCATTTACAATGTTAAAAGCTTTTGGGTTTAATTTTAAAATTTCTTTAGCTTGTTCTACTGTTCCTTTTCTTCCAATATCAAAAACATTAAGTTTTTCTTGTGCTAAAGAAAAATTAAATACTAATTGAAATAAAACTAAAAATATTATTTTTTTCATAAATTTCTTAAACAACAAATCTAGAAAAAGTTTTGTTACCATTAACGTTAAAAAAGGAAAATCCTAAAATTTAATAGTTGTTTAATGTTTTTAAAGTAGATTCTCTTTGTCTCAATTCTGTTTTAATTACCGTTGTTCTATAAGTATAATCTTCTTCCTTGCTTTCTAGTTTTTCTATTAACATTGTTGCTGCTACTTCGCCAATTTCTGGACCATGTTGGCTTACTGTAGATAAGCTTGGTGTCATTCTTCTACTCCACACACCATCTGCAAAACCTATTATTGATAATTCTTCTGGAATTTTATACCCTTTTTTAATACCATATTTCATTGCCATTACCGATGCATGTTCGTCTACAGCAAAAATTCCATCTACTTTATTTTTATTAAAAAAATCTTTAATTTTTTCATCAAAATCATCAGAATTATCAGTTAAAATAATTAAATTTTCATCAGCCAATAATTCTTTATTATCAAATGCTTTATAAAATCCTTTAGCTCTAAGTTTACCTACACTTAAGTTATCAATACTAGAAAACAAAGCAATATTCTTGCACCCAGTTTTTATTAAATGTTCCATAGCATTTACTGCCGAGTCTAAATCGTCTACAATAACCTTATCGCAATTTACCTCATCAGTAGTTCTATCAAACATTACAATTGGCGTTCCTTCATTTATAATCGATTTAAAATGACCAAACTGTTGTAATTTTTGGGCTTCTTCACTTATAGATAAAATAAATCCATCAATTGTGCCATTACTCAACATTTCCAATGCGCCAATTTCTTTTTCTAAACTTTCGTTACTAATACAAGTAATCACTTTATAACCTTTTTCATCGGCAACCTTTTCAATGCCACTAAAAACCTTTGCAAAAAACGAATTTAAAATATTAGGAATAATAACACCAATAGTTTTAGTAGATCTGTTTTTTAAATTCAACCCAATAACATTTGGCTTATAATTTTTGAGTTTAGCATATTCCTGAATTCTTTTTTTGGTTGGTTCGCTAATTTCTGGACTGTCATTTAATGCCTTAGAAACCGTAGAAACAGAAACTCCAAGTTCTTTAGCAATTTGTTTTAAAGTGGCTTTAGACTTCATAAGTAAAATTTAGAAATGTAAAAATAGAAAATATAAATTTAAAAAACTTCATAAACTTTTTTTTCTAGAACTTGTGCTAATTAGTATCAGTAGCACAATGGCTTGGGCTTTATCTACAAACCCTATTCCAGCACTACATTCTATCTTTCTTGTTTAAAAAAAACAAGAAAGGATGCCATTTCGTTCTGGGCTAAAAACCCATCATAAACCTTTTGTAACATGCTAAATTTCAAAATACTAATAAATTTAAAAATCAATTTTGTATATCTAATAAATAATCGTACTTTTGCACTCCTTTAATTAGGAATGGAATGTTTAATTAAAATAATATTATGGACGCATTAAGCTACAAAACAGTTTCTTCCAACAAAGCCACCATTACCAAAGAGTGGATTGTTGTAGATGCTGAAGGTCATAACTTAGGTCGTTTTGCTTCTAAAGTAGCAATGCTATTAAGAGGTAAATACAAGCCAAGTTATTCACCGCACGTTGACTGTGGAGATAACGTAATTGTTATCAACTCAGAGAAAATTAACCTAACAGGAAACAAACTTGACGAAAAAACATACATTCGTCACACAGGTTATCCTGGAGGACAAAGAAGTTTAACTGCTAAAATAATGCAACAAAAAAACCCTGCATTATTAGTAGAAAAAGCTGTAAAAGGAATGTTACCTAAAAATAAATTGGGTGCACAATTATTCCGCAACTTAAATGTAAATGTTGGTTCAGAGCATACTCACGTAGCTCAAAAACCAAAAACCGTAAACCTTAACGACTTAAAATAATGGGAGTTATTCACAAAATCGGTAGAAGAAAATGTGCCGTAGCACGTGTTTATGTTCAAGAAGGAACAGGACAAATCACAGTTAACAAAAAACCGTTTGCAACTTACTTTCCAACTGCAACTTTACAGTACAAAGT
>JAYVKR010000119.1:0-3614 GCA_043768185.1 Flavobacterium sp.
TCTAAAATTTGCCCAGTTTGGGTAACCAACATAATTACAATTGAAGACAATTTACAAATGATTGAAGATTTTGGAAATCTCTTTAATAAAAGAACCGAAGCTCAAAAATGGATTGATAAAATAAATTTTAATTATCAAGATTTTAAGCTTTTTATAAAAGATAAACCAATAAAAAAAGTGGCTTATTTTATTTGGGCAAATCCATATATGGTTGCAGGAAAAGATAATTTTATTAACGAAATGTTGAAGTTAAATAATTTTGAAAACGTTTATGAAAATAGAGAAGAACGTTATCCAGAAGTTATAATTCAAAAAATTCGCATTCAAGGCAATCCAGAAATTGTATTTTTATCATCAGAACCTTTTCCGTTTAAAGATGAGCATGCTTTTGAAATTGGTAGGTTTACACATCACGCCAAAACTATTTTTGTAGATGGAGAACTATTTTCTTGGTATGGAACAAGAATTGCAAAGGCATTTAATTACTTTAAACAAATTCACAATAGAATAGAAGAATAATTGTAAATTTACAAAAAAAACGTGCTTAGTTATACCATTTATAATCATTCAACTTCTTTACAATGGGTTACGTTTGTTCATGGCGCAGGCGGAAGTTCGTCTATATGGTTCAAGCAAATTCGCGATTTTAAAAAACAATACAACATTTTACTTTTAGATTTGCGTGGTCACGGAAATTCTAAAAACGCAATCGTTACTGCTTACAAAAATAAATATACTTTTAAATCTATTACCAATGATATTCTAGAGGTTTTAGATTATTTGCAAATAGAAAAATCACATTTTATAGGAATTTCTTTAGGAACTATTTTAATTCGTCAACTGGCAGAAAATCATCCTAATAGAGTTCAAAGTATGATTCTTGGTGGTGCTATTTTAAAAATGAATTTTCAATCTCAAGTATTGATGAAAGTGGGTAATATTTTTAAATATGTTTTGCCTTATTTAATTCTTTACAAGTTATTTGCTTTTATAATTATGCCAAAGAAAAACCACAAGCAGTCAAGATTATTATTTATAAACGAAGCCAAAAAATTATATCAAAAAGAATTTATTAAATGGTTTAAACTTACAGCCCAAATTAATCCGCTTTTAAAGTATTTTAGACAAATAGAACTCAATATTCCAACGCTTTATGTAATGGGAGAAGAAGATTATATGTTTTTGCCTTCGGTAAAAAAGGTAGTCGAGAACCATTCTAAATCGTCTCAATTGGCAGTAATTCCAAACTCAGGACACGTTGTTAATGTAGAGCAACCAATACAATTTAATCAAATAGTTTTACACTTTATCAATGCCAATTAAAATAAAAATCACGCCTTGCGAGCGTGACTTTTTTTCTATAACTAACTAAACCAACTAATATAATAAAAACTTCTTTTTATTACATTGCAAATGTCTTATTTTATAAAATAAGTTGTGTTAAGTCAATGTTATTGTTATGTTATTGATAATTAAAATTTTATATAATTTCTATTTAATTTAATTAATCAAAATGTGTTAAAATTCACTTTTTCAGTCAAATTTAAATTCAATTAAATATTTAATGTCAGTCTGAGCTTGTCGAAGACGTTTAATAACTAACATTTCAAAAGCTTAATGTGACAATTTGTAAAAAAAATTGAACTTTAAAAATAATTACACAACCAAATGGTAAAAAAATATATTAGTTATTGTACTTTAGTTTTTATCTTGCATAGCAAAAACACGTTTCAATAAATCTGATGTTCTAGAACTTAAATCGGTTCTAATATTTTTTTCTTCTACAGCAACCATTTTAAAAACTCCATTCAATGCTTGGTTGGTTACATAATCTGTTAAATCTGGATTTACTTTTTTCACTAAAGGAATAGCGTTGTATTTAGTAATAATGTTTGTCCAAACTTTATCAGCACCAACTTTGGCAAACGAATTTTTAATTACTGGATTAAATTTTCCGTACAAAGATGTAGTTGTACTTCCTTGTAAATAGGTTGTTGCAGCACTTTCATTTCCTAACAATATATTTTTAGCATCATTAAAAGTCATTCCTTTTATGGCATTTATAAATATTGGAGTAGCTTCTTTTACAGCATCTTCTGCAGCACGATTCATCATTTTTAAACCTTCGTCTGCAAGAGAATTCAGTCCAATATTTCTTAGCGCTTTATCTACCTTTTTTAATTCTTCTGGCAATAAAATTTTCACTAATTCATTTTTATAAAAGCCATCAACAGCAGTAAGTTTTACAACCTGTTTGTCAATTCCGTTATTCAATGCTTCTTTTAAACCAGATGCAATATCGCCATTTGTTAAAACGCTACCAACTTGTGGAAACTGATTGGCAACTTGTTGTAACTCGGCACAACCAGAAAACGTTGCAGTTACTAATAAAACTAAAAGTATTTTTTTCATAATTTTTTTATTTTAAATTTCCATCTTTCAACTTCCATCTTTTATATGTCAATCTTAAATCTTCCAACTTCCATCTTCCGACTTCCATCTAAATTACAAATATAATGCCTCAAATTTTAAAACAATAAATAAGTTATAAAAATTATTAAATTCGTAAATTGCGCTCATAAAATTATCATTATACTAAAATGGAACCTCAAATACCTTATATTCCTAAAAATAAAGTAAGAATTGTAACTGCAGCATCACTGTTTGACGGTCACGATGCAGCAATAAATATAATGCGAAGAATTATTCAATCTACAGGTGTAGAAGTAATTCATCTTGGACACGACAGAAGCGTAGAAGAGGTTGTAAATACTGCCATTCAAGAAGATGCCAATGCTATTGCAATGACTTCCTATCAAGGTGGTCACAATGAATATTTTAAGTACATGCACGATTTATTGAAGGAAAAAGGTGCCGGACATATTAAAATTTTTGGTGGTGGTGGTGGTGTAATTTTGCCAGATGAAATTGCCGATTTACAAGCGTACGGAATTACAAGGATTTACGCACCAGATGATGGAAGAGCAATGGGTTTACAAGGAATGATTAACGATTTGGTACAAAAATCTGATTTTCCTGTTGGTAATGTTTTAAATGGCGAATTCAATCATCTTGAAGAAAAAAATCCTACTGCAATTGCAAGATTAATTTCTTCTGCCGAAAATTTTCCAGAAATTGCTAAAGAAACATTTGATAAAATTCATAAGAAAAATGAAAATTCTACTATTCCAGTTCTTGGAATTACTGGAACTGGTGGTTCTGGAAAATCGTCATTAGTTGATGAATTGGTAAGAAGATTTTTAATAGATTTTCCAGAAAAAACTATCGGATTAATTTCTGTTGATCCATCAAAAAGAAAAACTGGTGGCGCACTTTTGGGCGATAGAATTCGAATGAATGCTATCAATAATCCTAGAGTTTATATGCGTTCGTTGGCAACACGTCAATCTAATTTGGCTTTATCTAAATATGTTGCAGAAGCAATTCAAGTGTTGAAAGCAGCAAAATATGATATTATTATTCTAGAAACTTCTGGAATTGGTCAAAGTGATACCGAAATTATGGATCATTCTGACGTTTCTTTATATGTAATGACGCCAGAATTTGGTGCTGCAACGCAATTGGAAAAAATTGATATGTTAGATTTTGCCGAT
>JAYVKR010000120.1:0-19795 GCA_043768185.1 Flavobacterium sp.
TCCAAATTAATATAAAAATTAATGCAATTGGAATTAATGAGAAATAAAAAGCAGTTGTTCCACTAAATGATTCAAAAATATGACCTGTAATAATGGAACCAGTTGTACCACCAAGTGCAGAAAAAACTACAATTAAACCAGACATTGAACTGTGCATATGTTTGGGTAAAGAAGATAAAATAGTAGAATTTAATGTGGGATAAATTGGCGCTAAAAATAATCCCATAATGGGTAATAAATACAATACAAATGGTGCGTTTAGCCAAGTCATTGTTGCATTATTTTCTATAATTATATTTTTTGCCAAAGGCATAACTAGTAAAACTATTGCAGCAATTGCGAGTAAACAAAAGGATAAAAAATGAATCCATTTTACTCGTAATAAAACAAATCCAGAAAGTAATCTTCCTAAAAAAGTTGCGCCTGCCAATACTGAACCAGCTTGAATTGCTAAACTTGTTGGTGCGCGAAGAATTTCTTTATAAAATGTTGGCATCCAAGTAGAGAAACTTTGTTCTATCATTACATAAAAAAAGATGGAAAGAATAAATACAATTATCAATGGTTTTACAATCATTACAATCATTTCTTTAAAGTCTTTTTTTAACGATGTGTTTTCTATTTTGGCTTCTTTTTCATCTAATTTTGACAACAATAATAACACAAAAGCCAGCAATGATAAGCCAGCAATTATCCAATAAATTTGCAACCATTCTGTAGATTTTGGATTGGCATCGTTTACAAAATAACTAAAAACAAATCCGCCAAGCATAACTCCACTCATGAATATTGCTTCTAGAAAGTTCATAAAACTACTGTGCTCTTTTTCGTTATTAGTCAATAATCCAATGGTAGAAAAAACCGAAACTTTTATCAATGCAAAAGAAACTCCAATTACAAAAAACAACAATTTAAAATACCAAAAAGCGTCTGCAAAAGGCATAATACTGCAAACAATTGTTACTAAAGCTAAAGCAATAAGCATCGATTTTTTAAGTCCAATTTTTGGTAAAAAGGAAGCAAAAATAAATGCTGCAATTGCAATTGGTAAATCTTTAAAACCTTCTAAAATAGAAGCATCACTTTTAGAAACTCCAAAATTTAATTGCATTTGAAGCATTACAATTCCAACACAATTAAGTAAAATTGCAAACACAAAATAATTGAAAAACAATGATAACTTAATGGTTGTATTTTGCATTTATGACTTTTTTTTTATTTGTGTAAAAATTCTTTAAAATTTATTTCATCTGGTAATCTTCCAACATTTTGTAATTTTATGGAAGCTAATTTTTGAGCAATAGAAATACATTCTTCTAAACCGCAATTCATTAATTTAGCATATAAAAAACCTGTCCAAAAAGCATCGCCTGCGCCAGTTGCATCTTTAACTTCATCAATTGGAAGTGCTTCTTGAAATAGCAAACCTTCTTTTTTATCTGAAACTACAACGCCTTTTTTACCTTTAGTTAAACAAATTGTTGATGCGCCAAGCGAATGAAAATAATGAAAAATATAATCTTCCGATTTTACTTCTGCAAACAATCTATAACAATCGTCTTCGCTTAATTTTACCAATGGATCATTTGATAAATAGTCTTTTATAACTACTTTGGCTTCATCTCTAGATTTCCAAATTCGCTCAGAAAAATTTAAATCTATACTTAATTGCAAGCCCAATTCTTTGGCTTTTTTTGCTCGGTTTAAAATGGTTTGCCTTGCCGGATCTTTACTTAATGCAAAACAAGTAGTATGAAAAATTTTGGCTTGAGCAATAATTTCATCTGGAAGTTGGTCTTCAAATATTTCGCAATCGGCTTCTCTGTAAGGAATAAATTCTGGTGTTTCGGTAGATTTTGAAACAAAAATTACCGATGTTGGTGTGGTTTCTAATTTATTAATTTGAGTTGTTATTACATTATTAGCATTTAATTTTCTAACAATATAATCGCCCAAACCGTCTTGACCGCAAGTGGCAACGAGTAAAGATTTTAATCCCAATCGCGAAGCATTTACTGCCACATTGGTTGGCGAACCACCAAGAAACCTGTGATAATCTTTGGTTCTATTGATAGAAGTATTGACTTCGTGACCAATAAAATCGATTAAAACTTCGCCTATGCAAATGATGTCTATACTTTTCAAATTTATACTAGTAATTTAAAATTATTGTGTATTGATTGATGTAATAAAACCGTTGCTGCTGCACTCCAAGCACAATATTTCACTCCATTTGGAGCTTCGGTTTCTGTATTAAAATTTTCGTAAAAACCAAAATCTTCTATTGAATTGGCTTCATTTATATGTTTTAAAAGCAAATTTGCTTCTTCTTTTTTATTTTTTGACAATAATGCCAAACCATAAAAACCATTTACCATTGTCCAAGTGCCACCATTATGAAACTCATTTGGATAATTTCTAAATTCATATTTGCAATTGTTTTTTAATAAATTCCAATCTAAATCTGTGGTCTGAATTGGTGGCCAAAAAGCCGGAATTAATTGAAAATTCATTTGATTTGAAAGATGCATGCAATAATTGACTATCTTTTCTTGGAAATTTTCGTTCCCAATATTTAACATCAAAAAAAGTGAATTTGCAAAGGCATCAAATTGTATTTTATAACCAGAAGGTGAAAAAGAACAAGTTGCAAAATTTTGAAATTTTACTTCATTATAAGCACGTTCGTGGTATTTTTCCCCAACAGCATTTGGAATGAAATTAATTTCAATTTGTTCTGTAATTTTTTTTATTTTATCAGAAATCGTATCGCTTTTAGCAAAATAATTATAACTTTTTAAAGCCCAAATTCGTAACAATTGATCGTACAAAACATAACCGTCTGTAATGTATTCATCAGCCCAATTTCCAGATAAAGGTACGTATAAAAGATGTTTATTATTAAATTCCCAAGCTTCTAAAAGTTCCAAACATTTTTCGATATTGGGTTTGTATTTTTCAAGAAACTCTTTGTCATTTTTGTAGAAAGCATATTGACATATACCAATTACAAACCAAGTTACAGCATCAACTCTTCCTGCCAAACCGCCATAACTTACTTCGTTTTTAACTTCAGAAACTAAAACATTTGATGGAATTGTTCCAATTTTATGTTGGTTTTTTGCTAATGTTTCTAACGTATTTTTAAAAGTGTTAATTAGTTTTTCATCACTAGAAGCTAAAGCTGCTAATCCACAAATAACGCCATCTCTTGCCCAAACTCGTTTGTAATTGGAAGTGTTTTCTGCACTAGCCAAAAATCCAGCCGAAGTAGAAACGGTTTGTAATAATTCGATTGCTTTATTGTATTCTAAATTATTCACTAACTAATTGCTTTTTTGGTTTGATAAATAAGGTAAAAATTGCGCTTAATATTAGTAAAAATCCAGCAAATGTTATTGCTAATCGTGGATCATTATGTAAAAAATGTTTCATAATATAGCCAAAAGTGATGGTTTGAATGAACATTGGAATAACAATCATCATATTAATTATTCCCATATAAACGCCATAACGTTCTTTTGGAATGTTGGAAACTACCATTAAATATGGAATTCCCATCATACTTGCCCAACCAATTCCGAAACCAGTTATGGCTGGAAATAATAAATATTTATTTTCAATATGTGGAAATATTAAAAAGCCAATTGCTGCTAAAATCAAGCAAGTAAAATGAACATTTTTAGCAGAATATTTTCTAGCAAAACCAACCAATGCAAAGGCAACTAAAAACGTAACAATATTGTACCAACCGTTTACTAAACCTGTCCAGCCAACTGCTTCTTCATATAATTTTGGATTGGATTTTGGCGTAGCATTCCACACAGAAAGTGCAATACTTTTAGATGAATTTTGCCAATAACAAAACAATGCATACCATTGAAATAAATAAACTAAAGCCAACTGCCACATTACTTTTGGCATATCTTTTATAGCAGAAAAAATATCTACAAAAGGTGTAAAAACATTTATTTTTTCAGATTTTATTTTTTCTAATTCTTCATCAGTTGGAGGAATTTCTTTGGTCGTATGTGAACTCCACCAAACCGAACCGATTGAACAAACTGCTCCAAGAAAAAAGGAGGCAAAAACCCAAGTGGGTAATTTTCCAGTAGTTCCAATAAAAATCATTGGAAAAATGAAAAGCGAAATATTTGCCAATGTTTGTCCGAATCCTGTAAAAAAACTTTGCGCTTGAAAACCAGTTGGTTGTTGCGATTCGTCTAGTTTATCAGCAATAAAAGCACGATATGGTTCCATTGCTGTATTGTTTCCTGCATCTAAAATCCAAAGCAAACCAGCAGCCATCCAAAGTGAACTACTAAAAGGAAAAAGAAAAAGTGCCAAACTACAGATTATTGCACCAATAAAAAAGAAGGGTTTTCGTCGTCCTCCAAATTTTGGCAACCAAGTTTTATCGCTCAAAGCGCCAATTATGGGTTGAATTAAAAGTCCAGTTAATGGTCCGGCAAGATTTAAAATTGGAAGTTGATCTGGACTTGCGCCTAGAAAATCATAGATAGGATTTACAGCACTTTGTTGTAAACCAAAACTGTATTGAATGCCAAAAAAACCGACATTCATATTGATAATTTGCCAAAAACTAAGCTTTACTTTTTTAGTCATAAATGATTTTGTATTGGAACTAAAATAGTTTCCACATCATAAAGATATGGAAACTATTGATTTTTAATAAATGCTAACTTGAACTAACTTCAAAAAAATTATTTTTTAACAATCAAATATAAAGTAGAAGTGATGTTTTTTTTTAAATTTATAAATAATAATGCTTCATTTTGCTCGAAAACGTTTTCGTAAATTGCTATTTGTTTTTACTATTAACCTTATATTATTAATGTATTAAGATTTATTAAGTTTTTATATTCTCGCAAAGTCGTAATGTAGCTAAGACTTTTACAGTAAAACTTTTTTTAAAATTTAAAATGAAAAACTATTTTGAAAATGGAATAATAATTTTAGTTTCCCATTCAATTTCATTTCCGCCATTAAATGGATTGGCAAAATAATGTTCTAACGGTTTTTTATTTAATTTGTAATTGTGATTTTTTGCATAATCAATTAGTGTAAACCAAGCTCTGTCAGATGTTCTATAATTTCCGTAGTAAGTTGCTGTAAGTCCTTTTAAAGCTGGAATTGTTTTGAATTTAACTATTGAATCTTCAATAATTTTGGTGTTTTTATCAATTGGAAAGCAATAATTAAAATTTAATGTTTCTTTATTTTCATCCCAAGTTAAAACTTCTAAATAGGGTTTTCCAATAATTTTAATACTGTTATTATGAAGAAAACCAGTTATTTTTCCGTCGTTCATAATCATTGTTTGTGCTTTTTCTTGTGCCACACTTTTTAGATTAATGAAGGCAACAAAAGTTTCTTGTGATGTTCCAATTCCGTCAAATTTTACTTTGTGGGTTTTTAAATGTCTGTTCAATCCATCACGAAAATCTTCAATTTTTTTTAACTGTTCTTGTTTGAATTTGGTGTTAAAAAATGGAGCGGTTAATCTGTTGTAAATACTTGCATTTTTTTCTTTGATATCTACACTAACTTGAGTTATTGTATCATTTATTGAATTTATTTTCCATAAATAAGTAAAGGAATTGTTATTAGTAATTAATTCTTGTTTTATAAAATTAAAATTTTCTTTTTCAAGAGTTTTATAATTTAGATTAGCAGTTTTAGATTGTTCTTTTGACCAATCTTGAATGCCTTGAAAAATCGTTCTTGTAGCGGCTTTTGCTTTAAAATTTATGGTGTAATCGCTTTTTTTAATAAATAAATACCAAATTAAAAAAACGGAAAAAAGGATAACAAATGCGAAAAGTAATTTTTTATTTTGAAACATTTTATTTTATAAATTTTAATTTTTTAACAATATAATCTCCAATTATTCCGCCTTGTACAATTCCATTTTCTATGGCTGCTTTGTAATGAATACCGCCATAAAAACGGCTCATAGAAGCTTCTTTTGAAGCTAGATGAAACGATTTATAATTTCTGCTTGGCAATCCAAAAGGCAATTCGGTATCATCTAAATAGGCAAAATTATCTCCAAAAACGGAAGTTAAAACAGTTGCCGAACAAGTTGAAGCTACAGAATGTCCGCTTGTATATTCAGGAAATGGTGGCGTTTGTAACAATGGTCGCCAATCTTCGTCAATTGTTTGGTTGATAACGGTTTCTGGTCGAACTACATTGCTTCTGTATTTTTCATCCCAACAACTTATAAACGATTCGAACAATCCAATTGAAGTTGCAGTAAAGGCATAAACGGTTTTTTCAAAATTGGCTTTTGATGTTTTACAAGCAATTTTTGTAATTCCCATCCAATGTCCGCCAGGCGTAATTTTCTTTTTGGCAAACATCATATGTCCTTGATTTACGGTTACATAAGGATTACAATCCCAAAATTGAGCGATTTTTATTTCTTCTGATGTATCACCTTTTTTAACCATCATTTTACTAATATCATAAACTTCTAAAACTTGCTTAAAAAAAGCAGAATTTTTATCGGTAGAATAAGGCAAAGCTGGAGTTGGTTTGAATTGCGATGATGAATCTATAACCATAGTTCTAATTTTGCTCCAATGTGGTTCAACGCCATCCATATATGCTGGTGGAGTTGGTTGCCAACGTTCTGGCTTGTTGGCATATACAGAATATTTAGGTAACGTTCTAGTTTGTTTGTAATTGTCTTTTCCCATCCATTTTTTTATTCTTTCGGCAACTTTTAATCCGTATTCTTTAGAAATTTCGAATTCTTTTTCGTTTTCATTTTGCCATTTTGTATACAAACTGTCTCTAAATTTTTCTACCAAATCTTCTGAAAAAACTAATGTTTTACTTACTTCTAAATGAGCCACAAGTGCGGCAACATTTTTATTTACGCCACTTTTTTCATCTAAAATTGGAATAGAATCTAAACCTTTTAATTGTTTTTGAAGTGAATTAAAGGTTTTGTTGTTTTGTGCGATAACTTCGTAAGCGGCAATATTTGGGTAAGCATAAATTCTACTTGCAACTGGCGGCGAAAAAATATCGTGAATAATTATTTGCGTCACATTGTCAATTGATGCGGTGTATTCGTTAGGAGTTACTATTATTTTTGGTTCATTTTTACAGGAAACAAGAATAATTAGTATTGTTAGTATTAAAAGTTTAGATTTCATTATTGTTTTTTTTAAACCATTTTATTTTTTTAAAACATTTAATTTTTTGAACCATTAAGTTAGTTAAGTAAATTAAGGTTTTGTTTTATTTTAAATTTTTATACTAGAATTAAATTATTTATTTGTTGAAATTTGAAAAACTTCCACTTTGTTATTGTTTATGGTTGCTAACATATATTTTTTACCATTAAAATTGATAACATTTAAATTACGAACCGCTTTTTGTGAAAAATCAATTCCAATTTTATGTCCTAATGTGATTGATTTTTCACTCTTAATAAATGCTCCAGAAAATCCATCAAAACGACTGTGATAGGGCGAAATTCCAAAATAATTTCCGGCTGCAAAAACTTCTTCGTTTTTATCTGAATAAAAATTAGATTTTACAAACGCATTTATCGGACTTACTTGCAAAGCATTTGAAAATGGAACGAAAGTAAATTTGCCTTTGTTGTTTTTTAAATAACCCGATTTTAAATTATGAACTTCATATAATTTTGCTTTTTTAAGCAAAGCAAGATCAAAAATTTCTTCTACCGTTTTGCCTGCAAACTCTTTATAGGAGTTGAATTTTTTCTTTACTAAACCGCTAAATTGTTCAGCCAATTCATCCAATCCCATTGTGGTATAATATTTTCCATCTTTTTCAACTGTTACAATTGTTTCGTACCAATCGTTAGCATCAAAATCATCAAAATACATTTTCATAGGAAATTCTGACGTTGCTTTAAACTTAGAATTCATTCCCCAATTGCCTAACAAATAATCTAAATCGCCATCTTTATCAATGTCAAAAGGAAGAATAGTTTGCCATAATCCATTATTTTTTTCTGGATGTATTGTTGAAGTTACATTGGTGAATTTTCCGTTTTTATTTGCGAAAAAAACAGGTTTCATCCATTCGCCAACAACAATTAAATCTGTTGTTCCATCATTATTAAAATCTGAAAAAGTAGCATCTTGAACCATTCCAATATCCGAAAAAGTTTTATTTTCTACAATTGAAAACGTACCTTCATTGTTGTTTAATAAATAGCAATCTGATGGACTTCCAAAACGATTATTTCTAGAATTGTTTCCGATAAATAAATCTAAATCTCCATCTTTATCATAATCAAACGATTTTACAACCGCTGCATTTTGAGCAATTGCTGGCAAAGAAGCTTTGGTTAACTGATTTTTATTCCCAAAATACAATCTTGATTGTAAGTCGGCTGCATTTTGTCCGCCACCAGAAGCAATAAATAAATCGTTTAAATTATCATTATTAAAATCGGCAATTATTGCAGAAGCATCTTCAAAAACGGCATCTTTTTCTACTTCTGGATAAGATTTTTTTACAAAACCAGTGGCTGTTTGAATATAGATTTGAGAAGGAATTTCTTTAGATCCACCAAAGAAAATATCGTCTTTTCCATCGCCATTTAAATCGCCAATAGCTGTTGCTGGACCACGATCTGAACGTTGGTATGGAATTAATTTTTGAAATACAAAATCTACATAATCATTTTCTTGATGTGTAAAATTAATTCCTAAATTGTCTTCTACTTTTTGAAAAATCAAATTCATTTTTGGATGTAATCTTGCATAATCAAAGGATTTTCTTGATGTATTTGCCTTAACTTCAAGTGTTTGATTGGTCTTTACATTTTTTAAAGTTTGAAATGTTTTGTCTGGCCAAATGACAAGAAGTGAATCTACTTTTGTATCTTTTTTATATCCAAAATGAATAATTGGTTCTGATGAAGATTGAAATCCTCTTGTAGTTTGCAATTCTTTAAACTGCATTTTTCCTTTAGAATAGGATATTATTTTAGTTCCAATTCCGAATCTATTTTTGCCAACAAATTTTAATTTTAGTTTTAAAAAATTCGCTTTTTCATTGGTTTGATTGCAATAAATAGATGCTTCGCTGTTTAAATTATTGGTAATAATGTCTAAATCACCATCATTATCAATGTCTGCATAACCACTTCCGTTAGAAATTAACGAATCATTTTCTATCCAATTACTAGATTTATCTTTAAAATTTAAATCGTTGGAACCTTGAAAAACATAATTAGTTACGTTTCCTTTTGGCATTTTTTTCAATGCTTCTTTGTCTAATAATTTTGTAGAAGTGATTTTAGTTTTTACTTCATCATTAGAATAATATTTTACATAATCTAAGTCGTTTGGACGTTTCGGAATTCCGTTTGCCACAAAAATATCTTGTTCGCCATCTTGATCGTAATCGGCAAAAAGTGTACTCCAACTCCAATCTGTTGCTGCTATTCCGCTTAACAATGCGGTTTCTGTAAAGTTGTTTCCAGCTTGATTTATTTGCAACATATTTCTGGTATATTGGCAATGATAACCTAGCTTTTCTGTTCGCATTTTAAACATTTGAACGTTGTCATCGCCAAGTGAAGATTTTAAAACTTTTTCATCTTGCGGTAACATATCCAACGTCATAATATCTGGAAAATTATCGTGATTTACATCGGCAACATCTATTCCCATTGAAAAACGACTGGTGTGACCAAAATGAGTTTTCAAACTTTCAGAAAAAGTTCCGTTGCCATTGTTGAGATAATAATAATCGTCTTCGTGAAAATCGTTCGTGATGTAAATGTCTGGAAAACCATCTAAATTAAAATCGGAAACTGCAATTCCTAAACCGTAACCGTTTGCTCCTCCAAAAATTCCTGCTTTTTCGCTAATGTCAATAAATTTCCCATTATTATTTTGAAATAATTTGTCGCCACATTCATAGCTTCTGTTGTTGCGAATATCAGCATTTCCGTATGATGCTTCTGAATGTACTGCGTGATTGAGAAGATACATATCCAAATCGCCATCCAAATCGAAGTCAAAAAAAGCTGCTGACGAACTATAATTGTCTAAATCTAAACCATATTCGGCTGCGCTTTCAGTAAAAGTGTTGTTTTTATTATTGATAAATAATTCGTTATGACCTTCAAAACCATTAATTCCTACAACTGCACAAACGTAAATATCTAAAAATCCGTCACCATTTACATCTGCCATTACGGTTCCTGTATTCCAATCAGATTGACCTTCAACTCCAGCTTTTATTGAAATATCATCGAATTTATTGTTTCCTTTGTTAAGATATAATTTGTTTTTTCCTTGATTGGAAGTAAAATAAATATCTACTAAACCATCGTTATTTATGTCGCCAAGCGAAACGCCGCCACCATTATAATAGTAAAGATAATCTAAAATTGAAATGTTTTTAGATTCGTCAAGTTTATTATTAAACGTAATATTGGTCTTGCTTGAAGGTAATTTTTCAAACAATTTTTCTTCTTTATCAGAACAACTTGTTACGATAAAAAGTAGGAGTACTGTTTTGAAAAAATTAGTCATTTCGTTTAAATATTTTTGGTTTATTATCATTTACAACAGCAATTATTGTTGATGAATTGGTTTTTGTTTTGATAATTTTAATTGCTTTAACTTCGCCATTTATTAAAAAACCAGTTTTATTATTTGGAATCCAAGAGTAATTTCCGTTTTTATTTCCTAACAAAACACTTCCTAAACTTGAATCTAATCTTCCGTATTGAGGTTTGAATTCGTATTGATTTCCACCAAGAATGATGTCTAAAATTCCGTCTTTGTTGATGTCCATTGTGCAAATTGCATTTACGCTAGAAAACTGAACTTCTTTTGGCAAAATTTTTATTTCAAATTTTCCGTTTCCTTTATTAATTGCGATAACGCTTTCTTGAATGTTGGCTGTTCTTTGAATTGAATTTGCAACTACATCAGCATCAAACAATTCTTGAAATGATTTTTTAGCATATTCTGAATAGTTTAAATTTTTCTTTTTTATGGACGGAATTTGTTTTGCCAATTCGCCTTTCATATGAATTGGAATGTCTTTTCCATCTATAGTTTGTGTTGAAATTTGTTCGATTGTTCCGTTGTTGTCAAAGTCGTTTACAAATAATTTCATCGGATTTGTATTAGAACATTTATAAGAAGTATTAGTTCCTTTATTTCCAAAAATCAAATCTTTTTTGCCATCATTATTCAAATCTACACATGAAACTGAGTTCCAAAATCCTTTTTCTTCGGTTAGATTATTTTTAAATTCGGCTAATCTTCTTCCTGTATTTTTAAAAATAACTGGTGCCATCCATTCGCCAACAATAACTAAATCTTTTTTATTATCGTTGTCAATATCTTCCCAAATGGCATCAGTTATCATTCCGATATCGTTTAGTTTAAACGCTTTTTTTTCTGTCACATTGGTAAAATTTCCTTTTCCATCATTTTCTAGTAATAATTGTTTTGGCGAAATTCCGTAAACTCCAGGAACACTTAAACTCCCAATAAATACGTCAATATCGCCATCAATATCATAATCATAAGGTGCAATTACAGAAACATTACTATTGGTTGTTGGTAAAGTAGTGGTGCTTTTGGAAAAAATTCCTTTTCCGTTATTGAGATACAATCTGTTTTTATAATTGGCTTCATCTGCTTTTTCATTTCCTCCAGAACCAACCATTAAATCTTGATCGCCATCATTATCAACATCAAAAAAACTTGCTGCTGTATCTTCTAAATTGGCATCACTTTCTAAAGCAGATTGTGAAGTTGAACTGAAATTATCTTTTCCATTATTGAGATAAATTTTGCCAGAATTTCCTTTTGCTCCACCAATAAAAACATCATCATTTCCGTCTCCATTTATGTCTGCAATCGCCAAACTTGGTCCTTCTTGAGATTGCATTTTAGAGATCAAACCTTCATAATCAAAGTCGATGTAATCGTTTTCTTTATGGGTTGCAAAGCTATTTGGAATTTCAGAAAAAAGTGTTTTTATTTTTTCTGATTTTAGAATATAATCTGCTTTTGCATTGGCAATATTCAGATTTAAAGTCGTGTTTGTTTTAATTTTTTTTATTGTTTCAAATTTTCCATTTGGCCAAATAACTTGAAGTGAATCTATTTTTTTAGTTCCAATTCCGAAAGTCATAACATAATCAACAGAAGATTGAAAACCTCGAGTTGGAATTAATTCTTGACGGATAATTTCTTTGCCAGAAAATAATTCTACTACACTTCCAATAGCAAATTTATTTTGACCTTCGCCTTTCAATTTTACTTTTATAAAATGATTGTCTTTATTTTTTTCAGATTTATTTTGATAAACAAATGCTGGCATATTAACGTTGTTGACTATTAAATCTAAATCACCATCATTATCTAAATCGCCATAAGCTGCTCCATTTGAAAAACTTGGAGTTGATAATCCCCAATTTTGAGCTTCGTTTGTAAACTTTAAATTTTTATTGTTTTTGTAAGCATAATTTGAAACTGGTGTGCTTGGCATTTTATTTATTATGTTTTCCATTTCTTCTTTTTTGCCAGTAATTGCCATTTTTTGCATTACATCATTGGCGAAGAAATCAACAAAATCTTGATTGGTTAAGTCATGGTAAATTCCGTTGCAAACGTAAATATCTTTATAACCATCGTTATCCATATCAAATAAAAGTGCACCCCAACTCCAATCGGTTTTTGCAACTCCAGCATAATTTGCAATTTCATTAAAATGGTTGTTATCAGAATTTACTTGCAATGTATTTTGCATATATTGATTGTAAAAATCTAGGTTTAATTTTCTTGAAAATAAATCATAATTATCAAAACTTGTAGTGGTTTTTAAACGATTGTCTGGTTCTGGAAGCATATCGGTTACGAAAATATCTGCTCTTCCATCGTTATTTACGTCAGCCATATCTGCGCCCATTGATGATTGGCTCAAATGGGTTGCCCAATTTTGAATTTGTTCAGAAAAAGTTCCGTTTTTATTATTTATGTAAAGATAATCTCTTTCGTAAAAGTCGTTGGAAATATAAATATCTGGATATAAATCGCCATTTACATCGCCAACTGTAACTCCTAAACCAAAGCCAATTAAGCTGCCATAAATTCCAGATTTTTCGCTAACGTCAATGAATTTTCCGTTATCGTTGCGTAATAATTTATCTCCACCACCTTTTAAAATTGGGTTTACTTCCCAATCTTTATCTCGTAATTCTCTTTTATTAGAATAATTTAAACTGCTTACAGGAATAAAACTGTTGTTGAGAATGTAACAATCTAAATCGCCATCTTTATCGTAATCAAAAAATGCTGCGTGTGTTGTAATTCCTGTATCTGCAAGATTGTATTCGTCTGCTTTTTCAGTAAAAGTTAGGTTTCCGTTGTTTATAAAAAGTTCGCTTTTTCTTTTTTCGTCTATTGAATTTCCTGCGTTGCAAACATAAATATCAAGAAAACCATCACCATTTATGTCGACCATTACAACTCCAGTAGACCAAGATTTTGTTCCTTCAACACCAGCTTTTTTAGAAATATCTTCAAATTTAAAATTTCCTTTATTAAGATATAATTTATTTTTGCCTTGATTGGAAGTAAAATAAACATCTGATAAACCATCGTTGTTAATATCGCCAATAGAAACGCCACCACCATTATAGAAATTTCTATATTTAAATATGTTCATTTCTTCACCGTTTTTTACTTCGTTAACAAAGTCAATTCCTGTTTGTGAAGGTTCCAATTTTGTAAATAAACCATTTTTATTTTCAGATTTATCATTGGAACAGCTTGAAAACAAAAGGATAATTAAATATATTTTAATAATTCTAGATAACATAATTTAAGTAAATTGGTATTTAATAAGGTAGCACAATTTAAAACAATTTTAGTAATAATGAAGTATAATTAAACAAAAAAAGAGGGTAAAAAATACCCTCTTTATTAAAAAACTCAAACAAAAATATTAAACAAAAATTCTTAGTAACCTGGGTTTTGCTTTAAATTAGCATTGAATAACGCATCAGCAGGTATTGGATATAATGTATATTTTGGATCAGAATTGTATGGTTTTAATTCTCTTGAATTTAAGAATTTACCATAACGAATCATATCATTTCTTCTATAACCTTCCCACCATAATTCTCTTCCTCTTTCTGCATAAACACCATCTAAAGTATTTGGAGCAGCTGTTACTCCAGATCTTGATGCTATATCAGTTAGTATTGTTCCAACTGATCCTGTTCCACCTCTTAAAATTGCTTCGGCTTTCATCAACAAAGCGTCAGAATATCTCATTAGTACTAAATCATTATCTGGTGAACCTTGATTTCCTGCATCAGGAATATATTTCATACCTCTAATACCAGCAGTTTCTAGTGTTACACCGCTAGTTATTAATGTAAGAGCTGGTGTAAAGAATAATGGATTATTATTTCTATCTAATAATGGAGTTACTCCACCTGGTGCATATTGTTGACCAACATTAAAACCAACAGGATTTCCAATATTTGAAATTATTGAAGGTGTAGAATATTTAGCTCTAGTATCTGTGTTTCCAAATCTATTGTAATATTCTGATGCTGTTGCAAATCCATTCCATCCAGAAGGTGTTTGGTTATAATGTGTTCCCATACGCCATTTAGATTGCATGTTTCCTCCAGCTCCACCTTGTATATTTTTAGACGAAAATATAATCTCATTTGAAGTGTTGTTTGAAGCTTTAAAATTATCCCAATAATTACTAGATAAAGTATTTGTCATCGCGTCTACGTGTTGTACTACTTTAGTCATATCACCAGCTGAGAACGTTCCTGTTCCGTCAAAAATCGCTTTGTTAAGATATAACTTTGCTAATAAAAAGTGTCCTGCATCTGCATTTACAATACTAGCATCACCAGAGATTCTAGCGGATAGTGATGGCAAAACAGCTTCAAGCTCAGCTATAACGAAAGCCGTTGCTTCTGATCTTGTCCATACTTTTGGATCATCTAATAAATTAGAACCAACTGGTCTGTATGGAGCTTGACCAAATAAATCAATTACATTATAATAATAAAAAGCTCTTAAAAATCTTGCTTGGGATACTTGAGATGGTGTTCCAGAGCCACTTTCTATTACCAAATTACAACTGTAAACATTTGATAATAGTGAGTTCCACGCACCTCTTACTTCAACATGATCTGGAGCCCAAGTATGAGTATGTAATTGTCTCCATGATCCATTATCATCCCAGTCACCTCCACGAGTTGGACCAACCATGGCATCTGTAGACATTTCATCCATTGCATACATTAATCCTTGTCCGTTAAAATCTCTTAATCCATTGTAAGCAGATTCTAATACAGCAGTTGCATTAATTGTAGTTGTTCCACCAGAATTAATATAAGATTCACCATCTAATACTTCTTCTTCTAAATCTGTACAACTTACTCCAAAAGAAACTATACTAAAATATAGTAACCCTTTAATTAAATTTTTTCTTTTCATCTTTTTTTTTTTTAAAATGTTACATTAAGTCCAAGTGCAAAAGATTTTGAACGTGGATAAGATAAATAATCGATACCTGCAGAAGGAACACCGTTTAATGATTTATCAGTATTTACTTCTGGATCAAAACCAGAATAATTAGTAAATAATAATAAATTTTGTCCGTTTACAAAGAAACGAGCTGATTTAATTTTAACTTTTTCTAAAACATTTCCACTAAATGTATAACCAAAAGTTAAATTTCCCATTCTCAAAAAATCTCCTTTTTCTAAATACTTTGTAGATGGAGAATTTGGATCTCCTTGAGATTGAGGTGATGTTGCTATATCTTCTGGAACATTTCTTCCACCAGCAAATGCACTTTTAAAGAAATAAGCGTTAGCTGTATTATTGTATAAATAATGTCCAAATGCGCCATAGAATGATACAGAGGCATCAAAATTTTTGTAAGTTGCTGAAGTTGAAAAACCTAAATTCATTTTTGGCAAACCTTGTTTTCCTACTAATTTTTTAGAAGCTAAACCTAATCCAGCGTCATTTCCTGCAGCATCAGCATAAATTGACGATCCATCGGCTGCATATCCTCTAAATTCATATACATAATAACTATAAATTGGTTCGTTGTTAGTAACTACTTGTGCATAAGCACCAGATAAACCTTGTCCGTTTAATGCACCTGCTTGAATAAATCCAGCGAAATTTTTCATTTTATTATTTAAAAATGCTGAATTTGCTGAAATATCCCATGTCATTTTATCATTATTAATAATTTTATAATTTAATGATACTTCAAATCCTGTATTTATTAAGTTACCTGGTAAATTCACATTTCTTGGTGAAGGTGGTCCTGGTTGAGCAGATGCTGCTGGAACTGGAAATATTAAATCTTTAGTATCTCTACTAAAATAATCAAACGAACCTGTTAATTTATTTTTTAAAAGTGTAAAATCTGTTCCAACTCCATAAGAAGTAACTGTTTCCCATTTTAAGTTAGGATTTGCACTGTTATCTATACTCTGATTACCATTTAAGTTATAAACCGCTCTACCAATTGCAGAGTTTGGTGAAAATTCTTGATTACCAGTAATTCCGTAATTCCCTCTAATTTTAAAATCATTTAATAATCCATCACGATTATCTACTACTTTATATCCTAAACCTATTGATGGAAAGTATCCATACTTATCATTAGCTCCTAATTTCGAAGAACCATCTGCTCTCAAGGTACCAGTCAGAAGTAATTTTTTATAAATAGTTGCATTTATTCTACCATAATAAGATTGCAATTCAACTCTATTTCTATAAGAATCAACTCTAAATTCATTTTGTAATCCACCTTCAATATTGTCAATTAAATTAATTTGACTTGGATTATAACCTTTTCCTAGAGATAAACTACCATCAGCATTGTAATCATAATAAGAATAACCTAATAAAGCGTCAAATACAAAATTGTCACTAAACGTTTTATTGTAGTTTAATGTGTGTTCAAAAGTTTTATTAAATTTATTATTATTAATTAATGCAGCTTGACCGTATTTTATTACATTAGTATTTGGATCTGTTGCTTGAGCTACATTTTGTATTCTAATAGTTGGTAATAATTCAGATTTTCTTACTGAAGTTGAACCTTCAACACCAAATAAAAATTGATAATTTAAATTTTTAGAAATTTTCAAAGTTGATTTAATACTTGCTAAAATTTTATTTGTATTAGTAAAATCCTTGTAAGCATCTAATAACTGTACTGGATTTAAATAAGTATCGCTTCCATAAGCACCAGCTGGACTATTATATCCTGGATTAAAATATCCGTCTGGAGAATTATCATAAATTGGATTTGTAGGATTCCAATATAATGCTGCACCAATTAAATTTCCAATGAAACCAGCGTTGTTTGATATTAAACTTGCATTATCTTTAATTCCAGCGTAATTTATTTTAGAATCAATTTTTAAATTTCCGCCAAAAAAGTCATTTGAATTATTTAAAGCAAAAGTATATTTATCCAAACCTGTATTTTTAACAATTCCATCAGTGTTTGAAGAACCAAAAGACAAACGAGTATTTGAATTTTCAGTTGATTTAGAAAATGAAACGTCATGATTTACAGTTAGACCATTTCTTAAAATGTTCTTTTTCCAATCATAAACTCTAGATCCATTATCAGTCCCACCATTCTTTACAAACGTATCTGCGTCCATAACATCTAATTCACTTGAAAGTTTACTAAAAACTACAGAATTACTGTAGCTTAGTTGTGGTTCCTTACTTTTAGATTTTTTGGTTGTTATAACTATTACACCATTTGCACCTCTAGAACCATAAATTGCAGTAGATGAAGCATCTTTCAAAATGGTCATAGTTTCAATATCATTTTGATTCACAAAATTTAATGGATTTCTAGCTGTTGATGTTCCTAATAAATCGTTCCCACCAGAAGAAATGTCTCCACCATCTAAAGGAACACCGTCAATTACAATTAATGGACCGTTTCCTGAACGTATAGAAGAATTACCTCTAATTCGTATTGAAGCAGCTGCACCTGGCTCACCGCTTGATGATGTAACTTGTACACCTGCAACTTTACCTCTTAATAAATCTGCTGGTGAAGTTGCAGAAAGATTATCAAATTTCTTTGAACTCAACTGATCAACTGCTCCAGTTGCGTCTTTCTTTTTAACGGTTCCGTAACCAATAACCATTACTTCTTTTAATTCTAGTTGGTCTGATTGTAATGTTACATTAATTGTAGGTTTTCCTGCAACTGTAACTTCTTGCGTTTTTAGACCAATGTAGCTAAATACCAAAACTGCATTTTGGGCTACATTATTGATTTTAAAATTTCCATCTAAATCTGTTTGTTGGCTGTTAGTAGTTCCTTTTACTGTTACTGATGCACCAGGAAGCGCACCATTACTGTCAGATACTTTACCAGATACGCTTTGTGAAAATGCAACACCTGTAAAGAACATAGTCAGAAAAACTAATAAGCCCTTGAGTAGACTATTTTTCATACTTGTAATAAATTGGTTAGTTAATAATTGTTTATAGAACATCAAACTTAATCTTAATTTTATGAAAACTTTAAGAAAGAAGTAACGAAAACGTTATAGTAACAACGAAAACGTTTTCGATTTGTAATCATTAGTATAAAAAAACTACTAAAAATTGTTGTATAGATAACAAAAGGTATAAATAAAAATGAAGTATGTTTTTTTAATAAGGAACAATTGTTAAAACAACAAAATTTATAATAAATTCAACAAAATTTATAAAAAAAGTGCTGTAAAAAATTACAGCACTAAATTATTTATCAAAAAAGGAACTTTTTTATTTTATAATTATAGTTTTCTCATCATCACCAATACCAATAATTTTTAACGATTTCCAGTTTTTTGGTAAAATTCCTTTGTTGTATTTTAATCCGTTATCGGTTTGTTCTACACCACCAAATCCGTAAATTATGGCTTGTAACATTGCGCCTGCGCCAGTAGCAAAATAAGGATTATTACTGTTTGCAGATTCTGAGAAAACACCAAATGGTGGTCGACTGTTTGGTAAATATGCTTTTACAAAATGGTCGTACGCTTTTTCTTTATCGCCCAATCTTGCATACAAAACGGATAAAATTCCGTGTGCCATTGCTGGTCCATCTTTTTTGTCAATTTTTTCAGAGTAATAGGCCAAATCTTTTTCTATTTGAGATTTATCTGTAATAATATGTAAAGGATATGCCAATAAATTTACATCGCCTTGTTTTATCATTTGTCCATTATAACCTTTATAGTTTTGGGTAATTCCATCTTTTTTATGAATTACAATATTATTAGAAACTTCAATCCATTTTGGATTTATTGGTTCGCCCAAAATAGTTGCTGCTTTAATTGTATTTTTTAAAGTTTCTATTGCAGATGCATTTGTAAAGGCATTGTCATCAACATGTTGTGCATATTCGTCTGCGCCAACTACATTTAAAATTGAATAACTTCCGTCAACGTTTTTTACTACACGACTTACCCAAAAATCGGCTGTTTCTTTCAAAACTTTGTATTCGCTTTTTAACCACGATGTGTCTTGCGTCATAGAATAATAATTCCAAAAGGCAATGGCAACATCTGATGTAATATGTTGTTCAAAAATTCCTGTCAATGCCCAAGTTGGTGTTGCTTCTTCGCCAGTATCGTCGCTTTCCCAAGGAAACATTGCACCTTTGTATCCATAAATAGATGCTTTTTGTTTGGCTTTTTGTAATCTGTCTGATCGATAATCTA
>JAYVKR010000121.1:0-8059 GCA_043768185.1 Flavobacterium sp.
TTCGGTTCTTTTATTAAAGAGATTTCCAAAATCTTCAATCATTTGTAAATTGTCTTCAATTGTAATTATGTTGGTTACCCAAACTGGGCAAATTTTAGACAATTCGTCAACAATTTCTTTAGTGTTTTCTTCTTTATTGGCAATAATTATATCAGGTTGAAGCAGTTTAATTTTTTCGAAATGTACTTTTTTAGTTCCGCCAATTATCTTTTTAGTAGCTTTTAAATGAAATGGATGAATGCAAAATTTTGTAATTCCTATAATACTTTCTTCCAAACCTAAATCATATAATAATTCTGTTTGCGATGGAACTAACGATATAATTCTTGTGGGATTTTTTTCAAATCTGTGAATTGTATTTAGTTGGTCTTTAAAATGTATCATAATAAGGTTTAAATTGTTTAAAAGTTTACATTGTTAAACTTAAATTTTAAACCTAAAATTTCTTCCATTTCTTGCTGAATTTTTAATGCTTCTTGTTTAGCTTTTTCGGCAAAATCTAATCCGTTGGATGCATAAATTATTCCGCGAGAAGAATTTACTAGCAATCCAACATTAGAGTTCATTCCATAATTACAAACCTCTTGCAAATTTCCACCTTGCGCTCCAATTCCTGGAACTAATAAAAAACTATTTGGAATTATTTGTCTAATTTCTGCAAAATATTCTGCTTTAGTTGCGCCCACAACGTACATTAAATTTTCAGAATTTTTCCAAGTTTTAGAAGTTTCAATAACTGTTTTATAAAGTTCTTTTCCGTTGGATACAATTTTAGTTTGAAAATCAAAAGCGCCTTCATTTGACGTAAGTGCTAACATTATTGTGTACTTATTTTTAAATTCTAAAAAAGGTTCTACAGAATCTTTTCCCATGTATGGCGCAACTGTTACGCTATCAAAATTTAAATCTTCAAGAAACGCTTTGGCATACATTGTTGACGTATTTCCTATATCACCACGTTTTGCATCGGCAATTGTAAAAATTTCTGGATACTTTTCGTTTAAATAGTTGATAGTTTTTTCTAAAGATTGCCAACCTTTTATTCCATAAGCTTCGTAAAATGCTGTATTTGGTTTATACGAAACACAAAGATGATGAGTTGCATCAATAATTGCTTTATTAAACTGAAAAATTGGATCTTCTTTTTCTTGTAAATGGGTTGGAATTTTAGACAAATCGACATCTAAACCAATACAAAGAAATGATTTTTTAATGTGAATTTGTTCAATTAAATGTTGTGTTGTCATTGCTAATTGTGTTGTTTGGCAAATATAAGAAAGTTAGCGAAGCAATTGAAATTTACTAAATAAAGTAATTCTATAAATCTAAAAAATAATTATGTAATTTTAAAATTGAACAGATAAGTAACTTTGTCTAAACAATTTAAAATTAAATTTATGAAACCAAATATTGGAATTACTCAAAAAAACTTAGATTCTTCTATAAAAATTTTATCTGTAGTTCTTGCCGATGAAGTAATGTTGTATACAAAAACAAGAAAA
Organism: Flavobacterium sp.; assembly: GCA_043768185.1. Classification (GTDB taxonomy): domain Bacteria; phylum Bacteroidota; class Bacteroidia; order Flavobacteriales; family Flavobacteriaceae; genus Flavobacterium. The sequence continues at coordinate 1,503 of JAYVKR010000121.1, forward strand.
TTTCATTGGAATGTTACTGGAAATAGTTTTATGGAATTGCATAAATTATTTGAAAATCAATACAATGTTCTTGAAAAAATTATTGATGATGTTGCCGAAAGAATTAATCAACTTGGAGGAAAAACTATTGGAACAATGAAAGAATTTTTAGAGCACACTAACCTAATTGAGTCGCCAAAGGTATATCCAAATCAAAAAGAAATGTTAACAGAATTATTATCAGATAATGAAAAAATTACTATTTCACTTAGAGATGATATTACAAAATGTGATGAAAACGAAGATGCAGGAAGTGCCGATTTCTTGACAGGATTATTAAAAGAACACGAAAAAGCTGCTTGGATTTTAAGAAGATATTTAAGCTAGTTAATTTATAATAATTTAATAAAATAACAAGATGAACACAACAGAACTAGAAGGAAACTGGGAAGAATTTAAAGGTAAAATTAAACAAAAATTTGCAACAATTACCGATGATGATTTATTGTTTGCAGAAGGAAAAAAAGACGAAATGATGGGAAAACTAGAACAAAAACTAGGAAAAACTAAAGAAGAACTACATAAAATTTTATCAGACAAATAGTACTTAAAATTCGTTAAACTTTTAACCACTTAAATTTATTTTAGGTGGTTTTTTTTATGAAAAATTTTTTACTTTTACATACTCTTAACCAAAATAATTACATGAAACTTTTTTTAAAATTTGATACCAACGAAATTATTAAGATTTTTCTAGACCAACAATTAGATAAACTAAAAATTTGTTACAGAACAATTGGTTTTGGAGAAATTGAAATTACAGAAAAATTAACAGATGAACACTATTTAGAATTAAAAAATTCTTTACATAGTAACGGAATTGATATTGTAGAAAACCAAAAAAGTATCTTAGTGCAAAAAATTAAAGATACTATTATGGAAATGATTCACTCTGATGATATTGTAAATGTAAAAAGTTCTGTATATTTAGCAGAGAAATTAAGTCACAGTTATGGTTATATTTCCAATTTGTTTTCTGAAGTTACCTATACATCTATAGAAAATTTTATAATACTTCAAAAAATTGAATTGACCAAACAATTAATAATTTCTAACGAATTGAGTTTAACAGAAATTGCTTTTAAATTAAGTTATTCTAGCGTTGCTCATTTAAGTACTCAATTTAAAAACACTACAGGAATTACACCATCTGCTTTTCAACGAATTATTGTTAAACGAAGAGAAATCGCTAATAAAAAATAAATACTATGCAAGAAGATTTTTTACAAATAATGCTAGCAGATGATGACCAAGATGATAGAGATTTTTTCTCAGAAGCATTTGACGATTTAAAAATAAAAACTAGATTGAATTTATTTAACGATGGTCAACAATTAATGAATTATCTATTAAATACCGATTGCGATTTACCTCATATTTTATTTTTAGATTTAAATATGCCAATAAAATCTGGAATAGAATGTTTATTAGAAATAAAAAAAGAAGAACATCTTAAAGATATAGCAATTGCAATATACTCAACATCAGCATCTGAAGAAGATATTGAAGAAACATTTATAAATGGCGCAAACATTTACATTAGAAAACCTAACGATTTTAAAGTATTAAAAAAAGTATTAAGCGATATTGTTACTATAAATTGGCATTATCAAACATCTGGTTTAAATAAAGACAACTTTTTATTAAAAATGTAGTATTTAAGAATGAAATTAAAATTTATACAGTCTTCATTATTTTATAAAATACTTTTTGTACTTTCATTAAGTGTTTTACTTTTTATTTCATCTATAACTTATAAACATATAAATAATTTATCAAATTCAACAAATTCTGTTGTTCATAGCTATAAAATTTCGTTAGAATTAGAACAGCTAATTTCGTATTTAAAAGACGCAGAAACTGGCATTAGAGGATATGTAATTACTAAAGATTTATTATTTTTAGAACCATACAATGGTTCTAGAGAAAAAGTAAATAATTCATTTATAACTTTAAAAAATTATACAAAAGGCGATGTTTCTCAACAAGCTAACTTAAATATGTTGTATGTTTTAATTAATAAAAGATATCAATTTTTTAACTACACATTAGAACATAATCTTAATATTGAATTATCTGAAGATAAAACTTTTAAAAAGAATTTTATTTTAGGAAAAGTGGTTATGGATTCTATTAGAATTCAGATAGATAAAATGATTGCTATAGAAAATGAAACTTTAGATAAAAAAAATAAAGAATATGATTATCAAATAAACATAACTCCAGTTTTTACCATAACAATTATTTTACTTACACTTATATTAATATTGTTATCTTTTTTTAAAATTAATAACGATGTTAAAAGATTAAAACTTATAAATGATGATTTAATGTTTTCTAAAGCATTGATAGACCAATCTGAAATTATAGGACAATATAGTAGTTGGATATGGAATTTAGATACTGACAAAATTATATTTTCTGACAATCAATACAGACTGTTTGGATGTGAACCACAATCATTTGAAGCATCTAATAATGTAATATTAAAATTTATTCATCCAGATGATACTGTATTAATTGAACAAGTTATTCAAAATATTATAGACGAAAAAGATTTTCAATATGTAGAATTTAGAATTAACAGACAAGATACTGGAGAAACAAGATATTTAAAATCTGTAGGTAAATTAATTATAGATAGTTATGGTAAAAAAAATATAATTGGAACCAACTTTGATATTACACAAGAATATTTAGCCAACTTAAAACTAGAAGAAAGAAATTTAGAACTTGAACGTAGTAATAAAGAATTGGCATCTTTTAACCATGTTGCAAGTCACGATTTACAAGAACCACTAAGAAAAATACAAACATTTATTTCTAGATTTAGTGACGATGATAAAACTAAAATATCTGAAAATGGTAAAAATTATATTTCTAAAATTGAAGATTCTGCTAACAGAATGCGCATATTAATTGATGATTTATTATTATTTTCTAAAACAAACAAATCTGAAAAAGTATTTGAAAAAGCCGATTTAAATTTTATTCTTGAAAATAGTAAGCAAGAATTATCACAAGTAATTACAGATAAAAATGCAATTATAACATCAGATAAATTGCCATTTACAAATGTTATTCAATTTCAAATGCAACAATTATTTACCAATTTAATAGGAAATTCTTTAAAGTATTCTAATAAAAATGTACCTTTAAAAATTGAAATAATTTGTGAAATTATAATTGCCGAAAATTATCCAATATTAAATTTATCAACCAAAGATAAATTTTATAAAATTTCATTTACAGATAACGGAATGGGATTTGAGCAAGAACAAGCCGAAAAAATATTTGTATTATTTAATAGACTTCACCCAGCCAATGATTTTCCTGGCACAGGAATTGGGCTTACAATTTGTAAAAAAATTGCCGAAAATCATAAAGGATTTCTATTTGCAGAAGGATACGTAAATAAAGGCGCAATATTTAATTTATTTCTCCCAATAAATTTATAATTTTTTTCTAAATTTTTGTAACATTTTTTACATTAATGGTAATCTTGTAACGAAATATTAAGATCGTGTAACATAAAATTTTTTCTATTGTTGCAATTTTGTATCGTGAAAATGAGAATTTTGAAGATGATACTTAATAAAACTATAAAAGAATTTACAGTAAGTGTAATTACTGTAATGGTATCTTCTATTTTATTTAGTTCTTGTAAAAATAAAACAAACGACTATTATTTGGTTAAAAATGTGCAAGAAGAACTTGAAAATCAAGATAAAAAAATTGCAAAATTTTTAGTAGAAACTACTAAAATTAACATTCAAATTGTAAAGTTAACTAAAGAAGTAAAAGACAATTCTGCATCAAAGGAAATAAAAGAATTATTAAATAATCAAGAAGCATCTATTTTTAGAATTCAAAATGAGATTACAAAAATATCTGAAAATAAATTAATTACCTTACCAATATTTAGTTCTGTTATTATAACTAAAAATAAAGAAGTTATAAAAGATTCTCAATTTATAGATGAACTAATAAACTTGTTAGTAACCGAAGTTATTTTATTTGAAAAAATTAAAATTGACCTTACTGATAAAACTATGTTGGCATTTCAAGAACAATACAAGCCCATTTTGGATAAAAATTTAGAAGAAATTAGTGCATTAAAAGTTCAAAATTTTCTAAATAATTAAATTTAAATTAAATATGCAAAATATATTTTATACAGTTGCCATAATATTTATTATCCTTTGGGCTTTAGGATTTTTTGTATACAACGTAGGATATTTAATTCACATTTTACTAGTTATAGCTGTAGTTGCAGTTATACTAAAAATAATAAAAGCAAAAGATCTTTAATACTAAAATAAACAATATGAAATCGAGTAACGTACTTTTAGGATTTGTAGTTGGAGCAGCAGCTGGAGCTGCTTTAGGAATATTATTTGCACCAGAAAAAGGTTCAGATACAAGAGAAAAATTAGCTTTAAAAGGTGGTGAATTTTCAGATGATTTAAAATCTAAATTTAATGATTTAGTTGATAATTTATCAGAGAAATCTAAAAATTTATTTAATAAAAGTGAAGAAATTTTAGACACTCAAAAATCTACAATTGAACAGATTAATAAAAATATTATCAGTGAAGTATAATTATTTATATACTTACGTAAGTAATTTTGTAGCAAAAAGTTAAGTAAATCATTTAATAAAAATATTTTTATATTTTATCAAACTCAAATTAGAATTTTCTTATATTTGTTTTGTTAAGGATATAAGAGTATGAAGTTTAAAATTACAGTGCTTTTTTTATTTATTGTTAATGTTAGTTGTTTTGTTCACGCACAAACAAATCCTGCTGTGGTTATTACTGACCAAAATAATACTACAGATGTTACCATAAATTGTGATTATGCATTTGTACCACCAAAAAAAGTTAGACTAACTGCTACTTTTCCAGAAATTAAAAACCCTACAACCTATAAAGTTGATCCAATAGCTTTTACACCTGTTGGCACTTTTAATCAAGGAACACCAGTAGTTGTAAATGCTGATGATGTATGGAGTTCTAATTTAAATATTGGATTTCCATTTTGTTTTTATGGTGCAACTTATACTTCTTTAAATTTAGCTGATAATGGAATTGTTAGATTTGGATATAATAATTCAGTTCCAGATTTAACTTCTTTTTCATCAATATCTAATACAACACCAAGTCCATCATTAATTAGAAATGCAATATTTGCTGGTTTTCAAGATTATCTTGTTGCACCAGTAGCTTTTGGTTGTATAGCAGGCGATAATTGTGGATCAATCACAACTTATACAACAGGAATTGCACCTTATAGACAATTTGTAATAAATTATAATTTAATTAATCATTGGGGTTGTTCTAACGATTTAAATCCTATAAACAATGTTAAATCAACCTTTCAAGTAGTACTTTACGAAACTACTAACGTTATAGATATTTATGTAAAAGACAAACCATTAACGTGTATAGGAAATTCTAGCGCCAATAACGGAGTTACTAATTCGTTAATTGGATTAAATAATTCTGATGGTACACTTGGAATTGCGCCAACATTACCTAATAGAAATACAAGTGTATTTTCTGTTACCAACGAAGCTTACAGGTTTACACCAGATGGAACAAGCACTACAACAGTTCAATGGTTTAATAATGCAGGTGCTTTTATTGGAAGTTCAAATCCTATAGAAGTCATTCCAACAACTAATACCTCTTATAGTGTAAAAATTATTTATAATACTTGCACGCCAATAACAATAGTAGATGCTATAAATATAAACTTTGATTTAGACTATCCAGTTGCACCTACCATAACTGCTAAATATTGTGATGTTGCGCCACCTTTTTTAAGCCAAGATGGTATAGATATTGAATCGCTTTTAATAGACGCTACAGATGCTGTTGGAACTATAAAAACAATTTATAATTCTCAAGCTGAAGCCGATGCTGGACCACTTTTAGTATCACCATTATTAGGATTAAATAATTATACAATGACTACTCCAACCAAGACTTTTTATTATAGAGAAGAAATTGGTATATGTTATGTAACTGGAATTATAAATCTAAGTTTATATGCAACTCCAGTAATTGCTGATAAACAAATTGAACTTTGCGATTTATTAAATGACAACGTAGAACCAATTATATTTTCTACCATTGTAAACCAAATTACTGGTTATAATGCAGCATCAATGGGAATTAGATATTACTCAACCCAAACTGATGCAATTGATGGTTTACTAACTAATCAAATATTTAATACAACCGTTACAACTACTCCTTTAGAAATATTTATTAGAGTTTTTAATTTATCAAATAGTGATTGTTGGACAGTAAGTAAATTAACTTTTACCATCTTACCAAAATTAGATTTAGCACCAATAACACCATTTTGCATTGCCGATACCAATTTTAATTTTCAAGAGAATTTTGATTTATCTACTATACCATTAACTTTTAATGTTGGACCAACTACCGCAACATCAACCTATTTTACAACACTTTTAAATGCTCAAAACGGTACAAATGCTGTAG
>JAYVKR010000122.1:0-2535 GCA_043768185.1 Flavobacterium sp.
TTTAATTTTTTACTTTTTCTTCCAATAGTATTTTTATTATACTGGTTTGTTGCTAAAGGAAAAAGTAAATTTCAAAATATACTGCTACTTGTTTCAAGCTATTTTTTTTATGCATCTTGGAATTGGCATTTTCTATTTTTATTAATATTTTCTACAGTTTTAGATTATTTTACAGGTATAAAAATGCATGAAGCAAAAACTAAAAAAATGAAAAAGTTTTGGTTTTGGCTAAGTGTTTCCATCAATTTAGGTTTTCTTGGCGTTTTTAAATATTATAATTTTTTTGTAGAATCTTTTGCCCATTTATTATCTGGATTTGGAGTCAATGCCAATTTTGCAACACTTAATATTATTTTACCTGTAGGAATATCATTTTATACATTTCATGGTCTTTCTTATGTAATTGATATCTATAATGATAAAATTAAACCCGAAAAAGATTTTATAGACTACTCAGTTTTTGTTAGCTTTTTTCCGCTTCTTGTTGCCGGACCAATAGAAAGAGCTACTCATTTATTACCACAAATTCAAAAAGAGCGATTTTTTGATTATCAAAAAGCAGTTGATGGACTTAGACAGATATTGTGGGGTTTATTTATGAAAATTGTTGTAGCAGATAATTGTGCCATAGTTGTAAATGAAGCTTTTAAAAATCAAGAAAGTCACAATGCAACATCACTCGCAATTGGAGCTGTGTTTTTCGCATTTCAAATTTATGGAGATTTTTCTGGATATTCTAATATTGCATTAGGTACAGCACGTTTATTTGGAGTAGAATTATTACGAAATTTTGCTTTTCCCTATTTCTCTAGAGACATAGCAGAGTTTTGGAGAAGATGGCATATTTCACTTTCTACTTGGTTTAGAGATTATCTTTACATACCACTTGGTGGAAGTAAAGGCGGCATGTGGATGCAAGTTAGAAATACCTTAATAATATTTATTGTAAGCGGTTTTTGGCATGGTGCCAACTGGACTTTTATTATTTGGGGAATTATAAATGCATTATTTATTTTACCATTAGTAGTTTTTAAACTCAATAGAAAAAATACAAATAGTGTTGCAGAAAATTCTTTTTTTCCATCAATAAAAGAAATTTTACAAATTCTACTCACTTTTTCAATTACCACTATAGCTTGGATATTTTTTAGATCAGCATCTGTAAAAGACGCATTATATTACATTAGAAAATTAATTAATTTTTCTAATTATGGAATGCCACAAGTAGATGTAAAACCATTTATTTTTATCGCTATATTATTAATTGTAGAATGGATTCAAAGAAAAAAACAACATGGTTTAGAACTTTCAAATGTTAATAATACATTTATTAGATGGATAATTTACTTAATTATTTTTATTATAATTTTACTTTTTGGAGCCAATTCTGATTCGTTTATCTATTTTCAATTTTAATGAAAAAATTTCTATATAAAATAGTACTTTATACACTTTTAATAACAGCTATTTTATCATTCATTTTGATAAGATTTGGAGGTAATGTTGACTATTTTTATTTAAAATTTACAACTCCCAAACAAGCTTCTTTTATTATTGGCGATTCTAGAAGTTTTCAAGGAATTCAACCCCAAATAATTAATGATTATTTTAATAAAGGAGAGTTTGATTTACCAATGTTTAACTATAGTTTTACTATTACACAATCTACTTATGGAGAATTATATTCACAAAGTATAAAAAATAAAATGCGTTTAGATACTAAAAATGGACTTTATGTTTTAACAGTACATCCATGGTTGTTGGCGCAAAGAGAATATGATAATTTTGAAAAAAAAATATTTTCTGAAGCTAATCAACCACCACATAATATGAATTTTGTTTCTATGAATCCAAATTTTGAATACTTCTTTAAAAATTTCGATTTTTTTCATTTTAAGGCGTTGATAAGACAAAACTCAGAACTGCATAATGATGGTTGGATGGAAGAAAAAAACCTTCCTAAAGATGCTACTACTTTGAAACAATGGAAAGAAAATCAAATAAAAATTTATAAAGGATTCTATAATAGATGGAAAAAATGTGATTATAGAATGCAAGAATTAAAAAAATTAATTATTTTTTTAAAAACTCATGGTAAAGTTGTGTTAGTAAGAATGCCAATAGATTCTAAATTATTAAATCTTGAAGAACAATTTTGGGTTAACTTTGACGCTGATATTGAAAAAATTGCCAAAGAGAAAAAAGTAAGTTATTTTAATTTTTCTAAAAATAATGTATATCAAACTTATGATGGAAATCATATTGATAAATTTGCAGGTGTACTGTTTACTAAAATATTGTGCGATTCAATTAAAAAAAACAACTAAAAAATTTGAACACATTAATTCCAATACAATATTATTCTACTTTTTACTATAACTTTATTTTGTTTTTAGTGATTATAGTTTTTATGCAAAGCTTAGGTTCTAAACTTGAAAATAGCAACAACCTTAACGGAAAAAATGCATTTGGAATTTTCATAATGATTTTTTTAATATTGTTTGTAGGTTTTAGACCAATAAATTATCGATTTGG
>JAYVKR010000123.1:0-2712 GCA_043768185.1 Flavobacterium sp.
AATTTTTTTATGAAAAATGGCAGAGTAATTTTAATTTCTAAAACCTTAAAAGAATATGAAGAATTATTAAAAGATAGTGGCTTTTTAAGAGTACATCAAAGTCATTTAATAAACTTAAAATATTTAAAATCATTTATTAAGAAAGATGGTGGAAATATTATAATGCAAGACAATACCAACATACCAATATCGCAAAGAAAAAAAGAATTATTACAAGATATTTTAATAGAACAAATAAAAAAATAAACTAATTTATTATGAAAAAGTTATTAATCATATCACTATTATTTTCGGTATTTGCTAATGCGCAAATTGTAAATATTCCTGATGCTAATTTTAAAGCGAAGTTAATAGCTTTAGGTATAGATACTAGTTCAGATGGAAATATTCAGCAAAGTGAAGCTTCACTTATTATTAGTATTAATATTGAAAATTTAAACATTTCTGATTTAACAGGAATTCAAAGTTTTACAAATATGTTACAGTTAGTTTGCTCGAGTAATCAATTAACCTCATTAGATGTTTCAGGGTTAACTAATTTAGAAGTTTTAGATTGCGGTAATAATCAATTAACAAATTTAAATATAATAGGATGTAATAATTTAGTAGCACTTAGATGTAGTAGTAATTTTATTTCAGGAACCTTTAATATATCTAATCATAATCAATTAACGGAATTATACATCGATAACAATAATTTTAGTTCTATAAACACTTCAAATTGTATCAATTTAGGATTTATTGATTTTTATAACAATCCATTATTAACTTCATTAAATACAACAAATTGTAATAATTTACAAAATCTTAGTATGCATGGAGTAAATATTATAAATTCTTTTCCTAATCTAGTGTCTGTAAATATCTCCAACTGTCCTCTACTTTCTATATTTCAATTAATACAATCTCCATTAAACTCGATAAATGTTTCTGGTTGTGTAGGTTTAATACGTTTAGAAATTTATGATGCTGAACTCACAACTTTAAATCTTACTGGATTAATTAACTTAGAAGTTTTAGATTGTTCGATTAATCAATTAACATTATTAAATTTAACAGGATGTCATAATTTAATAGCGTTAGCTTGTTACAACAATCAAATTTCTAGTTTAGATTTTTCGGATAATCTATTTTTAGTAGAACTTTATTTTAATAATAATCCACCATTGCAATCTATTGATGCAAGTGGTTGTGCTGCTTTAACTAATATTTATGCAAATGGATTTCAAAATCTAAATTCTTTAAATATATCTGGTTGTACTTCATTGACTAATTTAAATTGTTCAAATAGTGCAATAACAAATTTAAATTTAAATGCATGCTTAAATTTAGCAACAGTTGATTGTAGTAATAATCAAATTTCAATATTAGAAGTTTCTAACTTAATTTCCTTGTCAGTTTTCAATATTAGTTTAAATCAATTAACAACTTTAGATGTTTCAACAAATAAAAATTTAACTGATTTAAATGTATTGGGTAATCCGTTAATATCAATATTTGCAAAAAATTCATCTAATGAATATATAAATTTTGGAAACATTCCAAACCTAAACTTTATTTGTGCAGATGAAACACAAGTAGCGGTAATACAAACGCAATTAGATTCAGCTAATATGAGCAACACAGTTTGTAATTCTTTCTGCACATTTACGCCTGGAGGAAATTACAATACAATAACAGGAAATGTAAAATTGGATACTAATAATGATGGTTGCGATACTTTGGATAATTCTCAAGCTTTTGTTAGATTAAATGTAAATAATGGAACAAATACCAATGCTGTATTTACAAACAGTCTAGGTAATTATAATAGGTATGTTTATACTGGAAATTACACAATAACACCAGTCTTAGAAAATCAATTAAATTTTTCAGTTTCTCCAGCAAATGCATCAGTTTCATTTCCAAACAACAATGATAATGTAGCAACACAAAATTTTTGTCTTTCTCCAATTGCACCATTTATAGATGCCGAAATTGTAATTTCACCAATAACTCCAGCAAGACCAGGATTTGATGCTAAGTATTTAATTACTTATAAAAACAAAGGAAATGTTCCAATTACTGGTCAATTATCATTTAATTATAATGATACTGTTTTAGATTTAATTTCGCCAGCTTTTCAAAGTCCTGGGGAAATAATTTTTACTTACACAAATCTATTACCTCTAGAAAGTAGAAGTTTTTACATAACATTAAACGTAAATTCACCAACAGAAACGCCAGCAGTAAACATTGGAGATATTCTTAATTTCTCGGCAACAATTAATACAACACTTTCTGACGAAATTCCCAACGATAATATATTTACTTACAAACAAACTGTTGTTGGCTCGTATGATCCAAATGATATTACTTGTATAGAAGGAGAATCTGTAGCAGCATCAGAAATTGGAAATTATTTACATTATGTAATAAATTTTGAAAATACAGGAACTTTTCAAGCAGAGAATATTGTAGTAAAAACTACAATTGATCCAAATCAGTTTGATATTAATTCATTGCAATTATTAAGTGCTTCTAACCCAATTGATGCAAGAATTACAGGAAATGTAGTAGAATTTATTTTTCATCAAATTATGCTAGATACTGGCGGACACGGAAATGTTTTACTTAAAGTTAAATCTAAAAACAATTTACAACAAGGCGATATTGTTTCTAAACGTGCCGATATTTTCTTTGATTACAACGCGCCAATAGATACAGGAATTG
>JAYVKR010000124.1:0-8224 GCA_043768185.1 Flavobacterium sp.
TCCAGAAAAAGACTGGATTATTGAAAAAACTGAAATAGAACAATTATCATTTTTTTAATGCCTAGTTTTCTAAAAAAGTGAAAATTAAAAATTAAACAATTGAATAACAGACAAATAATAAATAAAAAAGTCCGATATTAATTTTTATCGGACATTAATGATAAAATATAAAGATTATGAAAATTGTACGTTTCGCTATTGCGATTTTACGCAGTGCGATTTTATGGCAGTAACCTTTATAGACTGCAATTTTTTTGATTGCAATTTTAACGATACTAAAATTAATTATGTTTCATTGCGTGGTGCTTTTTTTACAAAATGTAATTTTACAAATGTAAATTTTGCTATGACAGATCAAGTAATTTATGACTTTGGGTTTAAAGATTGTTTGTTGGATTATGCCAAATTTTACAAATTAAAACTAAAAAAAATGCAGTTTATAAATTGCAGTATGGTTTCGGTAGATTTTATGGAAAGTGATTTATCCGAAGTACTATTTGACAATTGCAATTTACGATTGGCAGTTTTTGAAAGAACAATTGCCAACAAAGCCGATTTTGTTACAAGCTACAACTACACAATTGATCCTGAGAAAAACAAACTTAAAAAAGCGCAATTCTCTATTGATGGTTTAAAAGGTTTGTTGATGAAATATGATATTGTTGTAAAATAATTTACCCTAATATTTGACTTGCATGCGCTTTGGTTTTTACATCTGAAATAACTTGGTCTATAATTCCGTTTTCGTTTATTACAAAAGTTGTTCTGTGAATTCCGTCGTATTCTTTTCCCATAAACTTTTTTGGTCCCCAAACTCCAAATGCATTTATTACAGATTTATCTTCGTCTGCCAGTAATGGAAACGGAAAACTAAATTTATCTTTAAATTTTCCTTGTGCTTTAGCATTGTCTGCACTTACGCCTAGAAGTTCATAACTATTAGCTTGAAAACGTTCAAAATTGTCACGTAAATCGCAAGCTTCTGCAGTGCAACCTGGCGTATTTGCTTTTGGATAAAAGAAAACTACTAACTTTTTACCTTTATAATCTTCTAGTTTGTGTGATTTATTTTCTTGATCTAATCCTGAAAAGTTTGGTGCTTTGTCGCCTTTTTTTAAGTTTGTCATTTTGATATTGTTTATGGTTTATTGTTTATTGTTTATTGTTTGTTGTTTATGGTTTGTTGTTTATGGTTTGTTGTTTTGAAGTGTTAAAATAGTTTGAATTTAATTTTCAATTTTTTTAAAACTAATACTTTCTGAACTATCTGGATCTCCAATAATAAATTCAATTTTAAAAGAACTTAAATTACTGATTATAGTAGCTAAAGCATTATTATTTGAACAGTTAAAATTAATTCTTATTTCATCTTCAGAATTATAAAGATTATATTTTCCATTTTCACAAATGTCAATATTTGGTTTGTTCTCTACATAAAATTCTCCATTTTTCATAAGCACAAGTTTACATTTTTCAAAATCATTTTTATCGATTTTAATGTTCGAAACTTCTGAAATTTCATATTTTCCTATTAAATCATTATCAGATGGTTTGAATGAGATTTTATTGTAAATAAAAAACAACAATATAAATGAAATGAAAATTATAAAAGGTATTAATATTATTTTTTTTCCAATTCTTTTTTTTCTTTCATCTCCATAAACTTTTCCATTTGAATAATAATTTAATCCGAAAAAAAATAATCCAATAAATAATGAGAATAAAAGAAATAATATTATAAAGTTTAAATACATATCTTGGTTTTATTTAATAATTTACATTATCGTCCAACTAACTTCGTATTTCTAATCTCGTACCTCTAATTTTGCACTAAACTTTGCCCCAGGTTGTCGTGGAAAGCTTTTATTGAAGGAAAGCTAGTTTTTTGTAGTACTAAAAAAGCGACCGAAGGAAGCTCTTTTTAGTGCTTACAAAAACGGCTTTGCTCAATAAAACTTGTAACATAAAGCTGGATAAGGCACATTAAAATATTTCTAGTATTTTTGCACTATAAATATATTCAAATTTAGAGAAATGACCAAAAAACAGCGTGCAACATTTGTTATAAATACGTTAAAAGAATTGTACCCAACGATACCAATTCCGTTAGATCATAAAGATCCGTACACATTATTAATCGCGGTTTTGTTGTCTGCGCAATGTACTGATGTGCGTGTAAATTTGGTTACGCCTTTCTTGTTTGCTAAAGCTGATAATCCGTTTGATATGGTAAAAATGAGTGTGGAAGAAATTAAAGCAATTATTAGACCTTGTGGATTATCGCCAATGAAAAGTAAGGGAATTCATGGTTTGTCGCAAATTTTGGTTGATAAATATGACGGAATTGTGCCTCAAAGTTTTGAGGCGTTGGAATCGTTTCCTGCGGTTGGTCATAAAACGGCAAGTGTGGTTATGAGTCAGGCATTTGGTGTGCCAGCGTTTCCTGTTGATACTCATATACATAGGTTGATGTATCGATGGAATTTAACGTCTGGCAAGAACGTTACTGAAACTGAAAAAGATGCGAAAAAAATATTTCCTAAAGAGGTTTGGAACGATTTGCACTTACAAATTATTTGGTACGGTAGAGAATATTCGCCTGCAAGAGCATGGAATTTAGAGAATGATATTATTACAAAAACTATTGGTAGAAAAGAAGTTTTAAAAGCGTATTATAAAAAATAAAAACACTTTTTAATAATTTAAATGTGTTTTATTTTTAATTGCAAGTTGTTTCTAATAAAATTAAAGTTGATGTAAAACTTAATTTCTTAATGTCTTTAAATACTAATTTTTGGTTAATTTCTTTACTTTGTCCGTAACCTTCAATGAGTGTTTTATTTTTTCTTAAAAAAGTAATTTGTCTTACAGATTCTGTTCCTTCTGAGGTAAATGTATAATCTGCAAAAATTGTATCGCCACTAATTGTACCACTAATTGTACCAGAATTTTTATCTTTTTGATATAAATTATAATTTAAATCGCCTGTAACTTTTGTATCGTTAAATACCAATTGTGCTTTAATGGTATCGTTATTTTTTATATATTCATAGCATTCTATAATATTGGATTGCGCTTTAATGTCTTTTTCTTGAACAACTTTTTCTTCTAAATTTTCTTGATTTTTTTTACAAGAAAATAATGCTACCATTAATATAGATAAAACAATAATTTTAATTTTCATGATTTAGTTTTTTTAAATTTATAAAAAAAATCCAACTTCTAATTGAAATTGGATTTGATTTAACATTATTGAAAAAGATTTGTCTTATACTGCATCCATGTCTACAGTAGTTTTGTCTGCAATTTCTTTATAAGTTCCGTTTACTAACTTTTCTCTTATGGCTTCAAATGCTGTAAGTGTTTCATTAATATCATCTATTGTATGCGAAGTTGTTGGTATCATTCTTAACAAAATTATACCTTTAGGAATTACCGGATAAATTACAATTGACAAGAAAATACCATAGTTTTCTCTTAAATCGTTTACCATAATCATTGCTTCTGGCACACTTCCTTCTAAGTAAACTGGTGTAACACAAGTATTTGTATCGCCAATATTAAAATTTCTTTCGCGTAAACCATTTTGTAATGCATTTACGTTTTCCCAAAGTTTATCTTTTAATTCTGGATGATTTTTTAATAATTCTAAGCGTTTTAATGCGCCAAGAGTTTGGATCATTGGTAACGATTTAGCAAACATTTGAGAACGTAAATTGTATTTTAAATAATCTATAATTTCTTTATCGGCAGCAATAAAAGCGCCAATACTTGCCATTGATTTTGCAAATGTTGAAAAATAAACATCAATATCGTCTTGAACACCTTGTTCTTCTCCTGCGCCAGCGCCAGTTTTTCCTAAGGTTCCAAAACCATGAGCATCGTCTACTAATAATCTAAAATTATATTTTTGTTTTAAAGCTACAATTTCTTTTAGTTTTCCTTGTTGACCACGCATTCCAAAAACTCCTTCGGTAATAAAAAGTATTCCTCCACCAGTTTCTGTAGCCATTTTGGTAGCACGTTGCAGGTTTTTTTCCATACTTTCTAAATCGTTATGACGATAGGTAAAACGTTTTCCCATGTGTAAACGTACACCATCTATAATACAAGCATGTGCATCTACATCATAAACTATAATATCATTTTTGGTAACCAAAGCGTCAATTGTAGACATAATTCCTTGATAACCAAAGTTTAATAAATAGGCAGATTCTTTCATTACAAATGCAGCCAATTCGTTTTCAAGTTGTTCGTGTGCATTGGTATGACCACTCATCATTCTTGCTCCCATTGGATAAGCTGCACCATATTGTATTGCTGCATCAGTATCTGCTTTTCTAACTTCTGGATGATTGGCAAGACCTAAATAGTCGTTTAAACTCCAGTTTAAAATATTTTTTCCGTGAAATTGCATTCTTGGTCCAAGTTCTCCTTCAAGTTTAGGAAAAACAAAATAACCTTCGGCTTGTGATGCCCATTTTCCTAGTGGACCTTTGTTGTTTTGAATTCTTTCGAATAAATCTTTTACCATAACAAAATAGTGTTTTTTAAACGTGGCAAAAGTAAGTATTAATTTAATTTATTCATAATTTTTAATCAGTATAATTACAAGTAAAATCATTTATAGATTGAAACAATAACTCTTTATTTACTGGTTTAGAAAGATATAAGTTCATACCTATTTCTTTAACACGTTCTTTTGTACTCTCCATAACATCGGCAGTTACAGCAATTATTGGGATATTATTGTTGTTTATTCCGCAATTTCCGTTTCTTATTGCAATTGTAGCTTCATAACCATCCATAACTGGCATTTGTAAATCCATTAAAATTAAATCATATTTTATAGTTTCCATTAAAATTAATGCTTCTTGACCATTTACAGCATAATCTAACGTAGTATTTAACCATTTTTTAGTAATCATTTTAATAACCATTTGATTCATTGCGTTGTCTTCTACAACCAAAATATGTTTTCCTTTTAAATCATAGTTTTGTTGGACAGCTACTTTTATAATTTCTTTTTCGTTAATTTTAATTACTTTTAAAGTAACAGAACAAACCGTTCCTTGATTAACAATACTGTCCATTTCTATTTTTCCTTTGTGTAAATCTACTAAAGCTTTTACAATATACAATCCAAGTCCTAGTCCACCATATTTTCGTTTGTTGTTAATACTGTATTGAGAAAAAGAATCAAAAATTGAGTTCATTTTAGTCTTAGAAATTCCAATTCCTGTATCTGAAATTATAAAATTTAAAGAAACAGTTTCATTATCAATTTCTTTACATTCTATTTTAAATTTTATAATTCCTTCTGTTGTAAATTTAAAAGCATTACTCAAAATATTAGTTACAATTTGATGTATTCTATTGCAATCGCCTTTTATAAAATTAGGTACATTTGATGCTTGATAAAACTGAAAATCAATTCCTTGTTCTTTAGCTCTTTGTGCAAAATTATTTTTTATTTCTTCAAATAATTTGTGTGCGTCATATTCTAATTCTTCTAATGTAATTTCATCTTTTTCAATTTTAGAAAAGTCTAAAATATCGTTAACAGAACTCAATAAACTTTGAGATGAATATTTAATAATTTCACACTTTTTTTGAATAGAATTACTGTCGGTTTCACCATTTATAAGTTCAATTAAATTCATAATTGTGTTTAAAGGTGTACGCAACTCGTGACTAATATTAGACAAAAAATAAGATTTTAACTCGTTCATTTCTTCTGCTTTTTGCAAGGCAAGTTCTTGAGAAATTTCTCTATCTTCTTTTAATTTTTTAATTAAACTAGCCATAGATAATGAAAGAAAAATTACCTCGATTCCTGTGCCAAATTTTGAACTATTTTCTGTAATAAAATTATAAGGTAAAATACTGAAATTCTTTAATATAAAAACAACAAAACCCAATATTAAAAAGAATATTCCCAAGGTAAAAAATAAATAAAATTGTTTAAGCTTTACATAAATTTGAACCATTGATGAAACAATAAGTACTAATAAAAATAATCCTAATACATTCATTGCAGGATAACAATATTGTAAATAATTGGGTAAGAAAATAATAATTAAAAACAATAGTGAAAGTAAAAAATACAAAGCGTTGAAGGCATAATCTAAATTTTTATTTACACTTTTAACGTGTAAAAAATTTTGAGCATAATTTCCTAGGAATACAGCAGAAAAAATAGCGAAAATTAAAACTGATTTGTCTGAAAACCAACCAGCATTTGGTAAAATATATTGATGAAAATAGCCATCTAAAGAAAATTGTAATAAACCAATAAACACTACATATAAGCTGTAAAATAAAAAAACTTTTTCTTTCATGGCATAATAAAAGAAAAAATATAAAATACTAGCAATTAATAATATTCCATAAAAAAATCCAAAAACAATTTGTTCAAATGCTGTATTTACTATTAAATTTTCTGTAGTTCTAAGAATTACTGGAGCATTAATTACTTCGCCATCACTTTTTAAATGAATGTAATAGTGTGAATATTCGTTGGGATTTAAATTTAATTTAAAAATAGTTTTTCTATGATTTAAACTTTTTTCATTAAAAGAAATATGATCACCGCTTTTTTGAATTTCTGTGACATAATTATTTGAAATTTTATAGAAAGTGGCATAGTCTACAATTGGTCTAGAGGTTTCAATAAAATATTTTTGTTTTTGTGCGGTACTATTTTTTACAGAAAATTTTAGCCAATAATTATCATTTGTAAATCCTAAATCGGTATTTTCTGTTGTTAAAATTTGAAATCTATTTTCAGAAATTTTTAAAACCTCTTTAATATTAAGATTTTGTTGTTTTAAATTTATTATTTTTGTAGAAACATGAAGAGATTTTTCATTAAAATTATTTTCTTGTTTTATTTCAAATTGCGAAAAAATATAATTTGAAAAAAATAGGCACAAAATTGTTACTAAAAAATGTGAGTAAAATTTTTTCATTTAGGTTTAATTAAGATTGGGAATATAAACATACGTAAAAATTTTAACTTTGGTTTAACAAATGTATATGGAACTAGTTTTTGCATCAAATAATAAAAATAAAATTAAAGAAATTCAACTTCTTTTACCAAAATCTATTACAATTTTAAGTCTAGAAGATATTGGTTGCTTCGAAGAAATTGATGAAAATGCAACAACAATAGAAGGCAACGCAATTATAAAAGCCAATTATGTAACTTCTAAATATGGTTACAATTGCTTTGCAGACGATTCTGGTTTAGAGGTTCAAATATTAAATGGAAAACCTGGAGTACATTCTGCAAGATACGCTGGAGAACAAAGAAATGACGCTGATAATATGAATAAATTATTAGCAAAATTAGAATTTGAAACTAACAGAAAAGCCAATTTTAAAACTGTAATAGCATTAAACTTAAACTCAAATCAAACCTCATTTACTGGAATAATTGATGGAGAAATTACAAAAGAAAAGACTGGAACTAATGGTTTTGGATACGATCCAATATTTAAACCAAATAATTATAATATCACTTTTGGGAAATTTGAAATTGAAGAGAAAGCTAGAATTAGCCATCGCGGCATTGCTGTTAAACAATTAATAAATTATTTAAATAACTTGTAATTTTTTATTTTAAAGCGGTTTTAAACTCTAAACGACGTAAAATCCTAAATTAAAAAATCTTAAATCTTTAATTAAAAACGCAATAATCTGAAAATCAAATATTAACAAAAAGCCAAATCTTAATTTATCATTAGTTATTAACAATAATTTGCCGTACTTTTGCAAAATATTTAAAATATTATATGAATAAATTTGAACAATTAGGATTGAGTGAATCGTTACTGAAGGCGATTTTAGATCTAGGATTTGAGAATCCGACCGAAGTACAGGAGAAAGCGATACCTCTCTTATTGGAAAAAGACATTGATTTAGTTGCGTTGGCTCAAACTGGGACAGGGAAAACGGCAGCTTTTGGTTTTCCAGTTATTCAAAAAATTGATGCCAACAATAGAAATACACAGGCGTTAATTTTATCTCCTACTCGCGAACTTTGCTTACAGATTACCAACGAAATTAAAAACTACTCTAAATACGAAAAAGGTATTAATGTGGTAGCAGTTTACGGTGGAGCTAGTATTACAGAGCAAGCTAGAGACATTAAAAGAGGTGCACAAGTAATTGTGGCAACTCCAGGAAGAATGCAAGACATGATTAATAGAGGATTGGTAAA
>JAYVKR010000125.1:0-2924 GCA_043768185.1 Flavobacterium sp.
GATAAAAATCGGGAGATGCCATTTCTGTCTGGGCTAATTAATTTATCATTTGTATATTTGTAAAAAATTTTAAACAACCAATCAATGAAAATCATAAAATTACTTTTAGCATTAGTTTTACTATTCAATATAGTAAGTTGCAACATAACCGAAAAAATTATTATCAACGAAAACGGTTCAGGAAAATTTGCCTACGAAATAGATGGCTCGCAAATGATGTCTATGATGGGAAATGCCTTTAAAGATTTAGGCGAAGACGAAAAAGATTCCAAAAAGAAAAAAAAGAAGAAAAAAGAAGAAGAACAAGTTGTAAAACCATCTAAAACTATAGATTCTACATTTACATTCAAAGAACTTTTTGCAAGCAAGCAAGACAGTATTGCTAAATTGTCTCCAGAAGAGCAAGCAAAAATTAAAAAAATGGAACGTTTCAGCGTAAGAACAATTTTAAATGAGCAAGAAGGAAAAATGATTTATTCAATGTTTACAGATTTTAGTACTATTTCAGAATTACAAGATGTAATGTCACCATTAGAATCAATGAAATCACTTTCTCCAACTGGACAACAAGCTGGTGGAATGGGTTTAGCTCCAGATGCATTAGCAGACAATTCATCAACACAATATTTCTATGATGGGAAAACGTTTAAAAAAACAGTTTCTAAACTAGAAAAAAAGAAAGAAGAACCAAAACCAGATGAAGAAGTAGACGAAGCAACTGCCGAAGCAGAAGCATCAAGAATAAAAGAATCAATGCAAATGTTTGTAGAACAGTCAGATTATAAAGTTATCTATCAATTTCCTAAAGCAGTACAATCTGTTTCTGCACAAAACGCATTATATAGTGAAGATAGAAAAACGGTAACTATTGAATATTCTCTAAAAGAATATATGGAAAATCCAGAAAAATTAGATTTAGAAGTAAAGTTTCAATAATTTTTGTCATTAAAATATGTAACAAATTCCTATCCTAACAGGTTTTTTTAACCTGTTAGGTATTTAAAAACTTAAATTTAAAACTTTGCGACTTAGTGCCTTTGTGGCAAATAAAAAAATGAATAAAAAAATCAACTTTCAAGATTTAGGCAATAAAGATTACAAAGCTACTTGGGATTATCAAGAAGAATTGTTCAAGCAAATTGTTGATTTAAAAATTCAAAACAGACGAGAAGAAACCCAACTACAAACTCCAAATTACTTTCTTTTTGTAGAACATCCTCATGTTTACACATTAGGAAAAAGTGGCGATTTGTCTAACTTATTACTTTCTCCAAAACAACTTCAAGAAAAAGAAGCTACTTTTTATAAAATAAATCGTGGTGGCGACATTACTTATCATGGTCCAGGACAAATTGTAGGTTACCCAATTCTGGATCTAGAAAATTTTTTTACAGACATTCATAAATATTTACGGTTTCTAGAAGAAGTAATTATTCTAACATTGGCAGAATATAACATTACAGCCACAAGAAGCGAAGGAGAAACTGGAGTTTGGCTTGGAGTAGGAACGCCATTTGTTAGAAAAATATGTGCATTGGGTGTTAGAGCATCACGTTGGGTAACCATGCACGGATTTGCTTTTAACGTAAACGCCAATTTAGGATATTTTGATAATATTATTCCGTGTGGCATAAAAGACAAAGCAGTAACATCATTAAATGTAGAACTTGGAGTAGAAGAAGTAGATGAAAAAGAAATCAAAGAAAAAATTTTAAAACACTTTTCACAATTGTTTCAATCGGAATTTTTTACCATATAAAGAATAATTTTATTTTAAAAATTAATTTTAAAAACCAATTACAAAAAATAATTTCAACACAAACTTGTCATTCTAACGAAGGAAGAATCTTATAACGTAATCAACATCAATCTCAAATTGCAACACAAACTTGTCATTGTGACGAAGGAAGAATCTCATAACGTAAATCAACTTGCTATTAACTTTTCAATTTTTGAAAATCAATTTTATATACTAATTTACTTTGTCATCCTGAGCGCAGTCGAAGGAACATCAAACAAGTTCCTTTTAAATTTACACTAATTTATCAAATTTAATGCATTTACACAACAATTAAATTTAATCTCAATATCATAATTCAATTTTCCATCTTCCATCTTTCAACACATTAAAAATCCAATATCATCTGCTCTGGCAACAATCTAAAACTCATTCTGTGGTATTTAGTTGTACCATATTTTCTTATAGCTTCACGATGCTCTAATGTTGGATAACCTTTATTTTGTTTCCAATTATACATAGGGAATTCTTCATGAATTTTATTCATATATTCATCGCGGTACGTTTTTGCTAAAACAGAAGCTGCTGCAATACTCATAAACTTAGAATCTCCTTTAACTATCGTAGAATAAGGAATTTCGTTTATGGGTTTAAAACGATTTCCATCTACAATAATATATAAAGGTGTAGGATTTAACTTTAATACACAATCTTGCATTGCTTTTATTGAAGCATTTAAAATATTTATTTTATCGATAACAATAGGTTCAATATGCGTAACAGAAAAAGAAATAACTTTTTCTTCTATAATTGGTTTTAAATAATCTCTAACTTTTTCAGATAATTGTTTAGAGTCATTTAATTTAGGCAAATCAAAATTTTCTGGTAAAATCACAGCGCTTGCGGTAACTGGTCCAGCTAAACAACCTCTTCCAGCTTCATCTGTTCCACATTCTAGAAAATAATTTGAAAATCTTAAACTTAACATAAAATTAATTTTGATAAAAATACATCTTTTAACGCAACCTTTTGCATTATTATGCATCTATAGTATGTGTTGCAACCACAATGTTAGGATTACGCTTTAAAAGTTTAACAAAAATAAATTATAATATTCCGAAGTATTATTTGTTTATTTAAGAAATTATTAAGAAGTTTGCGGAATAACTAACTCAAATAAATTAAA
>JAYVKR010000126.1:0-9266 GCA_043768185.1 Flavobacterium sp.
CAAATGAATTATGTTACAGAATTAAATGCTGAGGTTAAAAGCGAAATTTTTAGTGAAATGCATAAATCGTCTTGGGAAGAAAAACACACTATTTCTCAAAACTTTTGTTTAACCAAACGCAAACAACTTTTTGAAGATATTATAGATGAAAACAGTTTCGATTTAATTTATTTTGATGCCTTTGGTTACACTGTTGATCCCAATTTATGGAACGAAACTATATTTGCTAAAATGTATAAATCACTTAAATCTGGTGGAGTTTTGGTAACTTATGCTTGCAGAACTTCTGTTAAAAATGCAATGATGTCATCAGGATTTTCTGTAGAAAAATTACCTGGCGCACCTGGAAAACGTGAAATGCTTAGAGCTATAAAAAATTAACAGCAACGTTAAACAATATTTAACTAAGTTTTTAGATTTTGAATAGAATTTTTTTTTACTTTTGATACTAATTAAAATATTAAAACGTTCTTAAATATAATTATTCTAACCAAATCACCTAGAAATCTATGTCAAGATTAATTTACGACTATTCAAAGTCGGTGTTAGAAAGAGTTAGCTTTGACTCTAAACTTTTTTGTAAAGAATTAGAAAAAGCAGTTAAATTACTACTACCTTATGAAATTGAAGAACTTACAGAATGGTTACTTAGTTTCGTAATTGAAAAACCAGAATTAAGGCACAGTTTACTGATTATCAATAAATAAAAACTAAAGGAACTTAAACGGTTCCTTTTTTATTTGCTATAAATTTAATTGTAAGTTTATTAATATGTATTTTTAAGTAAATTGTAATTTATCGTCTAAAAATGTATTTAATCGATAAATAAATCACTTTTTTCTAGGTTAGTACTATTAATTAATTGTAAATTTACTTAACCTAATATTATAAAGATAACCCTAAATCTTAAAATTATGCCTAGAATGATTTACGATTACACTAAAAACGAGCTTGAAAGTGTAAGTTTTGATTCTAACTTGTTTAAGAGAAGTCTTAAAAAAGCGGTTAGAAATTTATTACCTTATGAAATAGATCAATTGCAAAATTGGCTCTCTTATTTTACGGTAAACAAACCCGAACTACAAATCTGTTCTTCAGAAATATTTGAAGATACAAAAAAAGGATTTTGTTAGTATTACTATTTATTTTATCTAAAACTTATCCGCGAATTTTAAAACTTTTTTCTAAATGAGATTAGAATAGTTTAAAATTCGTGGATATAATTATTTTATTGGTTTTGGACTTATAATTTCTACATTTTGAAAAACTATTGCACCTTTAATAACTCCAGCAATTGTTGATCGTAAGGCATCAATAATATGAATTTTAAGTTCGGTTTTTGGATAAATCAAACTAACTTCTCTTGCAGGTTTTGGTTCTTTAAAATGACGTAATTTAGTTTTGTTTTTCTCACTTAAATCTAAAGTGTGAAGAAACGGAAGCAAGGTAATTCCCAATCCTTCATCGGCAAGTTTTATTAATGTTTCAAAACTTCCGCTTTCTATTTGAAAATTAGACCTTTCAGATTTACTTACATTTTTACATAAATTTAAAATTCCATCTCTAAAACAATGTCCGTCTTGAAGCAACAGAATTTCATCCAAATTCAAATCTGAAACTTCAATTTCTTTTTTATTGTGAATAGAATTAGTTTCTGGAATGTAGGCAACAAATGGTTCAAAATAAAGTACAATTTCTTTAATTTTATCTTCATTTAATGGAGTTGCAGCAATTGCAGCGTCAAGATGACCATTATTTAATTTAGTAATAATTTCATCTGTATTTAACTCTTCAATTATTAAATTTACTTTTGGATATTTTTTAATAAAATTATTTAAAAACATTGGTAAAAGCGTTGGCATTATTGTTGGAATAATCCCAATTCTAAAATCGCCACCAATAAATCCTTTTTGATGTTGTACAATGTCTTGAATTCTATCTGCTTCATTAACAATATTCTTTGCCTGATTTACAATTTTTAACCCAATATCTGTTAGTTGAATAGGTTTCTTGGTTCTGTCAAATATTTGAATATCAAGTTCTTCTTCAATTTTTTGAATTTGCATACTCAATGTTGGTTGTGTTACAAAACATTTTTCGGCAGCAAGTGTAAAATTTTTGTATTCGGCTACAGCCAAAACATATTGTAATTGAGTAATTGTCATTATAGTAAAATTTTATACAAATATAAAAACTATCAATTTAACTTATGGTTAATGAGTTTGTTTTTTTTACTTTTTCAGTGTTAAATTTTTTATAATACTATTTAACAATTAACTTGATTAGTTACTTTTGCTAAATGAAATTTGCAGTTAATTTTTTTCTTATTGTTTTTATTTCTTTTTTAGCAATGCCTACTATAGTTACATTGATAGAAGAGAAAGTTAACGTTACTGCATTTTACTCAACATCTGAAGAAGAAATTCAAAAAGAAGTTAAAGAATTGAAACTAGTTTTAAAAGAGTATTGTTTTCAAGGAATTTTACAATTTGATTTCACTTCTAACATTAAAATTTTTAATGAAAATCAATCCAATCTTGATTTAATTTCTAGAGATATTTTAATTCCTCCACCTAAATTTATTTAGTACAAATAGTATTTTTTATTTTAATTTCACATCGTGTGAAATAACTTTTTGTATTAAATTTTTTAGGAATGACAAAAAAAATCAATCTTTTTGCAAACCTTAAATCTGATTTTGCCTCAGGTTTAGTGGTATTTTTAGTAGCACTTCCGTTATGTTTAGGAATTGCATTGGCATCTGGCGCACCATTATTTTCTGGAATAATTTCTGGAGTAGTTGGCGGAATAATTGTAGGTTATTTAAGCCAATCACATTTAAGTGTTTCTGGTCCAGCAGCAGGATTGACAGCTATAGTTTTAACTGCAATAACCGATTTAGGATCTTTTAATGTTTTTTTATTGGCAGTTTTATTAGCAGGAATTATTCAACTTTTTTTAGGATTTATTAAAGCAGGAACTATTTCTAATTATTTCCCTAATAATGTTATTGAAGGAATGCTTGCCGGAATTGGAGTAATAATTATTTTGAAACAAATTCCGCACGCATTTGGATATGATCCAGATTTTGAAGGTGATGAATCATTTTTTCAAATTGATGGTGAAAACTCTTTTTCTGAACTTTTTCAAGTATTAAATCACATTCAATTGGGTTCAGTTTTAATAGCTGTAATTTCTTTATCAATTTTAATAGTATGGACTAAAGTAGTTTTTTTAAAGAAATTAAAATTAGTTCCTGCAGCATTAGTAGCTGTAATTCTTAGTATACTTTTAAATGAATTTTTAATAAGATCTGGAAGCAGTTTAGCAATATCTAAAGAACATTTAGTGAGTTTACCAGTTCCAAAATCGTTAGATGAATTTAAAAATATTATTGTAACTCCAGATTTTTCTGCAATAACTAATACCAAAGTTTGGATTGTTGCAATAACCATTGCTGTTGTGGCATCAATTGAAACACTTTTATGTATTGAAGCATCGGATAGAATGGATGCGTCTAAAAGATATACTGATACTAATGTAGAACTTAGAGCTCAAGGAATTGGAAATATTATTAGTTCATTAATTGGTGGATTACCAATGACATCAGTAGTTGTAAGAACTTCTGCAAATAATGCTGCTGGAGCAAAATCTAAAATGTCTACAATTATTCATGGAGTTTTATTGATGGTTAGTGTTTTATCAATACCGTTTATTTTAAATAAAATTCCTTTGGCAACTTTGGCTGCTGTTTTATTAATGGTAGGTTATAAATTGGCTAATCCTAAAACTTTGAAACATTTTTGGGATAAAGGAAAATATCAATTTATTCCATTTATTGCTACTTTTATAGGTGTTGTATTTACAGATTTATTAAAAGGTGTAGCTTTGGGAATGATAATAAGTGTTGTTTTTATTTTAAAAGGAAACATGAAACGTGCTTACAGTTTTAAAAAAGAAGAATATAAAGATGGCGACATTATTCATATAGACTTGGCACAAGAAGTTTCTTTTTTAAATAAATCGGCAATTAAATCTACACTTTCATCAATACCAGCAAATTCTAAAGTTATAATTAATGCAACAGATACTGTATATATTGCACACGATGTATTAGATTTGATAAAAGAATTTAAAAAAGTAACTTCTAAAGATGAAAATATTAAAGTAAAACTTATCGGATTTAAAGAAGCATACGAATTAGAAAATACCGAAGGATTTAAAAATACAGTTACTTACGAGCATAAATATGATGCAATGAAAAGACAAACTGTAAAAGTGGAAGTAAATACTATTGATTTTAAAGAATAATTAAGATGAAAACATTAAATAAAGAAATGCAATCAGCCATAACACCAACTATAGCTGTAGAAATTTTAAAAGATGGTAATAAAAGATTTATGAATAATCTAAAAGCCAACAGAAATCTATTAGAACAAGCCAATGAAACGTCTGATGGGCAACATCCATTTGCAGTGATATTAAGTTGTATTGATTCTAGAACTTCGGCTGAACTTATTTTTGATCAAGGTTTAGGTGATATTTTTAGTGTTCGAATTGCTGGAAATATTATTAATGAAGATATTTTAGGTAGTATGGAATTTGCTTGTAAAGTTGCAGGTTCTAAAGTTATTGTAGTTTTAGGACATTCTAAATGTGGTGCGGTAAAAGGTGCTTGTGATCACGTTGAAATGGGTAATCTTACGGCATTGTTAAGTAAAATTCAGCCAGCAGTTTATGATGAAAAAACCGAAACTGAAAACAGAAGTTCAGCTAACGCTGAGTTTGTTGAAAAAGTTGCTTCAATAAATGTAAAGAGAACTGTTAATGCAATTATGGAAAGAAGCCCAATTTTAAAAGAGATGATTCTAAATGGAGAAATTGGAATAATTGGCGGAATGCATAATATTACAGATGGAGAAGTTTCTTTTTATTAATTTATTAAATTAAAAGTTATCAAATCACTGCTTTTTTCTGTTGAATAAAATTTGTAATTAACCAATTCTTAAATAAATAATACTATGAGCGATTTTTATAAAAAAATAATTGATAATAATAAAACTTGGGTAGAAAGTCAAGTTGCACTTAATAAAGATTACTTTAAAGATTTGGCTAAAGGTCAAAGTCCAACATTATTATGGATTGGATGTTCAGACAGTCGTGTTCCTGCCAACGAAATAATTGGTGCTAAACCAGGCGAAGTTTTTGTTCACAGAAACATTGCAAACATGGTAGTTCATAGTGATATGAACATGCTAAGTGTTTTAGATTATGCTGTAAATGTTTTAAAAGTAAAACACGTTTTAGTTTGTGGTCATTATGGTTGTGGTGGCGTTAAAGCCGCAATGGGAAATGATTCTATCGGAATTATAGACAATTGGATTCGTCATATAAAAGATGTGTATCGTTTGCATAATATTTATTTAGATTCAATTTTAGATGAGGAAGAACGTTTTAATAAATTTGTAGAATTAAATGTAAAAGAGCAAGTTTTCGATTTGTCTAAAACTTCTATTGTACAAGCAGCTTGGCGAAACGGTCAAGAATTAACTTTGCATGGTTGGGCTTATGGTTTAAACTCTGGTTATGTAACAGATTTAGAAGTAAATATTAGCTCTAATGTAGATTTAGACACTGTTTATCAATTAAAATTTTAATCTTCTTCAAGATTTTCATTAAACGCAGAAGGTAATAATTGTGGAATAAATTTTATCAATATTGGCAATAATAATGCGCCACCAGGAAGTAAAAAAATAGTTAACGATGGAATGCTTTTGCAAACATCTAATAATTGTTTTTTTACTTTCTTTTTTTCTTCTTTACTTAAATCATTTTTAGTAGATTTTGCTAATAAAGTAAGCAACTCTTTACTTTCAGACAGTTCTTTTACTAATCTTTTTTTATTTCTATTTATTAAAACTTCTACACCATTGGTAGTTTGATCATAAAAATGTTTTACAGGATTGGAGTAATTAAAATATTGAATATTTTTTTTATTTTCTCCAATAAATGTATTAGTGTTTGTTATACTTTCTTCAACAAATTCTGATGTTAAATCTAGTTTATCACCCAGTTTA
This sequence comes from Flavobacterium sp., assembly GCA_043768185.1. GTDB lineage: Bacteria > Bacteroidota > Bacteroidia > Flavobacteriales > Flavobacteriaceae > Flavobacterium. Next base: position 6,078 of record JAYVKR010000126.1, read on the forward strand.
TGCAAGAAATAAATTTCGTCATTTTCTATAATTCCATCATTCCAAAGTGCCATTCCTGCCAAATCTAAAAGATAAAATCGTTCTAAATCATTAGTAAAAAAATCGAAAGATAAATTTTCTAAAGAAACAGATTTATTTAAGTCAGAAAATTTAGTATATCTAACAGAAGCTTCGAAAAGTTTTATAAGCAAATCGTCGTTTTGAGTCTTTTTAGTCTTTAATTGTAATGCTAATGAAATTATTGTTAAAATTATTTCTTCTGTTTTTTGTAGATATTTTTCAGAGATTTCTCCTTTTTCTAAATATATTTTAAAAGCTAAAATGTCTAAAAAAAGCAAAGCATTTGTTACTATATGCGAAAAGTTTTTACTTATACTGTCTTTATTAGTTTGAACTCTTTCATTAATTAAACTTTCTAATTTTTGAGAATTAGTATTTGAAAGTATATTTTTAAATAAAGAAAATCCTTTGGGATGCATTTCATTATAAAAAACCACAACTTTTTCTATAAATAGAGTAGAATTGGAGTCGTTAGTTTCATTGCAATAGGTTAAAAATAAGGAATTTAATAATGCAACTTTAGATGTTTCATCACTTTTCCAATTGGTAATATTTATAGTTTTAGAAGCATTTAAATTAATAATATGTCCAAATATAAAACCACTTTCACGAATTTTTTTATAAAATGACAATGTATTTTCTGAAGTAAAAGAAATTATATTTTCAGAAAAATATTTGTCAATCCAGCCGTTTGCCGATGGGTTTATCATACTAATTTTTTCAAGTACAAAACTATAATTTTTTTAGCATTATAGCTTAAATTAAAGACTAATTTTGCAAATTAAAACTATTTTATTATTGCAGAACAAGCAACTCTTCCTCCAGCATTTCCTGTTGGTTGGGTTGTAAAATCGTCTGGATTTTCGTGTATTATTAAACCTTTATTTAAAATATCTTTAGTAGGATCAGTTCCACCAATTGCCCATTTATCAGTTTTAAAATAAATTGTTCCGTTTCCATAAGTATCTGTAGTAAAATTACCAATATCACCCAAATGATGTTCGGCTTCACCCCATTTTCCGTGTTTTTTAAATGTTGGATTCCAATGTCCGCCAGCAGAAGATGCATCAGCAGCAGAACAATCGGCTTTTTCATGAATGTGAATGGCGTGAACTCCAGGTTTTAATCCTGTAATTGTTGCTCTAAGTGTAACAAAGCCATTTTTTTCTGTAAAAGTTGCTGTACCTTTTACTTCGCTACCGCTTTTTGGTTCAAGAGAAATTGTAACTACATTAGAAACAGATGTAGCATTAGATTTACAAGCTATTATTACAAGAGTTGCAACAATAAAAATTAAAAGAAACTTTTTCATAGTATTTGGTTTTATTCAAATTTAATGATTTTAAAATTGCTTTCTTTAAAATTTATCTTAAGATTTAATTTTATTTTTTATACTAAATGATGCCTTTTATTATAAAAATTAAACAATGTTTCATTAACATCTTTTAAATGTGGAGTTAAAAATATTTTCTCACCTTTTACGTTATTAGTCAATTCTAAGTGACAATTTGTACATTCAAATTCTCTAAAGTTTGGAGTTACATTTCTTTTAATTACTAAATTGTGTCCAAAAAAAGAACACAATAATTTTTTTGAAAGTAGATTGTCTTTAATTTCTAGCGCATTCATAATCAATAAGTTGTTGGTTGGGATTTTAAAAGTATACAATTACAGATAAACCAACAAATATATTCGATGAAATACTCAAATTATCCATTTTTTTAAATAAAAAGCTACAAATTTATAAGTTAAAGTATCGATTTCGAATTTATAAAATAAAAAAATCGTCAATTAAATGAATAATTAACGATTTATATTTTATACTATTTATTTAAGTTATGATTTATTTTCTTTGTTAAAATAAACCAAGTAATAATACATTTGTTTTTCTTCGTCCCAACCTTTTTCTACATACTTTTCTGCACTTTCTGGATTTATAAAATCTAGTTTTATTTGAATATTAGTATCAAGATTAATAACATTTTTTATACTTCTTCTGGCATCAGTTACGGCAGCATTTGCAATAGGAAAACTAGTAACGTCTTCTATACTAAACTTTTCACCTTTGTCTACTTTATAGTTTTTAAACTCTGGAATTAAATCTGGATTGTCTAATACTTCGTTTAAGAAAGCGCTTTCTTCAAAGTTGTCATTTTTTGCAAAATGATTAACAGCTCTGTTCATAAACATCACTTCTTCCTTTTTATCTTCGGCAGGAAAAACAACATCTTTGGCAAAACTTTGACAGAATTTCAAGTATTTCTTGGTCATAAAATTCTCATCTTGAAACGCATCTACACTAAGAAAATGTTCTAACCAGTAACGAGCATCATATCTATTACTATCAACAGTTAAAATTTTGTAACCTTCTTCTTTTTTGTAATTAAAAATTAAACAACCTTTATCAAGTTTATTTAAATTAATTCCTTCTTGAAGAATCATTTCTAGATTGCTATTTTTTTCTTCAAATTGTAAAAAATCGGTACGTAATTCACTTTTAAAAATACCAATTGCATCAACAACATTGTTATCAATAGAAACATTGGTTAAATGTGCCACATAAACTTCTCCATTTTTTATGTGAGGATGATTGGATTGTTCAAATAAATGTTCTGTAATTTTTTTAGAAATCTCGTGAATTTTAGATGGATTTTCAAAAACTTGCGTCGCAAAATTAAACATTTCGTTGTATTCTAAATCAACTTCGTGAGCAAATTGATAATAGTTTTCTTCTTTATCTCTAAAAGGTTTAAAAAAATATTCTTTAAGTAAAGGAACAATTTCATCATTTAAAGAATAATTAGTTTCAGACAAAAAGAGTTCTTCGTTTCGGCTTTTATTTCCAATTCTATGAATGGATAAATTTTCTATGTGCGTGTTAAATAGGTTTATCATTTTTTTTTTAGTTTCTAAGTTTCTTAGATGCTAAGATTCTTAGATTTTAATAGTTTGTTTTATTATTTATTTTCTTTAATTTTATTTGTAAATGAAACAATCATACGTTCTAATTCCAATTCTCTTCAAATCCGTAATCTTCAAAGCTATCATCGCCAAAAGAATCTAAATCGTCTTCGTCTAAATCGTCTTCATATTCGTTGTAACTTTCTTCTTCTTCAAAATCGGCTTGAA
>JAYVKR010000127.1:0-3415 GCA_043768185.1 Flavobacterium sp.
TATTTTTAATTTTATGGTAAAGCTTGTAACAAATTACTATTTTTAGCATCTTATTATAAAACTTTATACTACAAATTATGTTTAAACATTTTATTACATTAGAATGGAAATCGTTTTTGCGTTCGGCATCTTTTGGAACAAGTTTGGCAATTAAAATTTTAATGGGATTTTTTGCTGCCTATTTTATTGTAATGTTTTTATTGCTTGGATTTGCAATTTTTCCAATTTTAAAAGAAAACGGCTTTGAACCATTGCAAACAGTAAACAAATTTTTAATTTATTATTTCGTTGCCGATTTAGTAATGCGTTTTTTTCTTCAAAAAATGCCTGTAATGAACATTAGACCGTTGTTAACACTGCCAATAAAGCGAAACACAATTGTTCATTTTACTTTAGGAAAAACTGCTTTATCTTTTTTTAATATACTGCACGCTTTCTTTTTCATTCCTTTTTCTATTGTGTTGATAATGAAAGGATTTCCAATTGTAAATGTGCTTTTATGGCATTTTTCAATTGCAGTAGTAATTTTTTGTAACAATTATATTAATGTTTTAATAAACAATAAAGATAGTTTTTTCTATCCAATTGTAACTGTTGTTGCAGGTTTAGGATTAGCACAATATTTTAAATTTTTTGATGTAACTAATTATACATCAGTATTTTTTGACGGACTTTTTCATAATTATTTTTTCATAATTCCAATTTTGACTTTAGTGATTTTATATTATCTGGCTTTTTCTTATTTTAAAAGTAATTTAAATCTTGATGAAGGTTTGGCCAAGAAAAGTGAAATTGCCAAAACAGAAAATTTTACTTGGCTGAATCAATTTGGCGTTTTAGGAACATTTTTAAAGAACGATATTAAACTTTTAAAACGCAACAAACGCTCAAGAACTACCTTAATAATGAGTTGTGTTTTTATTTTTTATGGATTATTATTTTTCAACAATCCTACACAAGCTAAAGTTATGGGAATCTTTGCAGGAATTTTTGTTTCTGGAGGATTTCTGTTCACATTTGGACAATTTGTACCAAGTTGGGACAGTTCTTATTATCAATTAATGATGAGTCAAAATATAAAATATAAAGAATATTTAAGTTCTAAATGGTGGTTAATGGTTATTGCAACTTTAATTTCTACACTTTTAGCATCATTTTATTTATTTTATGGATTGCACATTTATTTGCTAGTTATAGTTGGTGCCATTTATAATATTGGCGTAAATTCTCACTTAGTTTTACTTGGTGGTGCATTTGTAAAAACGCCAATAGATTTAACGCAAAGTAAAGGCGCATTTGGCGATAAGCAAGCGTTTAATGTAAAGACTATGTTGCTTGCCATTCCTAAATTATTGGTTCCTGTGATGCTTTATGGATTGGGAAGTTTTTTATATTCAGATACTATTGGACTTCTTTTTGTTGCCGTTGCCGGAATTTTAGGATTTGCTTTTAAAGACAAAATGTTTACTCAAATAGAAAAAATTTATAGAACAGAAAAATACGCAACTATAGCAGCATACAAACAAAAAAATTAGTCATCAGTGTTTAGTTTTTAGTAAATGAAACTTTTAAACCATAAAATTTTAAAATTTATCAAAAAATGATTCAAGTAAACAATCTTTCAAAAACATATAACAACGGAGTTACCGTTTTAAATATCCAAAATTTAGAAATTCCCAAAGGGCAAAGTTTTGGATTGGTAGGAAATAATGGCGCAGGAAAAACAACATTTTTTAGTTTGTTGTTAGATTTAATTCAACCAAGTTCAGGATGTATTAAAACTAACGAAATTCAAGTAAATACTAGTGAAGCTTGGAAACCATTTACATCGGCATTTATAGATGAGAGTTTTTTAATTGGTTACTTAACTGCCGAAGAATATTTTTATTTTATTGGCGATTTAAGAAACCAAAACAAAGCCGATGTAGATGGACTTTTAGCCAAACATGAAGAATTTTTTAACGGAGAAATCTTAAAAAGTAAAAAATATTTAAGAGATTTATCTAAAGGTAATATGAAAAAAGTGGGAATAATTGCTACTTTAATTGGAAATCCAGAAGTTATAATTTTAGACGAACCGTTTGCCAATTTAGATCCAACAACGGTGAACAGATTAAAGAAAATTATTAACGAATTATCTCAAAATCCTATTGTTACGGTTTTAGTTTCTAGTCATGATTTAGTGCACACGGTAGAAGTTTGCAGTAGAATTGTAGCATTAAACAAAGGCGAAATTGTAAAAGATATTGTAACATCGCCAGAAACTTTAAAAGAATTGGAAGCATTTTTTGCGGTTTAAAAATAGGTACTATTACAATTAGACGTTTTTGTAAATATTAAATCAAAGAATAAACATAAAAATTTATTTTACCTTTGCTTTACAATTATGAAAAATATATCAATTATAATAAGCACTTACAATTCACCTAGTTGGTTAGCCAAAGTTTTGTATGGTTACAACACTCAAACCTACAAAAACTTTGAAGTTATAATTGCTGATGATGGATCTACAGCAGAAACAAAAAACTGTATTGTACTATTACAAAAAGAAGTTTTTTATCCTATTATTCACGTTTGGCATGAAGACAACGGTTTTCAAAAAACAATAATTCTAAATAAAGCCGTACTTGCAACTGCTACAGATTATATAATTATGACTGATGGAGATTGTATTCCTAGAAAAGATTTTATAGCACAGCATTTAAAATATAGAAAAGAAGGTTATTTTTTATCTGGTGGTTATTTTAAACTACCTTTAAATTTATCTAATTTCATAAATAAAGAAATCATTTACAACGGCAATTGTTTTAATTTACATTGGTTAAAAACCAACGGATTAAAAGCTTCTTTTAAAAATATAAAACTAACTACTTCTACCGTTTTAAGTTCAATATTAAATTATATAACACCAACAACCGCAAGCTGGAATGGTCATAATGCCTCTGGTTGGAAAAAAGATTTTTTAGCTGTAAATGGTTTTGATGAGCGAATGCAATATGGTGGAGAAGATAGAGAATTTGGCGAACGTCTTTTTAATTTTGGTGTAAAATCTATACAAATTCGTTATGCGGCAATTTGTATCCATCTAGATCACACTAGAGGCTATGTTACGCCAGAAATGATACAAAAAAATTTAGATATTAGAAAAAAAACCAAAAGTTTAAAAACCATTTGGACACCATTTGGAATAAAAAAAAATTAAAAGTTTAAAGTAAATTTAAACCACAAATCAATCTGTTTTTTATTCCTCTTGTAAAAAATAACGGTCTAAAATTTAATTATCTCAAAAAGAAACGTATTTTTACCAGTCAATTATACTAAAACTAACCTTTTAGAGTTACTATAAAAACGTTTTTACATTGAAAAATCATACTTTAAAATACGCATTGACAGTTGCTATTCTTGTTTTTCTTGT
>JAYVKR010000128.1:0-2826 GCA_043768185.1 Flavobacterium sp.
AATATTCACAAATAAGTAGCATTGAAAGAGTTTTAATTAACACTTCAATTGGAGTAATTTATAAAATAGCACAAGAATTAGAAATAAATGTTAAAGAACTTTTTAAATTTCGAATAATTTTTTTTCTTTTGGATTTATAGTATTAATTTGTATTTGAGTTGTTATTGCAGTGACAACCTTTTTTTATGGAAATGATGTATTGAATATAGTGAATGCATTATAATCAATTCTACCATCTTTTACTTGTATAGTATCATTATTATTACTAGAATTTACAACTTTACAACTAAAAGTACTTGAATATATTTTATTTACAAAATCACATTTTGTAACTTTTAATATTCCTGAATTGTCATATTAACGATAATATTTATACTGATTATCATTGTAGTCAAAAATTTTACAAAACAAATGAGTATTTGCATTACTATCATATCCTCTAAGTCCATTAGATTAATCAATGATATAATTTCAAACACCTATTTGCGTAAAGTTTTATATGTGTATTACTATTTTGCCAGTTCGCTCACTAGCAAAATCATGAATATCAATCTCATCATATTCATTATTTCCAGAAGTATCGCTCCAAGCTTGAAAACCAAGATCACTTCCACCAAACGTACCACTTCCATCACGTGGTTTTAATAAATTACCATTAATACAACAACCAAAAGTATTTGCTCCTGTTGTTGTAATTGCTGGAAGTTGATCCTCACAGTAACTCACTGAAATCTCTTCCTTATTACAGCTTACTAGTGAAAAAACTATAATAAGTTTAAAATTATTTTTTATAATAATATGTTTTAATTATTAATATGAGTTACTTACCAAGGTTAATATCAGGATCTGCAATAAAACTAATAACTGAAACACCTAGTATTACAACTGGTGTTACAACTATTGTTTTAGCAATACTAAATTTTCTAACTTTTATTATTTCAATATTATTTCTTTCAACAATTATTTCTTTACCGTAACTTTTTAATGTAAGTATTTGGTTATCATAATTAATTAATTTTCCTTTATATTTCTTTTTGTTTTGAATTATTTTGTAAACCTTTCCTTTTTGTAAGTTAGCATCATTTTCATTTACAGCTATAAAAGTGGTACAACTTTGAAAAAGTAAAGAAATAATGAATAATATGATAATTTTGATTTTCATAATAAGTTAATTTAATTTATATCCAATGCCAAAATGTAACGTTCTATTTTTATAAAATGATTTAATATCTCCAATAAACGGATCTGATTGTTTTGTATTATCAAGATCTGATAAACCATTATTATATTTAAATTCTAAAAATAAATTATTTTTAAAATAATAACTTGCACCAACAATAAAACCATAGTCAAATCTATTTATATCAGAACCATCAACATTAGATTTTGTGCCGTTTGAATTTTTAGTATTTATACCTATTACATATCCTGTATACAAACCAAAATTTATAGAAAAATTTTTCTTTGCATAAAATTTAAGTAGTACTGGAACATCTAATTGGCTAACATTTATTTTTCCTCCATTAGTTTCGTAGTCTATTTCAGTAGATTGATCTATTGATTTTTTATCTATTGAAGTACCATTTTGGTTAAAAAGAAGCTCTATTTGTAAAGCAAATTTTTTATTTTTTTAAATGGTATTTCACTAAAACCTCCTAAATAAAAACTAGGTTTTGCAGTTGTTGCCAAACCAAATGTTTGATTTAATAATTGAAATCCAGTATCAGCATTTGTTAAATTTAATCCGCCTTTAAAGCCATATTTTATTTGTGACGTGCAAGTAAAACCAATAATTAGTAATAATAAATAAGTTTTTTTCATGTTTTAGTATTTTTTATAAGAGTAAATTTACAAATTTAATTATTATTCTAAATATAATTATCAATTAATTTTATAATGGCAAAAGCATTAGAAATTAATCTAAAAGAATTGTTTGATTTTAAAATATAAATTTGAATTATCAATACTTTAATTTTAAGTAAAACTAAAGTATTAATTTGTTATTAGTACAGGTATAAATACGTGAATTTAAAGTTTTTTAAAAAAATAGTTATTTCACTTTTTCAGCATAAACCATATAATAACGTGGCGTAAAGTAACGCAATAAAGGTCGTATTCCAAATTTCTTTACTGGATTAGTAAATTTTCGTCTATCAATAATTTTCCATCCTGTTTTTTCTAAAAGCCAATCTAGTTGCCAATCTTCAAATTCATGGTAATGTCTGTCCCACATATCAGTTTTGCTTCTGTATGCTGGTGAAAACCACAAACGCATTGGTATAGAAATAAATAATTTATTAGATTTTATATTTTGTAAAACGGTAAACGGATTTAATAAATGTTCAAAAATTTCAAATGCCGTAAAAACTGTATATTCTTCGTTTTGCAAAGCCAATTGATTTACGTCAACATCTTCGCCAGTGGTGTTTTTTACTTTAAAACCATTTTCTATCATAATTTTAGAAAACGGATTGGGTACACCAAGATCTAAAATAACTTCATTTGTTGTTATGTGTTTTTCTAAAAATTCTAAAGTGTGCTTAAAGCGTTTGTTGGGAAATGTTTTTTCGTACATTCTTTAAGTTTGTTGTTTATAGTTTGTTGTTTAAAGTTTATAGTGTAATTACAGTATAAACTAAAACAATAAATATCTTGATTTAATTTACAAAGTTAAGTAAAGTTTTTACTTAGTGTTAAAATTTGAATTTAGAAAATAAAATTTTGTAACGAATTTATAGTAGCCGTGATAGTAATGGAAAACCTTTATTTAAAAAGGGCTATTTTTTCTTGAAATATAAAAACGACCAACGGAAGTTCTTTATATTT
>JAYVKR010000129.1:0-6844 GCA_043768185.1 Flavobacterium sp.
GAAACCTTAATTCAAGACGAAAAACTATATCAAAATCCAGAATTATCATTGACAGAGATTTCTAAAAAACTTCAAACAAATACTTCTATTATTTCTAAAGCAGTTAATCAAGGTTTCGCAATGAATTTTAACGATTTTATCAATAATTATCGTGTAGAAGCAGTTAAAGGAATGTTTGCAAAAGGCGAGCATAAAAAATCTACTTTACTTGGAATTGCTTATGATTGTGGCTTTAATTCTAAGGCAACTTTTAACTGAGCATTTAAAAAAAATACTGGCTTTTCGCCTAAAGATTATTTGATTAATTCGTAAAATTATTTGGGCGTTACGGCAGAAAAAGCCGTCTGGCTATTCGCTCTCAATTTTTTATTGGCAAAAAAGCCAATAAAAAGATTTCCGCTACTATCCATAACGCATAACTGTAGTTAAATCAAGATTTGATACTACCTAAAAAAAACCTTGTAAACAATAGCTTTACAAGGGTTTTATAATTTGAGACCAACTTAAAATGTCTCATATCATAATTTGAAGCTTTCCATGCTTTTTACCATCGCATATTTGCAGTGTTATTAATCATTAAAACTTTTTATTATGAATTCTACGAATCACAATCCGAGCTTTTGCGAAAAGGCAAATCAAATCCGAAAAAACAATTTATTACTCTTGAGTAAAACAATTATCACAACCATCTTATTAGGATTGCTTTTAACATCTTGTAGTGTTTTTACTTCTTTAAATTCCAATGTTTCTATTAAACCCAATAATAGTTTTTTATTAGGAAATAACGAACATGGAAAATTTGCGGTTACACTTAAAAATGTTTCAAATCATCCAATTGAAATTTATTTAGCGCCAATACAAGGTGGATCTTATTCTTATGAAACTCTTCAAATTAATCAATTAACAAGAGTAAAAGTTCCAAAAAATACAGCAATCGTAATCGAAAATAAATCAGACCAATATGCATCGGTTGAAATTAGAGCAACTGGCGATTTGGGTCTAGCAATGGAAAATAAAAACTAGTTTCAATCTCAATCAAAAAAAATCTTAAAAATCTTAATTCTTAATACTAAAATCTTAATACTGAAAATTATGACACTCTTACAAAAAATTACAAAACCCATAATAATGCCATTTTGGTGGCAAGATTTCCTAACTGCTTTACCAAGAATTATTTGCGGATATCTTTTAGCATCAAGTTTTGGCGCAGATAAATTTGGATTGCCTTGGTCGCCAGCAGATAAAAACTTAAGATTATTTGAAGTAGCTTTTTGGTTTCCAAATGATGTAGCAAATTATGGTGGAATTTTTAAAATGTTTCCCAATTTTTTTGCTTGGATAGGCGCATTTAGTGAAGCAATTGGCGGAATATTTTTACTTCTTGGATTTCAAACTAGAATTGCATCTTTTTTAATAATGTGTACAATGCTTGTAGCCATTTTTATGCAACAAATTAATAACGGAATGTGGAATTGCCTTCCAGCAATGGGATTTTTATGGATTTCCATTTTTGCAATGATTACTGGTTCTGGACGATTTGGGATAGATTACCTCATCCCAACCTTTTCCAAAGGAGAAGGAGATAAAATCAATTTAAAATAAAAAAAATGAATAAAATAATTATAATTTTTGTTGGATTACTAAGTTTAATTACAACAAGTTGCGTTCAAAAATCGTATAAAAGAAAGGTAAATTTTATTGTTGATGTTTCTAAAGTTAAAGACATAAAATCAGTAGGAATTAGAGGCGAAAAACCATTAGATTGGAATTATAATACTGAAATGACTAAAGTTATAAAAGACAGTTTATACAAAGCAACCATAACATTTGAAACAGGTTACAAATTTGTAGAAATGAAATTTACAGTAAACGGCGACTACGAATTGAAAAACCAACCCAATAGAAAAATTGTATTTGCAACTAATGGTGAAACAAATTTTAATGCGGTTTTTGATGTTGTGAAATAGTTTTTTCAGACCTGACAGGTTTTAAAAACCTGTCAGGTCTTGTTGATACAAGCAATTTTTTTCAATTGATAACATCCATAAAACCCTAAAGCTAACTCACCAAAAGTTCCTAAAACAAAAATTATTGATGGTGAAACAAATTTTAATGCGGTTTTTGATGTTGTTAAATAATACATTTAAGACCTAACAGGTTTTGAAAACCTGTTAGGTCTTGTTGATTCTAGTAATTTTCTTTAATTGATACCATCCATAAAATCCTAAAACCAATTCTCCAAAAGTTCCTAAAACGAAAATTGTTGATGGAATTCCGTCAAAAATAACGCTCACAATTCTACCAAAACCTAAGCCAAGCATGAAAAGAACATTAGAAATTGTGGCTACTATCCAATACTTTTTATTGGTAATTCCTAAAATCCAAAGTGATGCAAAAGCCAAATACAAACCCATAATTGCTTTTAAAATACTGTGTTCATCTAAAGAATTAACAGTTACATCTAGAAAATAATTTGGGAAAAAACCATAAACCAAAGCCGCAGGAATAACAATTAAAATTGAAATTATGAGATGTAAATTGTTTATTTGAAAAGAGTTTTTGATAATTTTAAAGTTTATATGATGTCCCTTCGACTGCGCTCAGGGTGACAATATTAATTTCAATTTAAAATTGATTTAATGAATAAATTTTTTGATATTGTAATTGATTTTTGATATTGAAATTGAAATTGATATTGAATCTAAGGAATTGCAACCTTCATTTGAGCAGGTAAAATCTTAATATTTAATAGTATTTCTTCACCAATATATTCGCCATCTATTTGAAAACTTACTGGTGAAACTGTAGTAATAATAGCTTTATCTGTAGAAATAATTTCAACATCTTCAGAGTTTACTGGAATATTTCCTGTAATTATTTTGCCAAAAACTAGCAAATCTAAATTTTTTAAAATTACCAATTCAAACTTTCCATCGTTCATTTTTCCATCTGGATTTATGGTTACACCAGTTCCATATTTTTGAGAATTGGCAATAACAATCATTCGTGCTTCACATTCAATAATTTGGTCGTTGGCTTCAATCTTGGCAGAAAATGGTTCTTCCAACTCGGTTAACGTTGTAATTACTTGCAAGGCATATCCTAATTTGCCTCGTGTTGAACCGTTTTCATAATTCTTAACTAATTCAGCATTTAAACCTAAGTCGCTTAAATGAATGCTTTTTTTACCGTTTATAGAAATCATATCCATTTCTATAAAGTGATTGTGAAAAGCTACAGTCAAATTTTCTTCAATTGTAGTTGGTAAATTTAAATCTACCGACAAACCATTAGCCGAACCAGCAGGAATAATTCCGAATATAACATCTTGTTTTTCTAGCGCTTCGGCTACCATTTTTATTGTTCCGTCGCCACCAGCAATTAAAATACGTTCTGGTTTATGCAAATTAAATAAATTTTTTATTGCCTTATCATCTTCATTTCCAGAGGTTTCATAGGTAATAATTTCTACTTTAAATTCTTCTGCAAATGCCATCGTTTTTACTAAAATCTCTGTTTTATCTACATCGCCAGAAATTGGATTTACTACTAAAATATATTTCTTTTTCATCGCCATAACTTGTATTTACTAAATAATTTGTAATTTTCAACAGAAATTCAAATGTATAAAAATTATAATGAAACCCATCTTAAAATTATATCGAGGTTATGCTAATGAGCAAGAATTAATTGTAATGGGACACGTTTTTAAACCTACCAACAAGGAAGATTATGATTTTCAAAAAAAGAATTTTAAAAACGCCAATTCGGTTATAAGAATGTTTCGTATTGGTACTCAAGCAAATGCTGATGTGTATTTGCATTTGAATGGAAAAAAAATACATTCTAAAACACTTGATGATGGCTATTTTAAATTTTGCATTCCGTTAAAAGAAAAATCTAATTATGGTTGGATAGATTATAAAGTAAGTATTTTTTATAATAATGAAGAAATTATAGAAATTGCAAGTTTTATTAAACCTCACGAAGGAAATTTTGGATTTATATCTGATATTGACGATACTTTTTTAGTATCTCATACAAGAAATCCGTTAAAGAAATTATACATTTTATTGTTTAAAAATGTAAATGATAGAAAAGTTTATGCTGATGTTGTGGCACATTATCAAGCTTTGAGTACTGCCGGAAGAAATAATAAAAAAGAGCAAAATGCCTTTTTTTATGTGTCTAGTAGTGAGTGGAATTTATACCGATTTATTACTCAATTTACCGAAATTAATCACTTACCAAGAGCAGTTTTATTGTTGAAAGATATAAAAACTAGCTTAACCGATTTGTTTATAACTGGCAGAGGCGATCACAATCATAAATTTGAAAAAATCAAACATATTTTAGAGTTTTATCCCAACTTGCAATACACACTTTTGGGTGACGATTCGCAACACGATCCTTATTTATATGAAAATATTTGCAAAATATTTCCTGTAAATGTCAAGGCAGTTTATATTCGTCAAACAGGAAATTCTAAGAAAGAAAAAGCAGTGATTGCTTTGAAAAATTTAGAAAGTTTGAATATAAAAGTGTGTTATTTTAAAGAAAGTAGTGAAGCGATTGCGCATTCTAAAATGATAGGTTTGATTATTTAGTGCTCAATGTTCAGTAATCAGTGTTTAGTGATCAGTAAAAAAAATATGATTTCTTATACATATTATTGATTATCAATATATTAAAAATGATTACTAAACATTAAAAATGATTACTAAAATTTGATCACTCAACACTTAACACTGGAAACTGAACACTGATCACTGGAAACTGAGCACTGATCACTAAAAACTGAACACTGAAAACTTACAAACTATCAATCTCTTCCTGAACGACTTCCCATTCTTCCAGAAGTTTATCTAAATCGGCTTTTTTCTTGTTGTATGCCGTGAAAAAATTGGCGTTTTCTAAGTGTTTATCGTAATTGGAAGCTAGTTCTTTATCGTCTTTAGAAATGTCTATTTCTAGTTGTTTTATGTTACTTTCAACTTTACTCAAACGGTTTTGAAGTGATTTACTTTTCTTTTGATCTTCGTAGGAAACTTTGGTAGAAGTAACGTCTCTCGACTGCGCTCGAGATGACAAATCTGGTTTATCTTTTTTCTCTACTTCGCGCATATTTTCTAAATTTCTTTGTTCTAGAAAATAGTTAATATCGCCCAAATATTCTTTGATTTTTTGGTCTTTAAATTCGTAAACCAAATTAGACATTCCTTGCAAGAAATCTCTATCGTGAGAAACCAAAAGAAGCGTTCCTTCATACTTTTGAAGTGCTGCTTTTAATACATTTTTAGACTTAATATCTAAGTGATTCGTAGGTTCGTCCATCACCAAAACGTTGATAGGTTGAAGTAATAATTTACACAATGCCAAACGGTTACGCTCACCGCCAGAAAGTACTTTTACTTTTTTATCTACATCGTCGCCACGAAATAAAAACGAACCTAGCATATCGCGAACTTTACTTCTATTACTGTCAACTGCGGCGTTTTCCATGGTTTGCAAAAGTGTAATTTCGCCATCAAGATATTCTGCTTGATTTTGAGCAAAATATCCAACTTGCACATTATGACCTAATTTAATTTCGCCTTGATATTCAAACTCGTTTACAATTGCTTTGATAAATGTTGATTTTCCTTGACCATTTTGACCAACAAAGGCAATTTTGCTTCCTCTTTCTACAAGAAGTGAAATGTCTTTTAAAATGGTTTTACTTCCGTAAGATTTGGTAACTTCGTCAGCTTCGATAACTACTTTTCCTGGTACTTTTGACACTGGAAATGAAATATTCATAACCGAATTATCGTCTTCGTCAACTTCAATTCGTTCAACTTTATCCAACTTTTTAATTAGCGATTGTGCCATCGATGCTTTAGATGCTTTGGCTCTAAATTTCTCAATTAACTTCTCTGTTTCTTCAATTTTCTTGGCTTGATTTTTTTGAGTTGCGAGTTGTTTTTCACGAATTTCGTGACGTAATTCTAAATATTCTGAGTACGGTTTGTTGAAATCGTAAGCTTTACCAAGTGAAATTTCTATGGTTCTATTGGTAACATTATCAAGGAACATTTTATCGTGTGAAACAATTACCACAACGCCTGGAAAATTCCGTAAAAATCCTTCTAACCAAATGATACTTTCAATATCCAAGTGATTTGTAGGTTCATCAAGAAGCAAAATATCATTAGATTGTAACAGCAATTTTGCCAATTCAATTCGCATTCGCCAACCACCAGAAAATGTTTCGGTTTGGTCGTTAAAAACTTCTCTTTTAAATCCTAAACCTAGTAGAATTTTCTCTGTATCGCCAACGTAATTGTAACCGCCAAGAAGTTCAAAACGATGGGTGTAATCTGATAAATCTTCAATTATTTGCGAATATTCATCACTTTCATAATCGGTTCTGGTAACCAATTGATGGTTTATATTTTCTAGTTTTTTTTCTACAATTTTAATTTCTGTAAACGCTTCATACGCTTCTTCAAGAACAGTTCTTCCTTGTTCAAAATCGATATCTTGACGAAGAAAACCCATTTGAACTTCTTTTTCGGTTGCAATTTGACCAGAATCTGGTTTAAAATCGCCAGCAAGAATTTTTAACATAGTCGATTTTCCTGCGCCATTTTTACCAACAAGACCTACTCTATCGCCACTTCCAAGACGAAACGTTACTTCTTCAAAAAGATATGAACCACCAAAAGAAACCGACAAATTGTGAATGTTTAACATTAAAATAGTATAAAAGATTGTGTAGATTTTAAGACAATTTAAAATTAAAAATGATCTTTTCAATCGTAAATTTGTACCACCAAATTAACGGTAACCCAAATTTTTTGCA
>JAYVKR010000130.1:0-4967 GCA_043768185.1 Flavobacterium sp.
CGCTTCCAAAATTTGCTGTAAAACTGAATAAATTCATATCTTTTTTTTACAAAATTAATAATTTATTTGGAATTATGAGTGCTTACGGACAATCAAAAATAAATAAAAGCTTTCTGGTAATTTATATATAAAAATTAGAAAAGCATTTTTATATAGTGCCACTTTTGGGTGGTAAGCCCATTTTTTACCAATCTTAAATTGTTAACCCATTTTTTCTTTATTATGATTTGGTAAAATTAAAAAGTTATTTTCAATAAAAATTACGATTTTTCCATACATTTTATAAAAATATTTTGTGTATGATACCATTTATCTTAATTTACTGTGAAAACTTAAATTAAATCGGCTTTTTTTGCCTCTCTAATAATATCTTCATCGGTTCCTTTTTCTATACTAAAATATAATTTTATGGCTGCTTTTCGCTTTTCAATAGCGCTGTTAGATAAAAAAAGGTGCTTTCCAAGATTTTTAGTTTGTACACCACTTGCTAATAATGTAATTATTTGCCTATTGTAGTTGTCTAAAATTGCAGTTTTATTAAATTTTTCTAGTTTTTTATTTATAACTGTTTTGCTAAAATAAAGATTACCTTTAATTATTTCTATACAAGCATGTATAAACTCATCTGGAGTAATATCATTTTTAATTAACATACCATTAATATTGGCTTCATTTATTATTTTTAATAATAAAAACGCTTCTGTATATGATGTTAAAACAACAATTTTAGAATTTGGTAATTGTTTTTTAACTAGAATAATTAAATCTTCTCCAGAATTTAAATTTTTTTCTGGATATGGTGTTACTGTTAAATCTACAAAAATTAAATCAAAAACAATGTTGTTTTTTGCTTCTAGTAATATTGTATATGCTTCATTGCAACTATAGGCAATTGTTGTATTAAATTTATATCCTAAATCATTGTACACCAACATAGCTTTATAACCTTCTATAATTGGTGGATGATCGTCTATCATTAAAACATTTAGATTCATAATTAAATATTTTCGTGAAACTATAAAAAATAACTTAATAAATCCAACCCAATTTAAATTTCCAAGTAATTTCCTGATGCAATTGTAGTAATTACAGCATCAATGTTTTCTTTATAAGATTTAGAAAACGGAAGTTTAGTTGTGGTGTTTTTTATATGGCAAACCGTGTTACCAGTATGAATTCTTGAAATAAAATCAATATTTACAATATAACTGTTGTGAATTCTAACAAATGGATAAGTCATTACGCCTTCAAAATGTTTTAAGGTTTTAAAAGCAGTTATCATTTCGCCAGAGTTTAAATGAATGTCGGTAGAATTATTGTCTGCTTGTAAATAACAAATGTCTTTTGCTTCAATATAACGGTAATCGCCATACGATTTTACACAAATTATCAATGGTTTTTCTGTTGTGTTTTCTGTATGTAAAAAAGTTACATCTTTACCTTCATCTGAAGTGTTTTCTACTGTTTTTTCGGTTTCTACAGCTTCAATTTGATCTTCTGCATTGGTTTCTTCTTCACTTTCTAGTTCACTTGTTTCTAAAACTGGTTCTTCTATTACAGTTTTAATAGATTCTACTGTGTTTTCTGTTAATAAAGTATTGATTTTAAATTCATCATTAGAATTATCATCATTATAAACAAGATTAGAAACTTGCTGCGGAATTGAAGTAGTAGAAACAATAGTATGTGATGGAATTAATGGCGCAACAACCAAACAAGAACTCGAGTCTTTTTCTAATCTAAAAATAGATTTTCTTAATTCTTTTGTTTCAATAGGATTTATAAAATAGTCAAAAACTCCATACTTAAAGGCGTTTAAACAAAGAGCGTCATTTTTGGTAGTAATAATAACTTTGGGAATGACAGATAAATATCTGTGCAATTCATTAATAAACATTAAAGACAAATTAGATTCTTTATCTGTTGGATCTATTTCTAAAAAAATTATATCTGGATTGTTTTCTAAAACGCAATCAATTCCGTCATCATAATTCGTTGCCGAAGCCAAGTAATGCAGGTTTTGAAAACTTTCTGCCGTAGCGCGAGTCTTCAAACCATTACTTTGGTCATCGTCTATAATTACAAATCTAAAATTCTTCAAATTGCTTTACTTATTTGGGGTAAAGCATTAGTTTTTAAACTTAGTTAAGGTTTGTTTTGGTTAAGTTATAATAGCTTGGGACTATTTGTTAAAAAACTTATAAAAAGAAGCTTTTTTCACTGTACTAAAATAGTAGTTTTATGTAGGGTTTTAAAATTTTGAATTTTATACACCTAAACAATAAAGGAAACATAGTTTAACGGAAAATATACTCGATAAAAGGTAAATTTATTGTAATTTTTTCTTACAAATAAATATATTTGAGAAATTATAATTTTGTATAAAATATACATTGCTAAATAGCTATTTAAAGATTAAAAAAGAGTATGTAACTATTTATTTATCAATTATTTAAAATAGTTAAATCAAAATTACAAAATTAAAATATTGGATATTTTAAAAATTAAAAAATTTGAATGAAAATCTCGAAATTAATGTGGTTTGCATCCAAATAAGAGATTTTATTGGTTTAAAAATAAAAAAAGCGAAAACAGAAAAGTTATCAAAAATTAAGAATTCTAATTTCTAAAACTATATATATCGATGTATAAATATAAATAGACATAAAAAAACAAATAAATACAGTGCTTTACTAAAATAATTTCAAATTTTATTAGATAAAATATACTAAATTATTTAGCAATTTGAAATTCAATAATATTTTCTAAATTTGAACTCAATTTACATTACAATTTATACAATTTACTTAAAAAAGAAGAAAGTACAATTTTATAATAAAAATACATTTAAATAAATATTAATTTGGTTGGTTTTTTAAAACTATAAATAGCAATATGGGAATTACAAAAAAAATGGGTTTTGCCTTTAAAATTAATGAAATGGCTGATATTTTAAAAGCATTAGGAAATCCGGCAAGGTTAAAAATTATACAGTTTTTAATGGAAAATCCTGTTTCCAATTGTGGTGAAATTCAGGTAGTTTTACCTTTGGCACAATCTACCGTTTCTAAACATTTATCTGAGTTAAAAGGTGTAAAATTAATTTCTGGAAAAATTAAAGGTAACAACATTTATTATTCATTAAACCTAAAAACTTGGAATAATGTTAAAGGATTTGTACTGTCTGAAATTAATATGCCACGAAATGAATAACATTTAAATATTTTTGTGTTAAAATTATTACGTATTTAAATTTAAAATATATATTTGATTTTTAATTAAATCAATATATATGAAAAAAATTATTATTTTATTGAGTATTTTAAGTATTCAAACATTATTTTCTCAAGAAAAAGCAGCTAAAGAAATTCAAGATTTTAAAAAAAATGAGATAAAGATTAATGCATTGTATTTAATTTTAGGTGCATTTGAAGGTACTTATGAAAGAGCTATTAACGATGAATCAAGTTTTGGATCTTCAATCACGTTTTTAATAGACAAAGAAAATGATATCAATACTGCATTTGCATTATCACCATATTATAGACTTTATTTTGGTAAAAAACCTGTTTCGGGATTTTTTGTAGAAGGTTTTTCTATGTATCAAAGTTTAAAATTTAACAATACTATTTATAATTATGACCCAAACAATGGAGGTTCTTTTTATTCTAATAGAGAAGAAAAAATTAAATCTTTTTCATTAGGTATAGGTTTAGGTGGAAAATGGTATACTAAAAGTAATATTTTGTTTGAAATTAATGCTGGAATTGGCAGAAGTCTTTCTGTAACTTCTAATATTCCTAACTCTGATTATTCTAGAATAACTGGAAAATTTGGAATTACTGTAGGATATAGATTTTAACAAATTCTGAAATTATAGTACAAAAAAATTCCACTGAAAATCTCAGTGGAATTTTTTTATGAAATTTTTATAAATTTAAACCGTTCTCATTAACCAATTACGCATAGAAACTTCATTATTTATAATAGTTCGCAGGTCGTTAATGGCAACTCTATCTTGTTTCATAGAATCTCTATGGCGAATTGTAACTGTATTATCTTCTAATGTTTGATGATCTACAGTGATGCAAAATGGCGTTCCAAGTGCATCTTGACGACGATAACGTCTTCCAACTGCATCTTTTTCATCATAAGCAACATTAAAATCCCATTTTAAATCTTCAATTATTTTTTGAGCCAATTCTGGCAATCCATCTTTTTTTACCAAAGGCAAAACAGCAGCTTTTGTTGGTGCCAAAACACTTGGCAAACTTAAAACTGTTCTTGTAGATCCATCTTCTAGCGTTTCTTCTTTTAATGATGTTGCAAATACTGCCAAGAACATTCTGTCTAATCCAACAGAAGTTTCTACAACATAAGGAACATAATTTTTGTTTTCTTCGGTGTCAAAATACTGTAATTTTTTACCAGAAAATTGTTCGTGTGCTTTTAAATCAAAATCTGTTCTTGAGTGAATTCCTTCTAATTCTTTAAATCCAAAAGGAAAATTAAATTCAATATCGGCAGCAGCATTGGCATAATGAGCAAATTTTTCGTGATCGTGAAAACGATAATTTTCTCTACCTAATCCAAGTGATAAATGCCAATTTAAACGTGTAGTTTTCCAGTATTCGTACCATTTCATTTCTTCGCCTGGTTTTACAAAAAATTGCATTTCCATTTGTTCAAATTCGCGCATTCTAAAAATAAATTGTCTTGCAACTATTTCATTTCTAAATGCTTTACCTGTTTGTGCAATTCCAAACGGAATTTTCATTCTGCCACTTTTTTGAACATTTAAAAAGTTTACAAATATTCCTTGTGCTGTTTCTGGACGCAAGTATAAATCCATTGCAGAATCGGCAGAAGCACCCAATTTTGTACCAAACATTAAGTTAAACTGACGCACTTCGGTCCAATTTCTAGAACCAGAATCGGGACATGCAATTTCTAATTCTTCAATTAAT
>JAYVKR010000131.1:0-4192 GCA_043768185.1 Flavobacterium sp.
TACTACAGTTAATGCAGCAACGATAGCTAAACTTAAAAATACTTTTTTCATCTTAATTTAATATAAAAGGTTAATTATTAATTCGAGGCAAAGATATAAATTTTTTTAATTGGTAAAATTTTATTTTAACTTTTTTTTAAAACTTAATTCTTTTAATCTCTAAAATACATTTACAATTTCCGTGCCAAACTTTAAAACTAAGTTAAATTTATTTTTTCTTGGTTGGGTAAATTATTTTCAGTTCGTTAATAATGTTTTTAGCTCCAGCAAACTTGTCTATAATGAATAAAACATAACGAGCATCAACCATTATATTTCTACAAATTTCTGGAGAATAATAAATATCGCTCATTGTGCCTTCCCAAACTCTGTCAAAATTTAGTCCAATTAAGTTTCCTTTTGCATCTAACGCTGGACTTCCAGAGTTTCCTCCTGTAGTATGATTTGTTGCAATAAAGCAAACAGGCATTTTACCTTTTTCTCCATAAACTCCGTAATCTTTAGTATTGTATAAATCTATTAATTTTTTTGGAACATCAAATTCATAATCACCTGGAATGTATTTTTCTATAATTCCGTCAAGGTAAGTTACAGGTTCATAATATACTGCATCATTAGGTTTGTAACCTTTTACTTTTCCGTAAGTTACTCTTAATGTACTGTTGGCATCTGGAAAAATTCTATCTTGCTTTGAACTTAATTCTAAAATTGCTTTCATATAAGTTCTTTGTGTAGCTACATTTTTTAAATTTATTTCATCATATTTTGGACCAACATTTTTTAAATAAGAATCGGCCATAACTTTAATAAGTTGGTATCCTTTATCATTATTTAATTGTTCAACTATGGTTTTGCTATCTCCATTTAATAATTCTTTTACTTTATCATAACTCACAATTTTAGAATTTTTATAAATATCTGATGATAAAGCAGCTGCATTTACATTTTCTAATGATGGTGGTAAAAACTGTTTTGGAAATTTTTTAGAATAAATACTTATTAATTGTTCAAACACTTTTTCGTCTACATTGGCATTAAAATCTTTGTAAAAATCGCCCAAACCATTAATTAAATTGGTTTTTCTGTCTGTAAATGCTTGTTCTCCTTTAGTAGTTAAAAGTTGTTCTAATTGATAAAGTTTATATCCAGTTGCAAGTAATTCTGTATTTCTAAGTACAATTTCTGTAAAATAATCTCTTGCAATTGCATACTCTTTTATATCTGTATAATTCTTTTCAAAATCTGATAATAAACTTCCATATTCTGTTTGTTTTCCTGCTTTTGTAACTTTTTCTTGAAAAGATTTTTCAAATTTTTGTTTTATTGCTACAGCATTAGATTTTTTTAATCCTTTAGTTTCTCCAATCCATTTTTTCCAATAGTTAGCAATTCCTGCATACTTCGATGCATATTGAATTTTGATAGCGTTATCTTTTCTCATAAATCCGTCTTGCACTTTTAAAGCGGCATCTCTAACTTCAATTTTAGCTGGATTTAAATCTTCTACAATTTGAGAAACTGCATACGATGGTAAATATTCTTGAGTTCTTCCGGGATAACCTAGAACCATTGTAAAATCGTTTTCTTTAATTCCTGTGGCAGAAATTGCTAAGGATTTTTTAGGAATGTAAGGAACGTTATCTACAGAGTATGCTGCTGGACGATTATTTTTATCGGCATAAATTCTAAATAATGAGAAATCTCCAGTATGTCTTGGCCAAACCCAATTGTCTGTATCCGATCCAAATTTTCCTATAGAGCTTGGTGGTGCGCCAACAAAACGAACATCTTTAAAGCTTTCTATTACAAAAAGTAAGTATTGATTTCCGTCATAAAAATTTCTAACTCGGCTTTCTTGCCAAGATTCTTTAGGAGAATTTTTAGTAAGATTACTTATGTTTTCCTGAATTTTTTTCTGTTTTTCTGTTTCGGATGTTAAAGAGGAAACACCTTCTAGAATCTTGATTGTAACATCTTCAATTTTTACAATAAAAGTTACTTCTAAATCTTTGTTTGGAATTTCATCTTCCATTTTATATGCCCAAAAACCATCGCGAAGGTAATCGTGTTCTACTGTAGAATGATTTTGAATTACATCAAAACCACAGTGATGATTGGTTAAAATTAATCCTTTGGTAGAAATAACTTCTGCTGTACAACCACCATTAAATTGCGGAACCGCATCTTTTAAACTTGAAGTATTGGCATCATAAATGTCTTTGGCAGAAATTTTCATTCCCAGCGATTTCATTTCGGCTTCATTCATTCCTTTTAAGAGTGATGGAATCCACATTCCGCCTTGTTGCGCTTGGGTTTGAAGAATAAATAACAGGAGTAATAACTTAATATATTTCATATTTTATAAATTATGGTTTGTATTTTAATAGTTTTCTATTGTGAGTTTCAAAATCGTTGGCAAGATACAATTTTTGTGCATTTACATTATGATTTTCAACTTCTAGATAAATCAATTTAACATTTAACTGTGTTGCTTCTTGTTTTATAAAATCTATTGTTTGTTTACCAATTCCTTTTCCACGAAAGTTTTTAGATATATATAATTCGTCTAGAAATGCAATTCTACCTTTGTATTCAAAACTGAAAATGAAAGTAAGAATTACGTAGCCAATTATTTCTGAGATTCTTCCTTCGTTAGAATGACAAATGAGAAATGCTTTTCCAAGATTTTCATTGGAAACAAATTCTTTAAATAATTGTTTTGAAACTTCAATGTCTATTGGGTAATTGTCAATTGCATAGAAGTTTTGCATCATTTGGGTGATGGTTTCTATGTTTTGGTTTATTAATGGTTGAAAAGTTGTCAATTTTTATATGTTTTTTTGTCATTTCGACGAAGGAGAAATCACATAATCTTTAAAATTTGATGCGATTTTTCCTTCGTCAAAATGACAAAATTAGGTTATGTGATTTAAAACAACATTAGTTGCACCTTTATTCATTTGAACAAATGTCGAACAAATATGTCCTTTTTCGTGGCGAATATCTTCATTTGAAATTAAATTATCTAAAGCTTCATTGAGTTCATTTTGATTAGTAATTGAAATGCAACCTTCTTGATGAACTAATGCTGTGGCTTCTGCAAAATGGGAATAGTTTGGACCAATAATAATAGGAACTCCAAAAGTTGCTGGCTCTAAAATATTATGAACACCAGGATTTCCAAATCCGCCACCAACGTAGGCAATGTCTGCATAGCTGTAAATTTTTGTTAGCATTCCGATGGTGTCAATTATGAATACATTATGATCTTGTAGGGACAAGTCGCGACTTGTTTGTATTGATGAAAATAAAATTGTAGATCTTGTAATTTGTAATTTTAGATTAGAGATTTGCGAAGCATTTATATTGTGTGGTGCAATTATAAATTTTATATTTTCGTCTGAATTATTGATGTAATTGATTAATAGTGCTTCGTCTTTTGGCCACGAACTTCCTATTACTATTGTGGTTTTGTTGTCTTTGAATTGCTGAATAAAATCTAATGAATTATCTCTTTCTAAAATGGATACTACGCGATCAAAACGTGTGTCTCCAGAAATTTTTACATTATTAAAGTTGATATTTTGAAGCAGTTTTTTAGAACTTTCGTTTTGAACAAAAAAGTAGTCAAATGTTTTAAGTGCATTTCTGTAAAAACCTCCATACCATTTAAAAAACGCTTGATTTTCTCTAAAAATCCCTGAAATTAGATACGTCTTTATTTGAAGTTTTTTCAATTCATTTAAATAATTTGGCCAATATTCATATTTAATAAAAAAGACCATTTCTGGATGAACCAATTTTAGAAATTGTTTAGCATTACTTTTTGTGTCTAATGGAAGATAAACAGTAACATCGACAACCGTATTATTCTTTCGAACTTCATAACCAGATGGCGAAAAGAAGGTTATAACAATTTTATGATGAGGATATTGAATTTTTATTTTTTCTATAACTGGTAAACCTTGCTCATATTCGCCTAAAGATGCTGCGTGAAACCAAATTGTTTTGTCAGTTAATGCAATTTTAGATTTTAATATTGAAAAAACATCTTTTCTTCCGTTTACAAAAAGTTTCATTTTTGGATTGAAAAGCGCCAATAGTTTTACTATTTGCGAAGCTAGAATAATAATTAAATTGTATAGAAAAAGCATCAAGGAAATTTTTTATAAATGTCTTTTCGATGTTGGAA
>JAYVKR010000132.1:0-11560 GCA_043768185.1 Flavobacterium sp.
GTTTATATATCCTATGTTAAAAAATATTCTGCCCAAGAAACCTGGGTTACCAGACCTACCCCAATTATCATTTGTATTATAAATTAAATTTAATTCATTTAAACTGTTATCTTTTATATTTATAGGATTAACTGAAATAAAATAATCTAAAGATTTAAGAGTTTTACTCCAATGATAATTAATTCCGTCTAATGCTATTCTTTCAAGTTCTTCATAAGATTTTGTTCTTTCTTTTATTATAGGATTTTCAGGTTTTAAAATATCTGCTGGTATTTTGTCCCAAGGACAAACTGTTTTAAACTTTGGTAAACCATGATCATTTTCAATGTCTAGTGTACTAGTTACTATTTGTTCTTGTTTACAATCTAAACCGAAAGTTCCACCATCTTTTAAATTTACTCGAAGAGTAGTATCTATTCTTTTTGTGTTTCTATTTATCTTTACATCAACCCAATCAACTTCATTATAAATTGTTTGAAATTCAACCTCTGCCTTTTTAAATTTTCCATTTTTGTAAGCCGTTATAGTTGCCTTAAATTTTTTATTATTAAACAAGGAACTATCAAAAACATTTTCGTTGTTAAATCCTTCCCAATACAATTGATAATTACCAATATTAGTATAATCAATATCTAAATCATTTGAACTAATAATAGGAATTGGAGATTTATCTTGTACTTTTTTCTTTAAATTTTTATTCTTAATTATTTTTATTATTTTAACAGGTTTAAGGTAGAATTTTGTAAAAACAATTGAATCATTTTCGTCTTTAATGGTAAAATTAAGTTCATCTATGTTTGATAAACTCAACGAATAATTAAATACAAAAGAATAATTTTCAGGATTATTATTAAAATCTGGTATAGCCAGTTCATTTTTTGTATTTTTTTAATAATAAACAACTTCAGTAGCATAACCGCCTGTTTCACTACTTTTGTCTTTATTAATTATTCCTGGCAAACCTTTAAAACGCATAATTTTCTCTTGTTTTCCTGGTCCATCTAACCACATTATACAATGTGTACCATCTTTTTCAACACCAAAAACAATTCTATTGAAGTAGCTTGGTTTATTAGTTTCTGGATTTATATATGATTTAGTAAATCGTTGAGGTAGATTTTTTGGCATTACTATATTAGTTTCAATTCTTTTTACTTCATTAATTTTCCAACTTATTTGTACATCAACAGGTAAACAAATTTTATAATCTCTTATTGTCTCATTAATTTGCTGATAATTATTAGTAAAAGGAATATCAGGTTTTTCTCCATATGGAATTTTCCATATAGTTTTATCAATTCTATTTCTCGTAATCACATCTCTTATTCCTTCTTTTGAAATAATATATATTCCCCAATATGTTATACTTTTATCCTCGCTACAAAAACCAAAATCTAACTCATATCTTGGGTCTGGTTTTTCCCAAATAGAATAATCTACAGGATGATGTTTGAGATAGGATAAAACTTGTTTTACAGAATTAACTTCGGTTGTATAGTCGAATGGTTTTTGATTATATATTTCTTGAATTTTTATTTTAAACCTTAAAATTTCTATATGGTCTAACCATATACAAACTCTACCACCTGGAGCCATACCTGTAGTAATATATTGAAATTCCACCTTTTTATTATCAACTTTATATCCATTTTCAAATAATCTTTTAATTTTATTATAGGGTAATTTATTTCCTCCTTCAAACCAACAAGTCTGAAGTTTTTCATTTAAGCCACCATATTTAACATATACACTATCAGGATAACCATTTTCCAAACTTGAACTTCTACCCTGATTTGGATAAACCCAACCAAAATTTCCAATAGTTGTCAAAGTTTCATCAGAATTAATTAGTTTACCTTTACTGTAATAATATATATGAGGTCCATCTATTCTATAATTTGCAGGAGAACTCATAGCTGAATACCAATTTATACTTGAAATTATTTTAACTTCTTCTTCTTTACTTTTATTTTCTTTGCAAGAAATTAAAATTAACAAAATCACAACACAACTACTGCCGATTAGTAAAAATTTCTCTTTCATAATTGGTTTTGTTAGAGTTATAATTTGGTACAGCTGAATATACTATTTCATCTAAATTGTCTAATCCAACAGCATCTTCACCTTTTAGATTTAAAATTAACGAACTGTTATAATTGGATGAAAGATGTAATAGTTTATTTTTAATATAACTTTCGGTTAGTTTATCAATTTTTTCAACTTTTTCACTTTTTATCTTAGTTTTTATTTGATATTTTTCTTTAAAACCTTTTTCAGATAAGTAAAGCATCTGTTTTAAATATTTCTCGGTTTTTTTAGGAATATAATATTCAAACTTAAATTTTTGTTCATCTTCTTTTAAATTTAAAGGTACACCAATTGAAGTAGCTATATTTTTCATTACATACATAGGAATAACTGAATATCTAGGAATTACTTTTCTTGTTGAGATAAGATTATACAATATTAAATAAGGTGGTAAACCTATTGCTTCACCAAGTTTAGTATTTCCTAATTTAATGGGTTCAATTGTAATTTCGTTAGGTTTACAATATCCATTGATTATATACAACTGTTTTAATTTATTTAATCTCTCTGGATTGGGTGTTAAAACAAACTCATTATCATAATCCAAAATATTTTTTTCTTCTGTAGTAGCTGCATAACCACCACCAATATCTGAATGCACTCCAATCATTGGAAATTCGAAACCTTTATTTCCTATTTTAGTTAAAGCAAAATTTTTACGGTGTTCATTCTTAGCCGATATTTGAAAAATATAATCTATTTTTAATTTGTTTAAATCTTGTTTTACAATGTCTAATGCCTCTTCTATACTAGATGTAATATGGTTAAAAATAGGTAAATTTTTTCCAAAATGATTTTTTACAATCATTTGAGAAACAACTGTGTCAAATAACCCAAGAAATCTGACCTTTACAAATACAGATGTGTCTTTTTTTTCATAAGAATATTGATATGGTGATTGCAATTTAATTCCTTTCTTTTTTAAAGCTTTTCCAAATATACCTAATACAAATAATTGAGCTGTTTTTTTTGGTTTTAAAATTTGCTTGTTTGGTGTAATTACAATATTATCATTTACTACATTGGTGTAATTGTTTAATTTAGGATTTATATTTTTACCTTTATCAGAAACAGATACTGTTTTAATTGCATCTTCATCTAAAATTTGATTACAAAAATGTCTTGCTGATGCTGCACCACGACTAAAACCGAATACATCAAAAGTTAAAGAACCGATTTCATTTTCAGTTCCCAAAACTTTTATTATTTTATCTACAACATCATTACAACCTTCTATAACTTTACCTACAATACCTCGTTCTCCTTCACCAAAAGCTGCACCAAATATATCATCATCTTCGTCTCTTTTAGTTCCTATACCTTGAACATAATGACGTAAAGTAATTTTATTTTCAGTATCTATAGCTTTTTCTTCATATAAATCGTGGAGTAACGCAACATTACTATAAGGGTTATAAAAACTACTATCACTTGCTATTTTTACCTTTTTGCCAGATTCTGTTTTGACTTCAAATTCATTTGCTATAGATTTATAATACTTATTTTCATTAGTAATGTTTTTATAATATTGCTTTTCCGAATTAAAACGGTTATTACAAGTACCGTCAAAAAACATTCCAATTGTAAAATGAATCTTTGTTATAGGTTTAGTAATAGCGTTTAATTTTTTGACTTCTTCTTTAGTTTTAAACGAATTAGTAATTACTGTATTTTGTTTTTCAGAAATAGGTTTAATATGAAATTTTCCATTACTCTCAGTAAATGTTGCTTGAAACTCTCTTTTTACAACAGCTTTACATTCTTGAGTTTTTAACTCATATACAGATGCTTTTATAAAAAAAGTATCATTGTTTTTAAATTGTAAATAAGATATAGTGCTACTTTTAATTATTTTGAATTTAGTTAAATATATAGAGTTAATATCTTTACTACCATAAGTTAATTTAATCTTATAAAGTTTTGCGTCGTAATTATCAACTCCTACATTAATTAAAAAAAAATCAGTTTTTAAGTCTAATTCTATTTTAGATATTTTTGGCATCATAATTCTTAAATATATAAAAACTTTGGTTTCGCCAATGACGAAACCAAAGCTACATTAATTATTTTATTATATCAGTAACAGTTATGTTGAATTCTTGCGTTTGTGCTTTTTCTAGCTCAATTAAGTTTTCTTTTTCACCATTGGTAACTAAATATACTCCACTTGCAAACTTATTTGTAGAATCTATCAATAATTCGTATTTTCCTGCTGGTAAAGAAGCAATTTCCCAATCGCCATCTTCGTTACATAATGTTACTTCTTGCACCAAACCTTCTAATGTTTTTAAAGTTATTACTGCTTTAATACCATTATTACCTTCAATTTTTCCAAAAATTCTAGCTGTGCCTGCATCGCCATTTATTTGTGCATTGTTTAAAACAAAACTTTCTGCGCAAGGAATTTCTTCTGGGTTTTCAAAGGTTATTGCATTTACATCATCGCAATTGCAAGGCAATGCTTTTTCTACTTGTAACCCAATACTGTTGGCTTGCAATATAGTTAAAGTTGTTGGTACTCTTGTTGCCCAAGCTTTACCTTCTTTTTTTCCTTCTGGCTCGCGAAGTTCATCTACAATAGACATAAATAATTTGTCTTCTATAACTGGTACTTCACCACCATTCCATATTTGTCCAGTTTGTAAATAAAAACGAACTGCTTCTTCATATCCTGGTCTTACAGTTACCACTGTTCGTGCCATACCACTTTGCATAAAACTTCTAAAAAGTGGATCGTTATTATCGTTTTGGTAAAGCATTGCCCAGTTGTCTTTTTTTCCCCAATAAAAAGGATAAAAATTGTAAGACATAATATCCCACTCAAACGCTTGTTCCATAAATTTAACTAATGCTGCATAATCGTCTAATGTTTTATCAACTCTTATTTCATAGTTTTTAAAACTTGCTATGCCATTAGTTAAATCTTTACCATAAGTATTTTTAGCAGTTGAAGTTTGGTCTATCATATAAGAAATACAATTTTTACGCAATATAGTATTTTCTATTTGACGGTAAAAACCAGGATTGGTTTCTTTTACATTTAGTGCTTTAGCATTTTCATCTTCAAGTTTTTGGTTGTATAATTCTAATGCTTCTTCATATTTATTAATGATTGCTTTAAAAGTATCTTGCTTCCATTTTTTATTGTATTCTGGAGTTAAAACGCAAGTTACAATAAATGATCCTGAAATTACTTTTACATCCCAAAAAGTTCCTGATATTGATAAATTATTTCTTACATTATCTAAAGGTAAATCTACTTTGTCAGCAACAGGATTACCGCCAATATAAATATTTCCTCCAGCGCTTACGTCGCCATCAAAATATACTCCTGAGCCAGGATTAACATTTCCCTCTACACGAGTTGCTTGATAATGTTCTGGTATTTTAATATCGTTGTTATTAAAAGCACCAGAAAATCTTCCGTATCCATCATCATCTATTCCTAAAGATTTATCTGAAAACGAATGTGAAATTTTAATTTGTTGGTCTAACTCTTTAGAAAAATCTATATTATAATAACTAGTCCAATATTTTAAATTCATGTCATTTAACGTTCCATAATCTTTTAATTGAAATGTTGAAGAAATTCTTGGGTCAACAGGTTTAATCAGTAAAGTTGCATTTGTTGTATTTGCCATTGCTAAAATATGAAGCTTAGCAGGTTCTGGAATCATAAATTCAAACATCAATCGTTTACCATAATTAACAACTTGATTTTTATAAATTTTATCTACCCAACGATAAACTCCTACAACGTGTTTGTCACCTTTTCTATTATCAAATTCATGGATGTTGTTTTCTTCAAATTCTTCTGTAATTTTTATAATTCGCTCTTCATGTACTTTGGTTGTAATTCTATCTGATGCTTTTGTTGTAATTTCTTTAGCTTGAGTTATTGCTTGTCTTGTATTTACTTCTTGACTAGAATGTGTTGCATAAGAAGCACTACCACCAAAAGATGCTTTAACTAAATTTACATCAAAATGTGCATTAGCCGAAAAATCTTTACTTTCTTGAATTACTTTAGCCACTTCGCTTTGCATTTCAAAACGATCTGTTGTGGTTGTATCTGTAATTTTTTCACGCTCAGTGTCAGACGAATAAATTTCTGTATTTTCACTTCTTCTTAATCTTCTTGTAGATTTTTCTCTTCGTTCGCGAGCCATTACATTTTCAATGTTAGCAACTTCTCCTTCTACATAACATTGAACAGATTGTTCTACTTTTTTATAATCGGCAATTCCTAATTGCTTCATACCAAAACCAGAAGGAATGAATGCAGTATTTTCATTTAGTGTTGTAGTATCACTACCAACATTAGGGTTTGTATTACCATTTAATTTTCCTGTATAACAACTATAAAAAATTGATGCAGACTGAGTTGAAGGAAAATTAAAATGCAGTATCTCACCATTAGTAAATTCAATTGTACCAACCATTCCTGTTGTTGTGTTACTATCTAAAACTGAATAATTAACTAAATTAGCTAATTTAATAGAAGTTCCATTTGTACTTTCAACATATAAATAGTTTGGGTCTATTCCTACACCTAATAATTTAGTAAAAGAACCACTGGGTTTTACTATCCAAGTTATATCTGGAACTTCAATTTTAAAAGTAAAATTTACAATTTGACCAAAAATCAATAAATTTGGGCATACTTCTACAGTAAATGGTTCTATAACATTTGTAGTATTTGAAACTGTTATTGGTGTATTATTTATTAATACTGTAGTTGTAGTTTCAGGTGTTGTATTATCAAAAATTTCAATATCATTACCATTTGAACTAGAATCAATTTCAATTAGAATTTCACCATATTCAGTAACTCCATCATAATCAGTAACTGGATCTACAGGAACTTCAATTTTACCAGCTACATTGATTTGATTTACTGTATAAAGTTCTTTTAACGCATTATAACTTTCTATAGTTAACTTTGCTTCTAATTCATTAAAATCTATTTCATTTCTAAATTCAAATTCAAATTTAGGAATATCTGGTAATGCAATTCTTGGTGGCTCATTGCATGGATTTGCATTGTCGTAAACAATTTTAGGATCTCTAACAGAACACCATTTTTGTTTTTCAATTTCTAAATCGTTATAATATTGATCAATTACTGGTTTTGTTTTAGATTGATATTCTTGTAAAGACCTGTTATAACTTAATTGATATTCTTTTCTATATGCTTTTTCAAGTTTTAATAATTCACTTTTTAATTTTTTGTAGCTTTCATTTTTTTGTTTTGCAACAGTTCTTTTTTGCAACATAACCATTTCGTTAGATGGAAATGTTGGAACTGCTTCTTTTTCTCTATTTAAAATTTTAGAAGCAATTGTATTATTTATACTTTTTTCAACAAAAAGTGACTCTGGTAAAACAACTATTGCATTAATTAAATCTTGATTTAATTTATCATCCTTATCACTAAATTTATCTAAAAAATTTAATGCTACTAATAATTGTATAATGCATTCTTTAATGTAAAAATCTTTTTGTGTTATAACTTGATAAAATAAATTATCCCATAATAAATTAAAAGGTATTGCTTGTTTTGTATCATTGGTATAATTAACTTTTTTGGCATTAAGTAACAATTCATTATTGGTACAAGTATATTTATTTCTTGCCAACCAAACCGAAAATTGAAAAAGACTTGTATTTATTTCGCTTATTTTATCTTCCGTTTTAATTGAATTGGGTTCAAATATTGGAACAATTGCCATCATTTTGTTCCATTTGGTAATTGTTCCTTCCTTTTTAACTGCAATATCAAAATCTCCTTCTTTTAGAGATTTATCCCTAAAGACGAATCTTGACTCCTTATTTTTATCATCAGATAATTGTGGCGCTCGCATTGTTACAAAGCGAAATAATGTGTTTTTGATTTCTGTACTCATAAATCATAGTTTTTTTATTGTTAATAGTAATTCAAATGTATAAACAAATTCGGACAAAACTCCGAGTAATATATTTATTTTTATTAACAATGTTGATTTTATTTGTTTTGGTGCAAAAACAACTAGATGAAATAAGAGAAACGTTAACTAAAAGAATTTATATTCTCTTTATAGAGAAATATAATGGAAATAAGTTGCTCTTTTCTAAAGATGTGGGATGTGATGAAAAAACATTACGTTTACTATTTAATAACAAACAAGGAATGACAATAAACTTATTCTTTAAAATAGCAAATGCTTTAAAAATAAAACCTGAAGACTTAATTAAAGATTTATATATTAATAGCGTAGATAAAGAAATAGATTAAAAAATAAAAAATTAATTTTAATAATTAAAAAGTTTATAATGTTATTACTAACTAATTGAAAAAAAATATTACTATTCTAAAACTCACAAAAATAAACTGGTTTGTTAACTACTATTTCATTTGAAGTTTGGGTTAACAAACCAGTTTTTAAATCTCTATTATAAATAGAAACTGTATTTGATAATTGACTCGCAACCAAAACCGTTTTATCATTATTGGTCAAAATAAAATTTCTTGGTGATTTTCCTGTAGGAATTTTTTGGATCACTTTTACTCCATTTTCTAATTGTAAAACTGCTATAAAATTATCATTTCCTCTTACTGATGCATACACGAATTTTTCATCTTTACTCAATCTAACTTCTGCAGCTGAACCACTTTTAGTATTATCATCAGATAAATTAATGGTTTGAACTAATTCAAGTTTATAATTTCTATATTCAAAAACACCAATTTGATTGGTCAATTCAAACGTAACAAATGCTTTTGTTCCTGCTATGTTAAAAACTAAATGTCTTGGTCCACTTCCTTTTGGAACTTCAATAGTTATTGCATTATTGTCTTGTAAAAAAGTTTTATAATTTTCATCAAATGGTATAATTTCTATAACATCTCTACCTAAATCGGTAACAAAAATTTTATTTTCTGTTGGATGAAAAACTACCGAATGTACATGAGATTTTTCT
This sequence comes from Flavobacterium sp., assembly GCA_043768185.1. Classification (GTDB taxonomy): domain Bacteria; phylum Bacteroidota; class Bacteroidia; order Flavobacteriales; family Flavobacteriaceae; genus Flavobacterium. The sequence goes on from JAYVKR010000132.1 coordinate 9,049, forward strand.
TGTCTGTCAACATTTATACTTTTCCCTTCGTATTGAATTAGCTGATTATTTTCTGATAATTTTCCGAATGTATCAATTGGAAAAACACTTAAATTTCCGCCAGAATAATTGCCAACCAAAACATAATTTTCGTTTTTGCTAAATGCAATTGTACAAGGATGATTGCCTTTGGTGAAAAAAGAATTTATTTTCGTGAAAGTATTAGTCGATTTATTATACGAAAATGAGGTTACTTTTCCGCCATTATTACTTGCTGTTTCTTCAACTGCAACAACAATTGTTTTAGATTTATTTGCAATTACAAATGAAGGATTTTCAACTCCTGTGATTACTTTTTCTAAAGCAACCGAATTAGTTTTTGAATCAAAATTAATCAAATTTATTCCTTGCGAAGCAGTATCAGTGTAAGTTCCAACGAGAAAAGAATAATTTTTATTAGAAGAGCAACTAACAAAAAATAAAGCCAAAATTGAAACTAAAAATAAAATTTTATTCATTAATCATTAAAATTTAATTCGCAAATCATCTACTTGAATATCACTATGAGAAACATTGTAAATTGCTTTACCATCTTTTATCAAAATAAGTTGTGGCGATTGATGTTCAACATCAAAACGAGTAGCAATTTCATTAGAAATAATTCTGTTTTCTAACAAATCTAGAAAATATGAAGTTACTTTCTCCTCCAAATCAAATTCGTTTTCAAATTGTTTTAAAGCCATTCTACTTATGCTACAACGTGTACTGTGTTTGAAAATTATAACAGGTTTTGTAGTTGATAAATTTATTATTTCATTCAACTGTCCTAAATCTGTTAGTTGTGTCCAAGACATTTTAGAAGAATTATTATTTTCGTCTGCACTTCCAAATATATTTTTAAATAAACTCATTTTTATTTTTTGCTAATTACATTCAATTGATTTTGTAAAACTACAGCATCTTTTTTTAAATTATGGCTATTTAAAAAACTAATTAAATCTTTAAGTCGAACTTCATCGTTATATTTTAAATTCCAAGATAATTTTTTTAAACATTCAGAGCATAATGCATTTGGTTTAGAATCTGATTCGTCTATATTATTTACTCCATTCATCAGGTAAACTGCATTAATACAATGATTTAAAGAAAACATATGTCCAATTTCGTGCGAAGAAGTTTTTATACTTCTGTCCAAACAAAGTGCATAATTTTCAGTAGATAATGGTTGCTCATAAAATCTATTAAAAGAAGAAATTCCTGTTCGTTTAGCATATTTTGCCAATCCAAAAACATAGTTCCAAGCTTCACTAGGATACAAATCTTTAGCAGTAATTGCCATAATTACAATACCATCTTTTAGAGTTAAACTGGGCAAAACTTTATCAATTATGTAAGTTGCATTAAATTGTTCCTTATCATTATTAATTCTTTTTTCATATTTTGGAATTTTATCTTCTAAAATTGGTTCAAGAATAACTGTTTTAAGTTTGAAAAATATAGAAACATAAAATGCTGTTTCCTCTACAATTTTCTTTTCTAAAGTTGTAAAATTTCCAATGGGTTGAATGTAAATTACTTTTTTTTCATCAGAAACAGAAACTGGATTTTTATTACAATAACTATCAAAACTTTGACCGTTTTCTTTATGTTCTGCAAGCCATTCGCCAGGTTTAGGAATACCTAATTTTACATCTAAATAAGCTACTTTATCTAACTGATTTTTATTTTCCTTACATGAAATCAGAAACAGAATTGCGATAATAAATTTAAATTTTTTCAAAATGTTGTTTAATGTATTAACTATTTCTTCATTACTTTATTGTGAAACATGTTGAGAATTTGGCATATAATCCGACTTTTTGTCGTAAATTTAATACTATTTTCAAACCATTTACAGTCATTTTGTCTTGAATATAGTATTGGAATACAAATTGACAATTTAATTAAAAGAAAATTACACAAATAAAAAATAGATGAATTTTAATAATTTAACCATTAAATCGCAAGAAGCATTGCAAATCGCACAGCAAATTGCACAAAGTTATGGTCAACAACAACTAGAAAACGAACACATTTTTAAAGGAATTCTAGACGTTGATGAAAACGTAACACCTTTTATTTTAAACAAACTTAATGTAAACATCGATTTGTTTAAAAAGATTTTAGACAGCACAATTCAAAGTTTTCCAAAAGTTTCTGGTGGCGAAATTATGCTTTCTAGAGATGCAAATACCACTTTAACCGAAGCCAACATCATTGCCAAGAAAATGAATGATGAATATGTTTCGATAGAACATTTGCTATTAGGGATTTTCAAATCTAAGAGTAAAGTAGCTCAAATTTTGAAAGATCAAGGCATAACCGAAAAAGATTTACAAGCTGCAATTTTAGAAATTAGAAAAGGAGAAAGAGTAACCTCTGCATCAGCCGAAGAAACTTATAATGCTTTGAATAAATATGCCAAAAACTTAAACGAATTAGCACGAACAGGAAAACTAGATCCAGTTATTGGTAGAGATGAAGAAATTCGTAG
>JAYVKR010000133.1:0-6993 GCA_043768185.1 Flavobacterium sp.
AAGAAAGATCCAGAAGTGGGATTTGTAGTAAATAATCCATCAGATTTGCCAGAACCATCTCGATTAGATAGAGTTGAAGAACCTTATATAAAAGCAACAATTATTACAAAAGCTGATTATGTTGGTAATGTAATGAGTTTGTGTATAGAAAAACGTGGTGTAATTACCAATCAAACGTATTTAACAACAGAACGAGTTGAATTAACATTTGACATGCCATTGGCAGAAATTGTATTTGATTTTTACGATAGATTAAAAACGGTTTCTAAAGGTTATGCTTCGTTTGATTATTCGCCAATTGGAATGCGAACTTCTAAACTTGTACGGCTAGATGTTTTATTAAATGCACAAACTGTTGATGCGCTTTCAGCTTTAATTCATGAAGATAATGCGTATAATATTGGAAAGAAAATGACTGAGAAATTACGTCAATTAATTCCGAGACAGCAATTTGATATTCCAATTCAAGCCGCAATTGGAGCCAAAATTATAGCACGTGAAACTATAAAAGCATTACGAAAAGACGTTACCGCAAAATGTTATGGTGGTGATATTTCTAGAAAAAGAAAATTACTAGAAAAACAGAAAAAAGGTAAAAAACGAATGAGACAAGTGGGAAATGTTGAAATTCCGCAAGAAGCTTTTATGGCTGTTTTGAAGTTGAATGATTAATTGATTGTATATTGTAAAATTGTAAACTGTATAATGTAAAACCCAATGGCTAATGTTGTTGGGTTTTGTTTTTACATTTTCTTTAACAACAACATCACATCTACCAATTTAAAAAGCTGTGTTCCTTCATTCATTGTAGCTGCAGTTCCGCAACAAACACCAATTTGAATTACTTCTTTTAGCGTTTTGTTTTGAGATAATGCCCAAACCATTCCGCCAACCATACTGTCGCCAGCGCCAACGGTACTTTTTCTTTCAACTTTTGGTGCTTTTACAAAATGAGTTTCGTCTTTTGTAACTAAAATTGCACCTTCAGCTCCAAGTGAAACTACTACAATTGCTGCACTTTTATTTTCTATTAATTTTTTAGCGGCTTTTTCTACTTCTGGTAATTCTAATCGTTCTACGCCAAGTATTTTTGCCAGTTCACCAACATTTGGTTTTATTAAATAAACACCAGTTTCTATAACTTTTTGCAATGCTTCGCCAGAAGCGTCAACTATAACTTTTATTCCTTTTTGTTTTGCTATTTCTGCAATTTTACTGTAAAAATTGGTTGGTAAACCTTCGTTTAAACTACCGCTTAGTACTAAATATTCTGATTTTAATTCTGTAATAATTTTAATAATTTTGTCTTTTTCATCATCAAATAATTCATTTCCTGGAAACCCAAATCTAAATTGCGCTTTAGTTTTATTTTCAAATGCTATAAAATTTTCTCTGGTCCAATTTTTAGTTTTTATAGCAATACCTTCTAATTTTTCTTTAGCAATTAATTCTTCTAACATTTCTCCAGTTGATCCGCCAGATGTAAAAACACAAGTAGAATTTCCTCCTAATTTAAAAATAGCTTTTGATACATTTATTCCGCCACCGCCAGCATCGTATCTTGGTTTTTCGCATCTAATTTTTTGTTCGGCAATTAACTCAGAAAAGTGCGTTGATTTATCTAATGATGGATTTATAGTAAGTGTTGTGATTTTTTGATTTTCCATTTTAATTTGTAATTGATTATAAAGATATAGCTTTCTTTTTTTTAACCTTTAAAAATTAAGTTTCATTAAGTTTTCATTGTTAAAAGTGTCTGCGTGGAAAACAAAAAAACTAAGTGATTTAGTGTCTTTGTTGCAAACAAAAATTATCTAAAAAAGTTTACTTATATTATGTGATTTCTCCCCAAAAGTCGAAATGACAGCTTTTTAAAAAAACTTCGTGACTTTGCGTCTTCGTGGCAAAAAAAATTATCTAAAAAAGTTTACTTGTATTATGTGATTTCTCCCAAAAAGTCGAAATGACAACTTTTTAAAAAAACTTAGTGACTTCGTGGCTTTGTGGCAAACAAAAATTATCTAAAAAAGTTTACTTATATTATGTGATTTCTCCCAAAAAGTCGAAATGACAACTTTTTTAAAAAAACTTTGTGACTTCGTGGCTTTGTGGCAAAAAAAATTATCTAAAAAAGTTTACTTGTATTATGTGATTTCTACCAAAAGTCGAAAATACAACTTTTTAAAAAAACTTCGTGACTTAGCGTCTTCGTGGCAAAAAAAACTTAGTGACTTAGTGGCTTTGTGGCAAACAAATTTCCTTCGTACCTTTACAAAATGATAGAAGATAAAAATCCGCAAAGAACTTCACTTTCTCAACTGGGTGAATTTGGACTTATAGAACATTTAACCAAAAATTTTGACATAAAAAACACCTCAACTATAAAAAGTATTGGCGATGATGCAGCAGTTTTAGATTTTGGAACCAAAAAAGTAATTGTTTCTACCGATTTATTAATTGAAGGTGTACATTTCGATTTGTCATACATGCCTTTGCGTCATCTGGGTTACAAAGCTGTTGTTGTAAATGTTTCTGACATTTGTGCTATGAATGCAAGAGCAACTCAAATTACAGTTTCGGTTGCCGTTTCTAATAGATTTCCGCTAGAAGCTTTGGAAGAATTATTTGACGGAATTACGCTTGCTTCTAAATTTTATAATGTTGATGTTATTGGTGGCGATACTACTTCGTCGCAAAAAGGATTAATTATTTCTATTACCGCAATTGGCGAAGCAAATGAAGATGAAATTGTGTATAGAAATGGTGCAAAAGAAACCGATTTACTAGTTGTTTCTGGCGATTTAGGTTCGGCTTACATGGGTTTGCAAGTATTAGAAAGAGAAAAACAAGTGTTTCAAGTAAATCCAAATAATCAGCCAGATTTAGATGCTTATACTTATTTAATAGAAAGACAATTGCGTCCAGAAGCACGACACGATGTAAAAGATATGCTTCAAAAACTAGAAATAAAACCAACTTCTATGATTGATATTTCTGATGGATTGTCCTCAGAAATTATTCATATTTGTAAACAAAGCAAAGTAGGTTGTAATTTATATGAAGATAAAATTCCGGTTGATCCTCAATTTATAAATGTGTGTGAAGAATTCAATATCGACAGCACAACTGTTGCTATAAATGGTGGTGAAGATTATGAATTATTGTTTACCATTGCCATGGAAGATTTTGACAAGATAAAAGGAAATCCAAATTTTACAATTATTGGTCACGTTAATCAAGAAAGCGAAGGAATTCATTTAATTACTAGAGCAAATACTAAAATTCCGCTAAAAGCTAGAGGTTGGAATGCACTTGAAGAATAAAAACATTAAAAAAAGCGATACTTTAAATTTAGTATCGCTTTTGTTTTTATAATAACATTCCTTTGGCTTTGGCTGCAACAATAAATTCTGAATCTTTGCTGCCTTTCATACCAAGTTGGTCTTTCATTTTTTCTTTTCTTGCTCGCACATTACTAGAAGAAATTGTAATGTATAACGGAATATCTTCAGAGTCTATTCCTTTATTTATGTAATGTAAAATTTGTCTGTCTATAACGTCAACATAAATTTTTTCTTGTTGTTGTTGATTTAAATAAGTTATAACAGCTTCACTATAATACTTTTCATCTTTAAGAACTGTTCCAATTGCAAGAATCATTTCTTCAAAAGTTAAATCGTTTTTAATAATTAAACCTAACGGATTTATTTGCGCAATTACCGATTCTACTTTTAAACTTTCTGCGTGCATTGTTAAAATAACAATTTTACAATTGGGCATTTCCTTTTTTAGTAACAGTGCCAAATCTTCGCCAGAAAAAATATTTAAAGCTTCATAAGTTGGCATACTAATGTCTAAAAATGCTACGTCAAACGGAAAATCTGAATTCATTATAGCATTATAACCTGTTTGGCAATCTACAGCTTCTGTAAAACTAAAAGTTATTTTTTTATTAGGAAAAAGATTTATTACATTTTTATAACCTTGAATTATAAAAGGATGATCGTCTACAATTAATACATTAATGTGTTGGGACATTTTCATTTAAGATTTTATTGTTTTACTTTCTAATGGAATTACAATTAATATAGAAGTACCTTTTTTTCTTTCAGAATTAATTTTAATTGTACCATTACTTTCGTCAATTCTTGAGAAAATATTGGTTAAACCAATACCTTTACTTTTTTCTTCTACATTAAATCCTATTCCGTTGTCAAATATAGATAGAATTAAGTTTCCATTTATATCTTTTTTAAACGAAATAGAAATATTTTTAGCTTTGGCATATTTATTTACATTTTGAAGCGCTTCTTGCAAAATTCTATACAGATTAATTCGTGTACTATTAGACAATAAATCCCAGTTTATAGTACTATCAATTTCGGTTTTTAGTTTGGCTTTGCCTATTTTTACTTGGTTTTCAAAGAGTACATTAGTTAAACTTAAAAAATTATTTATCAACGCTATTTTCTCTCTACTTAGCTCGTGCGAAATTTCTCTAATATCTTGTTCAATAAGTTGTAACTCGTTTAAAAAGCTCTTTCTGTCTTTACTTACATTGTCGTCATCTCTACTATTTAGCATGTCTAAGTTTAGTCTTAAACCAAACAATCTACCTAGAACACCATCATGAAGTTCTTTGGCAATTCTTTTTTTCTCTAAATTTTTTCCTTGTTCAATATTGTCTTGTTCAGATATTACCAATCTATAAATATCTTCGTTGGCACGTTGTTGCGATTGCTCTAGCAATAAATATTTATTTTTTAAAAATTGCGTTCTGCTATAAACAGTCACTAATACAATAGTTCCCAAGGCAAACATTGAATAAATAATTCGTTTATTTTTTTCGGTAAGAAATACGTTTTCTTTTATAAGTTCATCTGTTTCTAATTGGATTCTTGCAAAACGATCTTTATTTTTTCGTTCTACATCTTGAAGACTGTCTGAAATTCTAATGTAATCTGAAGTGTAAGCAGATGCATTCTTTTTATCAACTGCTGCTGCTTGTTTTAGGGATAAAACAATATCAAATGGACTTTTAGAATCTTTAGCAAGTTGCAATGCTTTTTTAGAATATCGTATACTAAAGGTTGTATCTTTTATTGCATCGTAATATTCTGAAAGGTGGATGTTACTTCTAATTATGGCATTTGAATCTTTAAGACTGTCTCTTATTTTTAAAGCATTTTGAAATAATTGTGGAACATTATCTAAATTATTAATTTTTAGCTTTGAATATCCTAAATTATCAATAAGTAGTGAATATAGATCTGGATCTATATTTTTTAATGTTAAATCTTCTAATCCTAATTTAAAATTTTCTATAGCTTTATCATATTCACCTTGTTTTAAATAAAGATAACCTATATTGTTAAAACAAACTGACTGTTGATTATAACTATAATTTAATTTATTTTCCCTAACAATTTCTAGAGCTTTTTTATGATAATTAATTGCATTTCCATATTCTTTAAGTTCAGTTGAAACAAGACCTAATTGAGTTAATACAGAATATGTTTTCTCATAATTCTTTTTCCCTTTAAGAATTTGATACGAGCTTTTAGCAGTTATATCAGATCCTAAAAAATCACTTATATAATATTGAACTACTGATTTATAAAGTAATACAATTGCGTAATCTTCTAAATCATCAGCTTTTTTATAAATTTTTTCTGATTTCAAATAATAATAAAATGAACTATCATAAACATTTACATCTTTATAATATCCTGCTAAAAATCTATATGATTTTGCTAAATTTAAGCTATCGTTTGATGCTAATGATAAATTTGATAATTTTCGTGATGATATTTTAAATTTATCTAGGTTATTAAAATTAAAATATTTTACAGATATATTAGAAATATTGAGTCTATTGATTTGACTATTTACATTTTTATCACAAACACTGTAAAAATAATCAATTTCTTTTTCAGAAAGTTTCAAATTTTGATTGTTTAAACATACAGAAATTGAATCTAAAGATATGATTGCTTTAGATTTACTTTCTTGTGATTTATTACAAGAAAATAATAATAAAAGTAAAACTAAAAAAAATATTGCTTTCAAATGTACTTTTGATATTTTACAAAAATAATTAAAAAACAAAAAAAACCATTATAAAATGGTTTTTTTTAAAAATAATTTATATTAATCAAATAATTAAATTCCTACAGGAACTTTTCCTCCACCAATTTCACAGGTTGTAACATTTTTCATGCCTCCTGGAACTTTACCACCACCAATTTCGTTAGGAACAAAAGATGTCATTGAAGTCATAAATATAAATAAAGCTGCAATTGTAAATAATTTTTTCATAATGTTTGGGATTTATATGTTTTGTTAAATTGATTTAAAAATTATGAAAGCTTTAAACGTGTACATTCATTTACTTGCTTTCAACGAGGTAAAACTAATTATACAATAGGTATCGATTGATATGCTTTTCCTTGTATAATGTAGAATAGCATCGTTTGGTAGTGAATGAATGCCAATTGTGGGTGAATGGATGGTTTATAAAAAACAAGTGTTTTTTAGTATTAAAACAGTAAGTTTTTTTATTTAACTTATTGATTTTTAGTTTATTATGAATATTTTGTACTGTGTTGATACTAGTTTAACACAAAACCATCGCACTATTTGACTTTCTGACGCAGGAAGAATCTCTGCGAACTTGGAAACTATGAATTGGTTTGATTGAGCATTTTGTGGAGATTCTTCCTTCGTCAGAATGGAAAGAAGTCGCTAGACATATTGAAGTAATTATTGATGATTGCTTTTTTGCTTTTTGAAAAACTATAATTGTAATAGTAAAAGACAAAAGCCATCGCACCACTTTTCCATTCTGACGAAGGAAGAATCTCTGTAAACTTGGAAACTCTGAATTGGTTTGCTTGAGCATTTTGTGGAGATTCTTCCTTCGTCAGAATGGAAAGTGGTCGCTAGAGGATTTCAATACTAATTAACATTGGTTTTTACGATAACTATAAATGT
>JAYVKR010000134.1:0-3166 GCA_043768185.1 Flavobacterium sp.
TTCGGTGGTTTGTGATATTTTTTTCCTATTTTCGTTTTTTCTAAAATAGAAAAAACTCGTTAGCCAAGCCGCGACTGCGTCTGGCAGCTAACCGTTAGCGGCTAGTGACGCGCGACAGCCTAAAAAATGACAAATAATGACAGTTGAAAATTTATTAAGAAAGCCTGAATTTTATTATTGGTTTTTAATTCCAACAATTATTGCTGTTTTTATATTAACAAAATCAATCATGATTTTAGTAAAGAAAGGAAGTTTGATAAATTGGATATTCACAATATTTATACTCACTGTAATCATCTTTTCTGAATATATACTTGGAGTGATTTTTTTCATGGACGCTTGGCCAACATATTTACCGCATATCGGAATTGGTTTGACTCTTATTATTTATTCAATTCAATACTTAATAAATAGAGCTCCGAAATCTTAAATAATTAAACATAAAGAAATATGAATGCAACAAAGGAACAATTAATAAGATTTTTAGAAGAAAACGTACTGACTCCAATAGAATCGAATCCAGAAGCAGATGTAACAATTAAAAGAAAAATTAACTTAACTCGCACAAGGCTAAATAATCAAGTAAGCGCAGAAAAAGTTAGACAATATTTTTGGAGCGCAATGGCATCAGACAATGGAATAGATTCTTATCATAAAATTTCAAATATTGGCGCTCCAACTTTTGAAGATGTTAGAGCAGAATTCAAAAATTTATGTGGAGACAAATAGCAGATTTTAAAATAATACCAGCCGCTAACAAATGCTAAAACTCATGGCTAGTTTTGAGGTAAATTGTTCGTTTTCTTTTCATAACTTCGCTAGGTAGGTTATGGAAAAAAATCTTTCCATAAGCCGCCAACAGCTTTATTACGAGAACGTTAAAGATTGTTTTACACGGAATTAGAAACAAATGGAATTTAAAAAAACATACTTAATATTTATTTTCTTTAATTTCTTTTGTTCTGCACAAGAAAAACCAAAAAATGAATTTCATTTAACCATTTCACCAATAGTAAATCAAACTGAATCTATAAATTTACAGATAATTTCTACGTTAGAAAACTTTCTAAAAACTAAAAATAATTCATTAGTTTACAATGAACATTGGTTAAATAGCGATTTTGAAAATTACATTTTTCCATTTATTGACATTTACAATATTGAAAAAAGCAAACTTGGTGATGGTTTCTATATGCCAACTTTAATGGAAATTATCGACACTAATAATGAAAATTGTAAAATAGTAAAAATTGCATTTATTGGTCATGACTCAGAAAAAAATGAGAACCTACTAAAAGCAATTTATAATATTATTGCAACTAAAGATCATGATAAAATCATACTTAGCAGATATCTAAACTTAATCAATGAAAAATGGGAACAATTAAAAGTTGGAAAAATAACTTATAAAATTTCGCCCAATAAAAAAATAAACCTCAATGAAATAGAAAAACAAAAGTTAGATATTACCAGAATTTGTAAATTCTTTAATACTGAAGAATTAGAAATAAAATACTTTTCCTGCGTTAGTCCCAAAGAGCTATTTGAAATAAAAGGTTTTGATTATAATCCTTTAATGTTTATTGATAAAACTGGTGGTTTGGCTGAGGATGGAAGCATAATTTTTTCTGGCAATAATTCTGAGTTTTATTCTCATGAAATTATTCATATCTATACTTCAAAACTATTTCCAAATAAAAACGATTTCTTATTTGAAGGAATTGCCATGTATTTGGCTGGTAGTGGAAAATATGATTTTGATTGGCATAAAAAGAAAATGAGTGAATTCCTAAAGAAAAATCCTAAAGTAAATTTAACCGAATATTTTGATACTTATTCAAGGGATTATATAGAAAATGAAACATCAATTCCATACATGATTGGAGCTTTGATTTGTGAAAGTACAATTAAGAGATATGGGAAGGAAAAACTTTTTGAATTATTAAATAGTAAAGAAGATATTTGGAAAATCATGAGTTTTGTAGGGCTAACTAAAGACAATCTAAATTATGAATTGAGGAAATAAAAAAACAGCCTACAACAGCTGTCAAACGCAATCGCTGGAATTCGGTTTCGAGACCTTTTTACTCACGAAAAAAAACGCTATCTTAGTGGGAAATAAACCGTTCGCTTTGCCACAACTTCGTATGGCAGCGAAACGTTAGATTCAAAAGGAACGTGCAAAGGGAAATTCAATAACTTAATTTCAAATAAAAATGAAAAAATTGTTACTATTAGCGTCAATAATTTGCTTCATAAACTGTTATTCACAAGTCCCAAATCCAGAATTATTTCAAACTTGGCATTTAACTTACATTCAAGGTAGCGATTTAGACACGCCAATAAATGTTGTTGAAATTTTACCAACGATTACGCCATTCCTTACTATATCCAGTGATCTCAATTTTATTGGTGAAGGTGCATGTAATACATATAGCGGCTCTTTTACAAATGTAACTTCTGAATATTTTGAAATCACACAGTTTTCTCAGTCTTTTTTGACTTGCAGTTCTCAAATGCAGAACATATTTGAAGCATCCTATTTTAGTTTTTTGCAGTCGGCTAGCTTTTATCAGATATATCCAGAAGGGCAAGGATTGATTTTGACTATGTACAATCCTATTTTCGGAAGTGCAATTTTCCGAAATTTGGCTCTAAAAACTGTAGATTTTACTCCAGAAAGACTTATGATATATCCTAATCCAACTAATTCTAAAATATTTTTAGATTTTAATCAGTTAGTGGTTTCAAAAATTCAAGTCATTAATTCAATCGGTCAAAATGTAAAGACTATAAATAGTGATTTTGAATCTATAAATATTTCTGATTTACCTGCTGGAATATATATTCTAAAAATCGACACGGAACTGGGAGTAAAAAACAAGAAAATTGTCAAAAAATAATTAATCAAAATCGATAAATCCAGCCGCTAACAAATGTTAAATCTCATGGCTAGTTTTTCGATTCATTGTTCGTTTCTTTTACCTAACTTCGTTTTCTCCTAGTGGAGAATACTCGTTTCCCAAGTCAAGACCTCGTCTGACAGCTAACCGTTGTGCATAATTTTACAGCAGAATCGGAAAAATCAAGAAAATAATACGATTTTTATGTCAAAAAATATGAAGAGAATTTTCAAAGTACTTTTTTCAATTATTATGATTTCAAG
>JAYVKR010000135.1:0-6428 GCA_043768185.1 Flavobacterium sp.
AAGAAAGTGCTTTAAAAGGTAGAATTCCGCATGCACAATTGTTTATTGGTCCAGAAGGAACAGGAACTTTGGCTATGGCAATTGCTTATGCTCAATATATTATCTGTAACAATAATGGAAAAGAAAACGAAGGAGAAAATAGTGCTTGTAACTTAAAATTCAATCATCTTTCGCATCCAGATTTGCATTTTATTTATCCAACAGTTGCTACAGATGATGTAAAAACCAAACCAAAAAGCATCGATTTTATTCAAGATTGGAGACAATTTCTTACCGAAAATGTTTACGGCGGATTGTTCGATTGGTATAAAATTCTTGGCGTTCAAAACAAGCAAGGCGAAATTAGAGTTGATGATGCGCAAGAAATTTTAAAAACATTAGCATTAAAATCATTTGAAGGTGGATTTAAAATTATGATTATTTGGATGGCAGACAAAATGAATACTGCAGCATCCAATAAATTATTAAAATTGCTTGAAGAACCAACAGATAAAACGGTTTTTATTTTGATTTCTGAAAATGAAGAAGATATAATTCAAACCATTAGATCTAGATGTCAAGTGCTTCATTTTAATGCTTTGCCAGAAGTTGAAATTACAAATGCTTTAATTGTAAATAGAACTATTGAAGAGAAAATTGCTAAAAAAATTGCACATCAAGCGCAAGGAAATTACAATAAAGCATTGCATATTTTAAATGAAGATAACGACGAGTTGCCGTTTGAAAAATGGTTTGTAGATTGGGTTCGTGCGGCTTTTAGAGCGAAAGGAAATGCAACTGCAATTCAAGATTTAATTTCTTGGAGTGAACAAATTGCAACTTTAGGAAGAGAATCTCAAAAGAAATTTTTAAACTTTTGTATAGAAATGTTCCGTCAAGCGTTGTTATTAAATTATCAAGCAGAAAAACTAGTTTACATTGAGCCAACTGTAGAAAAATTTAAACTAGAAAACTTTGCGCCATTTGTAAATGGAAACAACATTAATGAAATTTTTACTGAATTGTCTGATGCTATATATCATATTGAAAGAAATGGAAATGCCAAAATAATTCTAACTGATTTATCTATAAAATTAACTCGATTAATACATCGAAAATAATTCTTTTTATGAACAATAATCCTGCCTCAATTATCATTTTACTGTTTCTAGCTGTAACTTTTATTACTTCTGCTCACGATAAAGTTTTTCACTGGAACGATAATGTTTCGTGGTTAAAAGAACATTTGGGCAAAACTATTTTGAAAAATTTTGTTCCAATTTCACTCGGAATTGTACTTTTTTTAGAATTACTTGCTGGACTATTTAGTATTGTTGGATGTTTACAAATTTATATTAACGGCGAACGCACATTTGGATTTTATGGCGCGATTTTTTCTTGTATTTCGTTACTATTTCTATTATTAGGACAACGATTGGCGAAAGATTATGATGGTGCAAGAACTATTGCAATTTATTTTATTCCAGCAGTTTTAGCGGTTTATTGGTTGAGTTAGGGAAAATTAGACAATACTGAACTGATTTAATAATAAATTTGATATTTTTACAACTTAAATAATTACAATGAAATTATCTAACAATCAAATTGATACCATTAAAGATTTCTTTTCAAAACAACCTGTTTTGAAAGCATATCTTTTTGGATCGTATGTTAGAGGCGAAGAAAATGAAAATAGCGATCTTGATTTATTGGTAGAGTTAGATTATACCCAACCTATTGGTTTAGAGTTTATTCAAATGCAAATTGACCTTCAAAATTTACTCTCCAAAAAAGTTGATTTAGTGTCTGCAAGAGGTTTATCTAAATATATTAAGCCAATTTTAGACAAAGAAAAAAAACTAATTTATGCAAGATAGATTGGGAGACAAAATTCGTTTGCTTCATATACTTGATGCAATAAATGAAATAGAAATTTATATAAAAGATACTGATTTAGAAACTTTTGTAAAAAACTCAATGATGTTTAATGCAACTTTAAGGCAGTTAGAAATTATTGGTGAAGCAAGTAATAGATTATCAGAAAGTTTAATTCAAAACAATTCAGAAGTTCCTTGGGCGAGAATTATTGGACTTAGAAATCTTGTAATTCACGAATATTTTGGAATTGATGATTTTACTATTTGGAATGTAATTAAAATTAATTTACCGTCTTTAAAAATTAAAATTGAATCATTAATTTCAGAATTTCCCTAACCTAAACTAGCTTTAAACATCTTCAACTCTTCCCAAGAAAAAGCGTCGCCAAGTTCTTCTTTCATTGGTGTTAACGATTCGTCTTTGTAGCCAAAAAATGCTTTTGTAAGTGTTTCTATCTTATCATTTGGCATTATGTCTTCAATTTTTACTGCTTTGTCTTGAATTAATTTAGTGAAATGTCCTAAAATCGTACCTTCGGTTAGTTTGCGTAAAAGTGCAATTTCTGCTATCGAATTTTTTTCTATCCAAAGTTCATAAGTAACTTGTGTAGTTGGTTTTTTTGGAGTTTTATCAGTGCTTTTTTTCTTAGGTTGATAAAAACTTACATCTTGTTTGTCTTCAATTAAATTTACATTATTGCGTTTAAAATCTTCGTAAACACGTTCTAATTTTGCAATTTTATAGTTTTTAATTTCTTGATTGTTCAAGCTTTCTTTGCTAATAACTTTGTCTTCAAGTACAGTTTCTATTAGTTTTTTTGCTTTCATTAATCGTAAAATGGCATTGGTTTGCAATTCTTCTAAAATCAATAATTCATCATAATATTGTTTTACTTGTTTAATGCGTTTTATTTCTTCTATTTTATACAGAATTTCATAAACTAAAATGTCTAATTTTTCATAGAAATAGTCATACGCTTTTACAATTCTTTCGTTTATAAATTTAAAATCTATACTTTCATCACGAAATAACTTATCCAATTGCGACATAAATTTACTTGCTGGATCTACTAAATTTTCGCAAAATTCTAATTGTTTAGTTGCCCAATTGCTGTGTTTAGATTTGGCAGAAACATCTGAATCTAAATAACTGTATTTATGATTGCGCCATTCTTGAGCCAAATCGTTCCAATTAAAACTGTTACGAAGATAATTGTGAATATAATTTTTAGTGTCTGTTTGTAAAACGTTTTGTAAAACTTCTGTCGTGGCTTTGTTATTGGCATAATCCATAACATCATCATCGTTAGAAATACCATTCATTCGCAGTTGCGATAACAAAATTAATCCGTTTAGCGATCGCAATCTAGAAAGTGCTACATACGCTTGTCCTGGAACAAAAACTTGAGAAACATCTAACGCTGCTTTGTCAAATGTTAATCCTTGACTTTTATGAACTGTAATTGCCCAAGCCAATTTTATTGGATAATGTGTAAAAGTACCTAAAATTTCTTCTTCAATTTCTTTGGTATTGGCATTTACAAAATACCTAATGTTCTGCCATTCATAACGTTCTACATCAATGGTTTTATTTTCTTCTGGAAAATGAACTTTGATTTCATTATCTGATAAAGAATGAATGACACCCATTTTTCCATTAAAATAATGTTTATCAAATGATAAATCGTTTTTAATAAACATTATTTGTGCACCAATTTTTAATTCTAAATATTCATCTACAGGAAAAATTTTATCTGGAAAATCGCCAACTATTTGTGCTTTATAACTTTTAGATATTCCTTCTAAATCTAATAATGATTGCGTGTTTATTGCATCTGCTTTAGCATTATGAGTTGTTAAAGTGATGTAACCTTTGTTGGATTTTAAATCGAAATTGGGTTGAACATATTTATTTAAAAAAGAAATGTTTTCTTGTGTTATTCTATTGTTTCTTAAGTTATTAAGTAAATCAATAAAAACTTCATCTGTTTGTCTAAAAATTTTAGAAAGTTCTATGTACAAAGGTGGATTTTGCTGAATTGCGTGCGAATGAAAAAAGAATTTTCCTTTATAATAATTTTTTAAAGTACGCCATTCTTCGTCTCTAATTACTGGCGGAAGTTGCAACAAATCGCCAATAAAAAGCACTTGAACGCCACCAAAAGGCAACTTTTTTTTACGTACACTTTGCAACATAAATTCAATTGCATCCAATAAATCAGATCGCAACATACTTACTTCGTCTATAATAAGCAATTCCATATTTTGAATCACAGCTTTCTTAACGGCACTCATTTTAAAATGACGACGCAACGTATCTTTAGATTCAAATTTTATGCTTTCATTTAAACTATTTTCAACATTATTGGCAGGAATAAATCCGCCAAAAGGCAATTGAAACATAGAGTGAATTGTAACGCCACCAGCATTTAATGCTGCAATTCCTGTTGGCGCAACTACAACACAATTTTTGTGAGTAGAGTTTATAATTTCTTTAAGAAGTGTGGTTTTTCCTGTTCCAGCTTTTCCGGTAAGAAAAACCGAGCGATTGGTTTGATTTATGAAGCGTAGAACGTAATTGGCTTCGGCAGATATTGATTCCATTTGGCTTTAATTTAGAAATGCAAATGTAAAATATTGAAAATCAATTTACAAATAAAAAAATTCCAAATTCAAACTGTTTAGTTTTAAATTTGGAATTTATTTTGTTAAACATTTAGACTGCGCTTAATGTGACAAATATTATTTTTTCTCTTCTACTTTTTTATCAGTAGTTTTTTCATCTTTTTTAGCTTCAGATTTGTATTTATTATTTACCATTTTTACTAATTCTTTAGTAATATCATAACTGTCTTTGGCATATAAAATCGTTGCAGCTTCGCCTGTTCCGTATATATAATCGTAACTCTTTTCTTTACCAAATTCTTTAAAAACTTTTTTATATTTAGTAACTAAAGAATCCATTTCTTTACCGCTTTCACCTTGTAACTGCTGCAACATTCCTTGTTGTGCATATTGCAATTGTTGTTCTCTTTGTTGCAATTCACCATAAGCTTGTTGTGCCCAAACTTCTCCATTTTTTTGTGCATTTGCTTGAAAGTTCTTTTTTTCGCCTTCAAGTTTTGTAGCTTCTACTTTTAATTCTGCTCCCATTTCTTCAGCTTTGGCTTTATACTTGGCTTCAATATCTTTAGCTTCTGTACTTTCTTCCATTAATTTAGAAGTATCAATATATGCTGTTTTATACTCTTTGGAAGTTGATGATTGGTTGCAAGAAATTATTGAAACTGAAAGTGCAAGAATTGCGATAATTTTTTTCATTATTGTATTTATTGATTTTTATTGTTTTTATAATATTTGCCAAAAATATAAAAATTTAATTTGTAAATGTAAAAAATTACAAAGTTGGCTTGTTTTTATTACTATTGCTTATTGCTATTGAATTATTTTTTAATATAATTAAATTCTATTAAAAGTGAACTTAAATAAAGCCATTTAAAAGAACTTCTATTTTTTATAATCTTCTTTTGTCTTTATGTTCAAATTCGTTTAAAATTTGCTTTTATATTAATTTTTAGCATTTTTTATTACATAAATATGCGAAGAATATTCTAAATTTTTATTTCCGTACCAATTTGACTTCAATCCAATATAAAAAGCTTTGATGTAATTCATTTTTCCTGTTTTATATTTTTCAGATAATAAGCTTACGTAAAAACTATCAAATTTCATTGGAAGGATTTTTACTAATTCTAAATTTTGAACTGCAAATAACTTTTTAATTGCTGTTTTAGAAAAATGCCATAAATGAATAGGAATATCAAATGCTGCCCAGAATTTTCCATAATAATTGGCATCAAATGAATTGAAATTTGGAACTGCAATTAAAATAGTTCCTGATGGTTTTAGTAAACGTTTTAATTGGGCAATTTGATTTTCTAAATCTGGAACGTGTTCTAAAACGTGCCACATGGTTATTATATCAAATGAATTATTTTCTAACTGTGATAAATTGTCTACAAATGAAACTCCTTTTTTAATGGCAATAGCTTTGGCTTTGTCGCTTGGTTCTGTTCCAAAAGTTTCCCAACCATCGTTTTTTGCAACCGCAAGAAAATCTCCAACTCCAGCTCCAATGTCTAAAATTTTACCTTTACTAGATTGCGAATTTATCAATTTTAATTTGTTTTTTAATGCAATTGTTTTTACAAATTGATACATTTTTTCAAACAAACTTTTATTTCCATCAGTATGCGAAATGTAATTTACACTTTCATAATAACTAGGCAGTTTTTCAAATGAAGGTTGCGGATTGGTAATTAACATATCCAAATCGGCATCGTGAAGCAACTCAAAAGTTTCTTGTGAAACAGAATAATCTTTTACGTTTAAAAAGTGTTTGGTATTTTGTAAATTCATAAAAATCTTATTGTATATACTACTTTGCAGAACTTGTTTCACGTGGAACAAATTAAAATACGAATTACGAAATACGAGATTAGAAGTACTAATATCGTACATTTAACCTCGTATTTCGTACTTTAACTATTTTCCCATATAAATTAATAAAAC
>JAYVKR010000136.1:0-3300 GCA_043768185.1 Flavobacterium sp.
TTATTATATCAAGCGCAGTATTTTGGCGATATGACAATGAATTTTTATTACTCAATAATGAGTATTTATGGTTGGTACAAATGGACAAATTATAAAAACATACCCAATTTAAAAATTACAAAAACAACCAATAAAGAAAAGATAATAGGAATAACTTTGTTTATTTTAACAATGATAGTAACTTATTTTGTTTATGTTTTTTTTAATTATAAACTAGAAATTCCAAATTATATTGATATTTTTACCTCAGGTATATTTTTTACAGCAATGTGGTATATGGCATTGAAAAAAATAGAAAACTGGACTTTATGGATAATTGGTGACATAATTGCTGTTCCATTATTTGCATATAGAGGTTTAGGAATGTTATCTTTGCAGTATCTAATATTTACAATTTTAGCTGTTTTGGCTTATTTAGAATGGAAGAAAATCTTAAACAGTTACAATCAGAAGTAATAAAGATTGCCTTGTATGGTCCAGAATCTACTGGAAAAACTACATTGGCACATCAACTCGCAGACGAATTCAATACAACTTGGATTCCAGAATTTGCACGCCAATATTTACAAGATTTATGGGATAATGAAAAGCAAGTTTGCCGTTATGAAGATTTACTTCCAATAGCAATTGGTCAAACAAAACTTGAAAATGAAGCATTATCATCTGCCAACAACTATCTTTTTTGCGATACTAATTTAATGGTAACCAAAGTATTTTCTGAAATGTATTACAATAAATGTGATCCAACTCTAGATAAAGCAGCTCGCAAACATAAATACGATTTATTTTTCTTAACAGACATTGATGTTCCTTGGGAAAAAGACGATTTACGCGACAAACCAGAAGATCGAGAAAAGACAATCGCAACATTTGAAAATGCATTAATTGAAAATAAAAAACCTTACATAAAACTTACCGGAAGTATAAAAGAACGTTTTGAAACCGCAAAAAAAATTGTTCAAGATTTAACTAAAGCCAAAGAATTAGGATTAAATTCTATAGATTTTGTTGAAATTTATAATCGAAATATAAATCTTGAAACACTAGAAAATCAATTTCAAATTTTAAAAAACGGGATTCCAAAGATAAATCTAGAAAGACCAGCAGTAATAAATGATGGAATTGTTGCTATATCTGAAGATGAAGCAAAATATTATTCCAATTATTTTGATGAGAAAAGCAAAAATTTAAAACTTAAAAAATTTGTTCCTGCATCTGGCGCAGCAAGTAGAATGTTTAAATTTTTATCAGAATTTTTAAATGATTATAAACTTGGTGAAGAATCTATAAACGCATATATCAACAGAAAAAAAGATAAAAACTTACCAGTTTTTTTGGTTGCCAAAGAAAAGTTTCCTTTCTATAAAGAAGTTTTAAAAATCACTAAAAATTCGCTTCCAGATTACGATAATTGGAATATTGATACAAAAGATTACGGATTTATTAAAACACTTTTGTCAAGCAAATACTTCGATTTTGCTAACAAACCAAAAGGAGTTTTGCCATTTCATAAATATAAAAATCACATTGCAACTGCCATAGAAGAGCATTTAAACGAATGTGTTTTTTATGCCACTTCCAATAATAAATCACATTTGCATTTTACGGTTTCTCAAGAACATCAACATAATTTTGAGAAGATTATTGAAACCATAAAACCTAAATTTGAACAAGAAAATAATAGTTCTATTAATGTAAAATATTCCTATCAAGATAAAGCTACAGATGTTGTTGCGATAGATTTAGAAAACAATCCGTTCCGCGATCAAAACAATAATTTGGTCTTTCGTCCTGGTGGTCATGGTGCTTTAATAGAAAATTTAAACGAGTTAAACGCCGATATTATTTTTATTAAAAACATTGATAATGTAATTCAAAATCATATTGAAATCATTGCATTATACAAAAAAGCATTGGGTGGAATTTTAGTAAAAACACAAGAAACAATTTTTAATTATTTAAGAATTCTAGAAAGCAAGTCGGTTTCCAATGATTTAATTTCAGAAATAGTAGCTTTTTTATCATCTAAATTATGCGTTTCTGTAATTGAAGATTTTACTAAATATACTAAAGACAGTAAAATTAATTATTTATTTACCATATTAAACAGACCAATTCGTGTATGTGGCATGGTAAAAAACGAAGGCGAACCTGGTGGCGGACCATTTTGGGTGTTGACTAAAAAAGGAACTGTTTTTCTTCAAATAGTGGAAACTTCGCAAATTGACTCATTAGATGTAAATCAAATGAAAATATTAGAATCGGCGACGCATTTTAATCCTGTAGATTTAGTTTGCGGCATTAAAAATTATCAAGGTCAAAAATTTGATTTAACTAAATTTGTAAATAAAAATACAGGATTTATAGTTGACAAAAATAAAAACGGAAAACCATTAAAAGCTTACGAATTACCAGGTTTGTGGAATGGTGCAATGGGTAAATGGCTAACAATATTTGTAGAAGTTCCACTAATAACATTCAATCCTGTAAAAACAGTAAACGATTTATTAAAACCAGCACATCAATCGCCAGATTAAAATTTCAAAAAATCAATTTCAAAAATCAATTTCAAACAAATATAAACAATCAAAAAACGAAGATTTAAATTAGTGTAATTTTTAATTAACATCAAGATTTGTGATAATTTGTGTAATTCGTGTAAAAAAATGGATAAAGAAAAAATCATAACAGAGTTAAACTATAAAGCAGTTAGAAGTTCTGGTGCTGGTGGACAAAACGTGAATAAAGTTTCGTCTAAAGTAGTTTTAACATTTGATTTATTAAATTCATTTTCACTTTCTGATGAAGAAAAAGAACGCTCACAAAAAAAGCTAAAATCTAAATTAACAGTAGAAGGAATTTTAATTTTAAACTGCGATGAAGACCGAAGTCAGCTTAAAAATAAATCTATCGTTACCAAACGTTTTCTAGAAATTATAGAAAAATCTTTAATCATTCCGAAACCTAGAAAAGCGACTAAAATTCCTAAATCTGTAATCGAAAAACGATTAAAAGAAAAAGCTACTACATCTGAAATTAAACAAAATAGAAAAAAACCAGAGTTGTAGTTTTTGAATTTTAAATTTCATTACATTTGTTTTAAAATTAAAATTAAATGGAAACCTTACTTATAAATACTAAAAACCCAAGTAATGCAAAATTCATTTTAGAATTAGCAAAAAAACTAGGTGAAGATGGAAAAATATTAAATGCCGAACTTAAAGAAGATTTTTTTCTTGGAGCATTAATTTCATCTGAAAAAACAGGAATTAAAGTTTCAAGAAATGAGATTTTTGAAAA
>JAYVKR010000137.1:0-6570 GCA_043768185.1 Flavobacterium sp.
TACTACAAGATTATCATTACTAGATAGAGGATTTATTTATGCTATTGCACACATTCGTGGTGGCGAAGATTTTGGAAGAGCATGGTATGAAAACGGAAAATTATTAAAAAAGAAAAATACATTTACCGATTTTGTTGATTGTTCAAAATTTGTAATTGCTCAAAAATATACATCCGAAAAACATTTATATGCCGAAGGTGGTTCTGCTGGAGGATTATTAATGGGCGCAATTGCAAATATGAATCCAGAAATTTATAACGGAATTATTGCTCAAGTACCATTTGTAGATGTTGTAACAACAATGCTAGACGAAACTATTCCTTTAACAACTGGCGAATACGACGAATGGGGAAACCCAAATGTTAAAAAATATTATAATTATATGTTGTCCTATTCACCTTATGATAATGTAGAAAAAAAGGAGTATCCTAATATGTATATTTCTACTGGCTTACACGATTCTCAGGTACAATACTGGGAACCAGCGAAATGGATAGCCAAATTAAGAGTTTTTAAAACCGATAAAAATCAATTATTTTTAGATACTAATATGGACGCTGGTCACGGTGGAGCCTCTGGAAGGTTCGAATCGTTGAAAGAAGTTGCCAAAGAATTTAGTTTTTTATTAGATTTAGAAAAAATAAGAAAATAGTAAAAAAAAAATTATTAAATTTGCAAAGTTTTGAAGTTTATAAAATCCGACTTTAAATGTTTGCCTTGACTAATTTATTTTATGAAAGAAGATATAAAAGCTTACAACAACGTTTTGGAATTAATAGGAAACACACCTCTTATTAAGTTAAATAGAATTACCGAAAAACTAGAAGGAAACTTTTATGCTAAGGTTGAAGCTTTTAATCCAGGACATTCCTCTAAAGATAGAATTGCATTATACATAATTGAAGAAGCTGAAAAGAAAGGAATTTTAACACCTGGCGATACTATAATTGAAACTACATCTGGAAACACAGGTTTTAGTTTGGCAATGGTAAGTATTATAAAAGGTTACAGTTGCATCTTGGCAGTAAGTTCTAAATCTTCTAAAGATAAAATTGACATGCTTCGTTCACTTGGAGCTAAAGTTTATGTTTGTCCTGCGCATGTTTCTGCCGATGATGAGCGTTCTTATTATAGTGTAGCCAAGCGTTTGCACGAAGAAACGAAAGGTTCTGTTTATATTAATCAATATTTTAATCAGTTGAATATTGATGCACATTACTTAACAACTGGACCAGAAATTTGGGAACAAACTGCTGGAAAAATTACACATTTAGTTGCTTGTAGCGGAACTGGAGGAACAATTTCTGGTGTTGCAAAATTCTTGAAAGAGAAAAATCCAAATATTAGAATTCTTGGAGTTGATGCTTTTGGTTCAGTATTAAAAAAGTACCACGAAACAAAGGAGTTTGATGTAAATGAAATTTATCCTTACAGAATTGAAGGTTTAGGAAAGAATTTAATTCCAACTGCAACCGATTTTGATTCTATAGATCATTTTATGAAAGTTACTGACGAAGCAAGTGCGCACACCGCAAGAGAAATTGTTAGAACCGAAGGATTATTTGTAGGTTACACTTCTGGAGCAGTAATGCAAGCCATAAAACAATATGCTGAAGAAGGAGAATTTACAGCAAACAGTAATGTTGTAGGTATATTTCCAGATCATGGTTCGCGTTATATGAGTAAAGTTTTTAGCGATGAATGGATGAACGAACAAGGATTTTTTGACAGCGTTAATGCTGAGGAAGTTCAAAAAATTGAGTTTATAAAATAAGAATTACTTTTAATCATTTATTTGAATCCCAAGTTGTGCTTGGGATTTTTTTTACTTAATACTCACTAAACTGCAAATTACTAAGATTCTTATAAATACCATTTTCAATTTCAAGTAATTCTTTATGCGTTCCTTTTTCAGAAATTATTCCTTTGTCTAGTACCAAAATAGCGTCAGCATTTCTAATTGTTGATAATCGGTGCGCAATAATAATACTAGTTCTTCCTTCCATTAAAGTTTCTAATGCTTCTTGAACTAGTTTTTCGCTTTCGCTGTCTAAAGATGATGTGGCTTCATCCAAAATTAAAATACTAGGGTTTTTTAGCAAAGCTCTAGCAATTGCTATACGTTGACGTTGTCCACCAGAAAGTTTTATACCACGTTCTCCAACCAAAGTATCAAATTTCTCTGGAAATCCGTTAACGAAATTCAGTGCGTTGGCTTGTTTTGCAGCAAGTAAAATTTCTTCTTCTGTTGCATTTGGTTTTCCGTAAGCTATATTTTCTCGAATAGTTCCACCAAACAAAATCACATCTTGCGGAACAATACTCATATTGCCACGAAGATTTTCTAATTCGTAATCGTAAATATTTTTGTCATCAATTAAAATTTGTCCGCCATCTATATCATAAAAACGAAGTAGAAGAGAAGATATAGTAGATTTTCCTGCACCACTCGGACCAACAATTGCAATTTTCTGACCAAAATTAGCCGTGAAATTTACATCTTTCAAAACTTCAATTTCTCTTCTTGACGGATAACTAAACGATACATTTTTAAAAGTAACATTTCCTTTAATCTTTTCTGTAACAACTGCTTGCGATGAATTTATTTTTTCTGGTGTTTCTTCTAATAATTCAAATATTCTTTCGGTAGATCCAATTGCTTTTTGAATTTGAGAATACAATTCGGCAATACCACCAAAAGATGCACCAATAAATGATGTGTATAAAACAAACGAAATTAAGTCGCCAATTCCATCAACTTCGCCTTTTATTGTTAGAGTAATTCCGTACCAAACTACAGCCACAACGCAACCAAACAAGCACAAAATTATAAACGATGCAAAGTAACCACGATATTGTCCACCTTTTATGGCAATTTTTACAATTTCTTTAATTTTAGATTTGTAGCGTTCAATTTCATACCATTCGTTGGCAAATGCTTTTACATTGCTAATTCCTTGCAGTGTTTCTTCAACAACAACTTGACTTTCGGCTACTTTATCTTGTGTTTTCTTTCCGTATTTTCTAATAAATTTGCCAAAAATAACTGCTGCAACAGCCACAACTGGAACAATAGAAAGCATCATTAAAGTTAGTTTTGGACTGATGGTTGCCAAAATAATAAAACCACCAATAATTAAAATAAACTGACGTAAAAACTCGGCAATCGTACTAGTTAAAGTATCTTGAAGTTGCGAAACATCAGCACTTAATCTACTATTTAATTCGCCAACACGCTTTTGAGAATAAAACGACATTGGTAATTTTATCAAATTTTCGTATAAAGCAAATCGTAAATTCGCCAAAGTATTTTCAGTAAAATTTACAAATAATGATAATCTGAAAAAAGAAAAAACAGCTTGAAGCGAAAGAATTCCCATTAACGAAAGTGCAATCCAATTGGCTTGACTTAAATTTTTATTGGTTACACAATCTACTAACATTCCCATTAACATTGGAAAAGCTAATGCTGTTGCGCTCGTAAGTAAAAGAAAAAACAGTCCAAGATAGAATTTCCATTTATTATTGGCAGCATATTTAAATATTAATAATGCGTTTTTTAAAGAACTTGCATTGACTTTTGCTTTTGGTAAATCGTTTTCTTGAAATCTGGGCATTTATTTTAATTTTTAGCAAAAATAGTTAATATTTAAGTTTTAATTACTTCTACAATTTGTAATTTTTATCAAATAAAAAAACTCCAAGTTCCCTTGAAGTTTAGTTTGTTAGTTAAATCAATATAAATTATCTTAATTTCATTCTCTTGCAAATTTTAATAAAGGATTAATATTTCCGTTATCTCCATCTCTTATTGCGTTAATATATTTTTTTCTAGTTTCGTCGGCTTTTACCATATTTGAATTATTCCAGCTAAAAATTTCATTTTTAAAAATTGATTCACTTATTATATCAGCCATAATTCTAGAATGTCTACCATTTCCATTTGGAAAACAATGAATATTTACTAATCTATGTTTAAATCGTATGGCAATTTCATCACTTGTATAAGTTTTATTTTCAATCCAAAAAGTAGTATCATCTAAAAGTATTTTTAAATCTACATTAATATTTATCCAGTTTACACCAATATTTTTTTCAGATTTTCTAAATTTACCAGCCCAAATCCATACATTTTCAAACATTTTTTTGTGTAATAACTTAATAAAATCTTCCGTTAGAATTTTATCTTTATTTAGTTTAGTTTTTAAAATCCATAGTATTGCAACTTCTATATTTAATTGTTCTAATTCGTTTAATTCATTATGAGTTGTTATCGATTTTACTAATAAACCATCTTTTTCTTCTTCATTTAATGGAGTTTGTCCATCTTCATAATTAAATATTAGTCCCATAACGACTTATTCATTTCTCTTTTTAAATCGTTTGCTAAATCAGTAATTGCTAAATTAATTTGTTCGTCAGTATTTCCTTGATTTTCAAGTTTCATAGTATGACTTGTTCTTAAAACTATTTTTTTTGCCAATTCATTAGCTTTAGAATTTACTATATATTCAATAGATTTTTCTTTAGGTACAAATCCGTATACAAATTTCATTTCTAATGCATTTGCAATTTCTTTTAAAGATTTTATAGAAAGTGAACCATTAATTTCTCTTTCTTCTATCTTTTTTGCACCTTGTTTTGTAATATTAAGCTTATTCCCTAATTGTTCTAGCGTCATATTAAGAGTTTGTCTAATAGTAGTAATCCAGCCATTATCAGGAATAATTACTTTATCAGTTCCTTCAAATGGTTTTATTTTTTTATCTAATTGTTGAATTAATATTTTTTTTTGTGTTCTCATAACAATTTATTTTACAGTACAAAAGTAAACATTTTTATAAATAAAACAATAAATAAGTAAACTAATATGATTACTAACATATTTTTAAGTAATCATATTAGTTTACTTATTTTAATATAAAGTAAACATATTAGTTTATTTACTATAACTTAAAAAATTTGAAGCTAAAAAAACTCCAAGTTTCCTTGAAGTTTTATTTAAAATTTAAATCATATTTATTCTTTAAAAAAATCAGCCCATAATTGCGTAATTCTTTTTACACCAGTATCACTTTTAATTTCAATTTGCATACCAGTTTTTGCCATAATACATTTTATTTCAATATCTGGATTGCCTATTATTGATTCCAAATCTTTAGAAATAACTTCTGGGTCATCTGTTATTTCTGGTAAAACTTCTGTAAGAATTGAACTAAAGATAGCTACGAAATTATCTCTACTAATAACTCCAGTTGAAGGAGCTTCTGCAGAAGTTTTAATTTGAAAAGTTGTTCCATCCTTTAATGTTATAAGTGAGTAATCATTTGCAATAAAATTTCCAGATTTAATTTCTACAACTTCTAATAATAGTTCTTTTTGATAATCTTGTCCAAATGAAATTGAAGTAATTAGAAGTAAAAAAAATGTAGTAATGTTTTTCATATAAAGTTTTTTTAAGAATTAGATGTAAAAATATAAAATTTATCTTATAAAAAAAACTCCAAGTTTCCTTGAAGTTTAATTATAAATTTAAAGTTTGAATCTATTCCGATTCATCCATCGTATGATAAACATTCATCACATCATCATCTTCTTCAATTTTTTCTATAAGTTTTTCAACATCAGCAATTTCAGCTTCGGTAAGTTTTTTTGTTACTTGCGGAATTCGCTCAAATCCAGAGGATAAAATTTCAATTCCACGACTTTCCAATTCTTTTTGAATAGCTCCAAAACTTTCAAATGGTGCGTAAATTAATATTCCATCTTCGTCTGCAAAAATTTCTTCGGCACCAAAATCTATAAATTCCAATTCCATTTCTTCAACATCTTGATTGTTGTTTGGAATTCTAAAATTACAAGTATGATCAAACATAAATTCTACCGAACCTTGAGTTCCCAAAGTACCGTTACATTTATTAAAATAACTTCTAATATTGGCAACGGTTCTATTATTATTATCTGTTGCAGTTTCTATTAAAATTGCAATTCCGTGTGGCGCATAACCTTCAAAAAGTTGTTCTTTGTAGTTTGCAGTATCTTTATCGGTAGCTTTTTTAATAGCACGTTCAACGTTTTCTTTTGGCATATTTACTGCCTTAGAATTCTGAATAACGGCGCGTAATCTAGAGTTGGCTTCTGGATTTGGTCCGCCTTCTTTTACAGCCATTACAATATCTTTTCCTATTCGTGTAAATGCTTTAGCCATTGCCGACCAGCGTTTCATTTTTCTACCTTTTCTAAATTCGAATGCTCTTCCCATTTCTAAATATTTAATCTGAACTTGTTTCAGATTCTGTTTGTAATTTTATTTAATCTGAACTTCTTTCAGATTCTGTTTTTAATTTTTATCCACTAATTTTAAAATTAATTTCAAATACATTTAATTTGTCATCCTAAGCTAGTTTATGCTGAGCGAAGACGAAGTACAGTCGAAGTAACATAAACTAGGAATCTTAATTTTAAAACGACTATTAAAATTGATTTTTGAAATTGATTTTTGAAATTGCAATTGAAATTGAAACTCTATTTCTTATAAAAAGGCATTTTTACAATTTTAGCCATAATTTT
>JAYVKR010000138.1:0-6515 GCA_043768185.1 Flavobacterium sp.
CTTCATTAGCAAATGTTAATCCAAGCAAACCTTGCTTCTTTAAATTGGTTTCGTGAATACGTGCAAATGATTTTACCAAAACCGCTTTAACACCTAAAAATCTTGGTTCCATTGCAGCGTGTTCTCTAGACGAACCTTCTCCATAATTATGATCTCCAACTACAATACTTGAAACTCCAGCTGCTTTGTAAGCTCTTGCAACAGCAGGAACAGCACCGTAAATTCCAGTTAATTGGTTTTTTACAGAATTGGCTTTTTGATTGAAAGCATTAATTGCTCCAATCAACATATTATTAGAAATGGCATCTAAATGTCCACGGAAACGCAACCATGGTCCAGCCATAGAAATATGATCGGTAGTACATTTTCCAAAAGCTTTAATTAATAATTTTGCTCCTGTAATATTTTTTCCATCCCAAGGTGAAAATGGTGCTAATAATTGTAAACGTTCTGATGTTGGCGAAACTACAACTTGAACTGAAGAACCATCTGTTGATGGCGCTTGAAAACCTGCATCTTCAACTGCGAAACCTCTTGGTGGCAATTCGTTTCCTGTTGGTTCGTCAAATTTTACTTCTTCTCCATTTTCATTAATTAAAGTATCTGTCAATGGATTGAACGATAAATCTCCTGCAATTGCTAACGCAGTTACCAATTCTGGTGAACCTACAAAGGCAAGTGTATTTGGATTTCCATCGGCACGTTTAGAGAAATTTCTGTTAAACGAATGTACAATCGTATTTCTTTCTTCTTTTTCTGCACCTTCTCTATCCCACATTCCAATACATGGTCCGCAAGCATTTGCAAAAACAGTAGCTCCAATTTTATCGAAAGTATCAATAAATCCGTCACGTTCTATTGTGTAACGAACTAATTCTGATCCTGGCGTAATAGTAAATTGTGATTTTATTTTCAGATTTTTTGCAAGAACTTGTTCTGCCAATGATGCAGCACGAGAAATATCTTCGTAAGAGGAGTTTGTACAAGAACCAATTAATCCAACTTGAATTTTTAAAGGCCAATCATTTTTTATAGCTTCTTCTTTTAATTTAGAAATTGGAGTAGCTAAATCTGGAGTAAATGGTCCGTTTAAATGTGGTTCTAATTCTGATAAATTTATTTCAATAACTTGATCAAAATATAATTCTGGATTAGCATAAACTTCATCATCACCAGTTAAATATTTTGCAATTTTATTAGCTTCATCGGCAACATCGGCTCTATCTGTAGAACGTAAATACCTGTCCATTGAAGCATCATAACCAAAAGTTGACGTTGTTGCTCCAATTTCTGCACCCATATTACAAATAGTTCCTTTTCCTGTGCATGACATTGCTGTTGCGCCTTCGCCAAAATATTCTACAATGGCTCCAGTTCCACCTTTTACAGTAAGAATTCCTGCTACTTTTAAAATTACATCTTTTGGTGCTGTCCAACCCGAAAGTTTTCCGGTTAATTTTACTCCAATAAGTTTAGGAAATTTTAATTCCCAAGCCATTCCAGACATTACATCTACTGCGTCTGCACCACCAACGCCAATTGCAATCATTCCTAAACCACCAGCATTTACTGTATGAGAATCGGTTCCAATCATCATTCCGCCAGGAAATGCATAATTTTCTAAAACTACTTGGTGAATAATTCCTGCGCCTGGTTTCCAAAAACCAATTCCGTATTTATCTGATACTGAAGATAAGAAATCAAAAACTTCATTGCTTTGCGTTTTTGCTCTTGCCAAATCGGTTTTTGCATCTACTTTTGCTTGAATTAAGTGATCGCAATGTACTGTTGTTGGCACGGCAACTTTACTTTTTCCTGCGTGCATAAACTGCAATAATGCCATTTGTGCGGTTGCATCTTGGCACGCAACTCTATCTGGAGCGAAATCTACGTAGTCTTTACCTCGAGTAAATGCGTGACTAGGATTTCCTTCCCAAAGGTGATTGTATAAAATCTTTTCTGTAAGTGTAAGCGGACGACCAACAATTTCTCGAGCTTTATCTACACGAGTTGTCATATTGGCATATACTTTTTTAATCATTTCAATATCAAAAGCCATAATGAAGAGGTTTATTTATTTGTGATGCAAATTTAATGAATTCTGTTGATATTTATAGTATTTTTATTAAAAGTGATTATTTCAACAATTATTATTGTAGAAAATTGATTTTAGTTGTATATTATTGAATTAAAAACAAAATTTATTTAAAATTTTATCTATTTGATAATTTTAATTGTGATTATTAATAATTTGATATTTTAAATTATTTATTTCTGTACATACAAATTCCCCAAAAAACATTTTCAGATTGAGATATTAATTCTTTCTTAACCAATACATATTGTTGTTCAAGACTGTCAATTAAATCTTGTCTAATTCCATAGAATGAAAAAATAAAATAACCAGTTTGATTAAAATAATTGGCAAATTTTTCTACAATTTCTAACTGATTATCAAGATAATATAATACTTCGTTAAAGATTATGATATCAAATTTATTTCTTGGTTGAAATTGATGAATGTCTGCCGATAAAAATTTGGAATTGGCATAATTTGCATTTTTAGCTCTTTGAATTGCAACTGATGATAGGTCGATGCCTAAAAAAGAACTATAACATTCATCTTCTAAATAGGAATTTAATGCACCATAACCACATCCTAAATCAAGAATTGATGGTTTATTAATTTGAGTTTCTTTAATGAAGTCTACTATGGTAACATACCTATTTTCTTCTGTAACCATGTAATCCCAAATACCTTTTTGGTACTTATAATTCCAACGAATTCTCTTTTTTATCCATTTTAATTTTAAAAATAAAGATTTAATCATAAAAAAAGCGTTTTAGTAACTCAACAATAATTTTTAACAAAACAGTTCGACAAATATATACTTTAAACTTCTTGAAAGGAAATTTAAGATGGAAGAATGGAAATTGGAATACTTTAATTTGCAGAGTATAGATTTACTAATTAAAAATAAAATTGATTTAAATAAAAAAATCCCAACAAATTAAAAATTTGTTGGGCTTTAAAATATATTTTTTAAAATAGTTACATTAATTTTTCAATAATCATTTCTTCTGTAATTCCTTCGGCATCGGCTTTGTAATTTTTAATAATTCTGTGACGTAGAATTCCTGTTGCTACTGCTTTTACATCTTCAATATCTGGAGAGAATTTTCCGTTAAAAGCGGCATTGGCTTTGGCTGCAAGAATTAAATTTTGTGATGCTCTTGGTCCTGCACCCCAATCTAAATAATTTTTTACATATTCGTTAGAAAGTGGATTGTTTGGTCGTGTTTTGGAAACCAATGTTACTGCATATTCTATTACGTTATCTGCAACTGGTACGCGACGAATTAATTCTTGAAAATCTATTATTTCTTGTGCTGTAAATAAAGGATTTATTGTTTGTTTTATATTGGATGTTGTAGATTTTACTACTAAAACTTCTTCTTGAAACGATGGATAATCTAGTTTTATGGCAAACATAAAACGGTCTAATTGTGCTTCTGGAAGCGGATATGTTCCTTCTTGCTCAATTGGATTTTGTGTTGCTAATACAAAGTAAGGTAAATCTAATTTATAGTTTTCGCCTGCAATGGTTACAGATCGTTCTTGCATTGCTTCTAGTAAAGCTGCTTGGGTTTTTGGTGGTGTTCTATTAATTTCGTCGGCAAGAATAATGTTAGAAAATATTGGTCCTTTTATAAATTTAAAATGACGGTTTTCGTCTAGAATTTCGCTTCCCAAAATGTCTGATGGCATTAAATCTGGTGTGAATTGAATTCGTTTAAAATTTAATCCTAACGCTTGCGATATTGTATTTACCATTAAGGTTTTAGCCAATCCTGGTACGCCAACTAACAGTGCGTGACCGCCAGAAAATATACTTAAAAGTATTTGATCTACAACGTCGTCTTGACCAACGATTATTTTTGAGATTTCTTTTTTTAATTCTAGTCTTTTTTGAACTAGATTTTGTATTGCTGTTACGTCTGACATTTTATATTAGATTTCAGATATTAGATATTAGGAAATAGATTATAGATATTAGAAAATAGATATTAGATATTAGATTAAAGATGTTCAATTTTTAAAACCTTAATATTATTATTTTTAAATTTTTCGATTTACTTCGGCATTTCTCAACATAAACTTCTTAGGAAGACAAAATAAACAGGTTTTGGTATTTTATTTAAAATAAAATTAATTTATTTTTTAACGAATGTACTGTTTTTCTACGAAACTAAAAATGCAATACACTTTGTTAATTAGCCCTGACTGGAGTGAAAATCCTTTTTTATATTGCCTTGGGTTTAAACCCAAGGCAATACAAAAAAGATTGAAACGGAAGGCAGGAAAATGGTTTGTAAATAAAAACTACTGATTCGCTACTAGAAAAACTATTTTTTTAACCAATTATCACTGTAATCGCAAACTTTATATTCGCCATTAATCTTGATGTAGGTTTCTTTAATTTTTTCGTCGGTCCATTTTGTAATGGCTTTTATTTGCTTTTCTTTTAGTGCAATTTCTTTGATTTTGATAAAATCTTTGCTGTAATCGGCAACGTGCTCGTCGATGCGATTGGTTACGGTAATTATTTTGAATTTTTTACCTTCTCGTGGGTCATCGTTAAGGATTACCGAAGATATTTCGCCATTTTTAAGGTTAGAAACTTGGCTGTAAAACTCTGGATCCATTTTTGTCAACTCGAAATGTGTATCTTGCGTTTTTGGGTTTATAAGCGTTCCACCATTGTTTCTAGTCTCTTTTTCGTCAGACATTGTTTTGGCTGCTTCTTCGAAAGTGATTTCTTTATCTTGAATTCTTTTCTTTATTAATTCTATCTTTTCTTTGGCATCTTTTAGTGATTGTTCTGATACTTTTGGCATTAAAAGTATGTGACGCAATTCTAAATCTTGACCTAGAATTTTTTCGACTAATATTATATGAAAGCCAAATTCGGTTTCAAAAGGTTCTGAAATTTCACCTTCTTGAAGTGAAAATGCAACGTCTTTAAATTCTTTTACAAAACCAGTTCGTTTGTTAATTTTGTAAAAACCACCTGTAGATGCTGATCCTCTATCGTCTGTATAAATTACAGCTCTAGTTTTAAAACTGGCACCATCAAGCACTTCTTGACGAATGGTTTTTAATTTATCTATAACTTTTTGCTTTTCTTCTTGAGAGATTTTGGGTGTTATTACAATTTGTGCTACTTCTAGTTCTGCTCCAAATGTTGGTCGCTCGTTTTCTGGTATTTTTTTAAAGAAATTTCTAGTTTCTTCTGGTGTTATTTGAATTTCGCCAACAATTTTTTGCTGCATATCATTGGCTAATTTTTGCATTTTAAGAATTTCAAATAATTCTGTTCTTAATTCGTCTTCGGTATTTTTCTTAAAGTATTGAACTACCTTTTTAATATCGCCAAGTTCTCCAATCATATAACTTAATTGTTGCTCCATTTTTTCTTTAACTTCTTCATCTTTAACGATTACCGAGTCTTGAATGGCTTGATGTGCAAACAATTTATCTTTTAAAAGTGTACTTACCATTTGGCAACGCGTAATGTCTTTTATAGAATTTCCTTGACTTGTAATTTCTAAAAATGCTTTGTCTATGTCTGAATCTAAAACGGTATAATCGCCAACTGTAGCAATAATTCCGTCAATTTTTTGTCTTTTAAATGGTTTTACTGAATCTTTTTTAACTTCTTGCTCTTTTATAATTTCTTGCGAATTGACAAGATTTACAAAAAGAATTGCTACTGCTAAAATTGTATTTTTAATATTGAATTGAATATTCATTAGTGTAATTTATTTCTTTATTTGGTTTTTTACTCTTTCAAAAACATCTTGATTTACTTTTACAGTAAATTCTTTCTTTAACTCATTAACCCAGTTTTGCTCTAAATATTGTTGATAATCATTAATAATTTTTCCTTTGCATTCTTCAAATGTTTTGTTTCCTGCAGGAAGTATAGAATTTATTTTAGTTACAAAATAATAATCTCCTTTTTTAGTTATGTCAGATATTCCTACTTCCATATTTGTATTTGCTGGTAATGCATCTGCGCCTTCTTCATAGGTATTTTCTGATGTCATTACGTTTACTATTTCTTTAGTATTAAGTTTATCTTTAATTTCTTGCGAAGTTGCGTTTTTCTTTAACATTGCCAATGCAGATTTTACAACATCTATTTTAGTAGATGATATAATTAGTGTTTCTGCTCTTGTTTTCCAAACGTGTTTACTTTTTTGAGTTTCATAGAACGTTTTTAATCCTAAAGTATCTGTTTTAGAACGTTGCCAAATTTCTTTTTCCATTAAATCGAACAGTAATAATCCATCGCGGTATTCTTCCATAACCGATGCAAATTCTGGAAAATCGTTTTCTAAATTATCTAAATAGTATTGGTTTAACTGCTCGTCAACATATTTAGTGTATAATTTATCTACTAGCTTTTCTATAGGTTTGGTTGTTTCTCCAGATTTTTGTTGGGCTTTTA
>JAYVKR010000139.1:0-2774 GCA_043768185.1 Flavobacterium sp.
TCTAACGAACGTTTATTTGCTTGGATGGACGAAGGTTTTAATACTTTTATAAACGGATTAAGTTCTCAAGATTTTAATAACGGAGAATACAAACAACCAGTTACCAACATGCATCAAGCATCTGGACAATTAACTAATCCAGAGATGGAACCAATTATGGCTGCACCAGATAATTTAAAAGAAGCTAATCTTGGAATTTTGGCTTATTTTAAACCAGGTTCAGGACTAGAAGTTTTAAGAAATCAAATTCTTGGAGCAGCACGTTTTGATAAAGCTTTTACAACTTATATAACTCGTTGGGCATACAAACATCCAATGCCAGATGACTTTTTTAGAACTATGGAAAACGTTTCTGGTGAAGATTTAAGTTGGTTTTGGAGAAGTTGGTTTGTTAACAATTGGAGTTTAGATCAAGCAATTACAAAAGTAAAGTATATAAAAAACGATGCTAAAAATGGTGCGTTTATTACTATTGAAAATCTTGATAAAATGCCAATGCCAGTTGTTGTAGAAGTAAAAACTAAAAGTGGAACAACTTCTAGAATGACATTGCCTGTAGAAATATGGAAAAGAAATACTTCTTGGACGTTTAAATTTAATTCTACAGAAGAATTAGATACTGTTACGCTAGATCCAGATAATGCATTTCCAGACAGTAATGATGAAAATAATGTTTGGACAAATGCTAAAAATGGTGTTGAAAAAGGTGTTGTTTTAGATCAATATTTAGGAGAATTTTCTAGTCAGCAAATTCCAATAAAAATTACAATTACCGAAGAAGATGGAAGTTTAGTTTTAAACGCAACAGGACAACCAACTATTGCTTTGGAAGAAAAAGGAAACGGAAAATTCACGTTTGAACAAGCGCAATTAACAGTTCAATTTAACGGACCAAAAAATGCATTTTCATTAGAAGTTGGTGGTCAAAAATTTGATTTCACTAAAGATAAAAAATAGTTTTAAGGTTTTACTTTATAAAAATGGTGCGAATTTATTTCGCACCATTTTTTTATATTCTAGCTTTTCGTTTTAAAACTAATGCGCCAATTAATGAAACTAAAATTCCTAATGGTAAAATTTCTACAAGAGTTAATAAAATTATAATAATTGGATTTTTATACCATTCTTTCATTTGATTTAAATCTTTAGTTTTTTCTGCAATATTTTCTGGTGTAGCTCTTTTTAAAACTAATTCTCCGTATTTTTCCATAAAATCTGGAAAGAAATTATAATAAATAATTAACCAAACTATAACGTAAAATATTGATATTAACGAAGAAATTAATAAACCAGTTGTAAAAGCTTTTCCAAATGTTATACTATTATTGTTAGCTTCTCGATGTTGTTTAATTCCAAGAATAACAAATATAAATCCTAATAACATACTTCCAAAACCAACAAACATATTTGGTTCAAACTCTGGATTTTGTTTCATATGAATTGTCATGTAAGCCATAATAATACTTACTATTATTCCGCCAATAATTCCATTTTTTATAATAATTTTGTTCATATATAGTTATATTTTATCTACATCTAGAGTCAATTTAGTTTCTTGAAGAATAAATTTAATATTGTTATTTTCAACTTGTATAAAAATTATCATTAATTTTCCTTTCGTTGATTTATCTGAAATTGTAATTTCGCTTTTTTCTACACTTAATGACCAGTTAGAATCTTTGAACATATTTATAAATGAATCAAAAACTTTAGATTTTTTGGGTGTTACAATTTTAAAAGTATGATTTTTATTAAATATAAAAGTTGTAGATCTTAAAAAATCAATAAATTCTTTTTGAGATTTATTAATTTCTTGATAGATTTTAGCATCTTTAACTAACCAATTTCCGTTTATGAATGATTCATCAATAATTGATTGACTATTGGCAAAATTAAATGTTTTTAAAAATAATAGAAATATAATTTTTTTCATCTTGATTTGAATTAATTAAACATTAATTTCCAATTGTTTGGTATTAAAAATTCAAGAATATTGTCGGAAGAGAATTCGCCATTTCTCACTAATGTTTCTCCATTAGGTTTAGAAATTAAAAACGAACCACATAGAGCAGGTTTGATAAAAATATTTTGTCTTAGGAAATCTTCACTGTCTAAAAAAAAATATTCATTATTAGAAATGCTATTTTTTAATTTAATACCGTTTTCAAAAAAACACAAATAAATTATATTTTTATTTTGTTCTAATTTTTTTTTCAATTCATCAGTAAAAATTTTACGTTCATAGATTTTTCCTTTTGTAAAATTATTTGACAAATCTTCTATACAATAATCATCTTTAAATTTAAATTCAATAATAAATGTTGTAGAATCTGAAAGACTTTTATTAGTTAATAGATTAATTTTAGCTACTAATGTTTTATGATTTAATTTTAACAGAATATATTTATTATTTGATAATTTTGCAACTCTAGAAGAATCTATTGTTTTATAATCCCATCTTGAATATTCATCTTTTTCTCGCCAATCTAATAGAAATTTTTCTTTTTCGATAGCTTTTCCATTACTGTCTATCCAATATTTTATTGGTGATTGACTGTATGAATAGATACTAAATAATAGAAGTAGAAGGTATTGTGATAGTTTCATAAACAAAGATGATTGTTAAATATATTTTCTAAAATGCTAAAATACTATAATTTAAGATTTTAATATTAATGGCTTAAGTCTAGTTAATATATGGTAAATTAATAATATCTTTAAATTCAAACCAAGCCGTAAATGATGTAGCAATCATGGTAATTGTTTTTTTAACT
>JAYVKR010000140.1:0-4032 GCA_043768185.1 Flavobacterium sp.
TAAAAGGTACTTTTATAAAAAATTAAGATTTAAATTTTTGTGTATTAATTTAAAGTAGTTATTTTTACACGAACCAAATTATTAAAATGATGAAAAAAATTATACTTTTTGTGGTGGTTTTGGTTTCGGGAATTGGGTTTTCTCAAGCTAAAATTGAGTTTAAAGATAAAGACAATACTATTGATTATGGTACTGTGAGCAAGGATAATGATAGCGGAATTAGAACTTTTGAGTTTACAAATACTGGAAACGAGCCATTAATTCTTACAAATGTAAAGTCTACTTGTGGTTGTACTATTCCAACTTTTTCTAAAGATCCTATTTTACCAGGTAAAACTGGAAAAATTGAGGTTAAATATAATATGAATCCTGGTCCAATTGTTAAAACAATTACGGTTGAAAGTAATGCTGTAAATGTTGAAAATGGCTTGGTTGCAATAAAAATTAAAGGTTTAGTAATTGTTAAACCTGAGATAAATATATTGGAAAAAAAGAAAACTGGTCCGATGCAATAATATGTGAAACGTCTTAGAAATAAGGCGTTTTTTTATAACATACTTTTTAATTGAAATTCGAATTTGAGTGATTTAGTTTTGCGTTCTACTTCAAATTTAATTGTTTTTCCTTCTTCAGATTTTAGTAAGTCGTTTATGTCTTGAAGTGTAAAATTGTAACCGTTTTTAGAATTTATTTTTACAATTACATCTCCTTTTTTTAGTCCAGATAAATCTGCTGGAGAATCTTTACGGATATTTCCTATAATATATATTGGTTTTAGTAAAAACTTGTATTTTAAATTGTTAGAGATTTTATTTCCTTCTACATCGAAAAAATTATTAGCTAGTGCCGGATTTTCTTCATAAGATTCTGATATCCATTGTAATCCTTGATGCTGAATTTCTATTCCAGACATATTAAACTGAAACGGATTATTGAAATTGCTATTTTTCTTTAAATACAAAAACTGATTTTTATAATCGAAAACTACTGTAAAACGTTTCATAACTTCTGCTCCAATTGATCCTAATCGGTTTTGAATTGTGTCTATATCTGTTGTTGAAACTGCATCTGGAAAGGCAACTAATGGATTGTTTAGTTTAAAATTTGCTAATTCGAATGTTTTAATTCTGCCTCTTTTTCCAAAAACATCACCACTGAAACCTTTGCCTAAAAAATCATCAAAATTCATTTTTGGAACTTCAATTTGTTTACTTTTTTCTTTAAAAAGCCATATTGCATCTGTATTTCCGGTATCAATTAATAATTTA
Source organism: Flavobacterium sp. (assembly GCA_043768185.1). Classification (GTDB taxonomy): domain Bacteria; phylum Bacteroidota; class Bacteroidia; order Flavobacteriales; family Flavobacteriaceae; genus Flavobacterium. The sequence continues at coordinate 1,269 of JAYVKR010000140.1, forward strand.
GTTTGTAATTCATTTGAAGATTCAAATATAGTATTTGCAACAATGTATGGTTTTCCATCATGAAATTGTAATGGTATTTTATTATATTGTTTTTGTATTTTAGAATACTCTTTATCTGATTTATAAATTGTAATTTTTTTTGAAACGTAATTTATTTTTATACTATTATTTTGAAAAAAATGATAGCCAATTATTCCGTTTACTGGAATTCCTATTTGAGAAGAAATATTAATATCTTGATCTAAAACTAAATATAATGTATGATCATTGTCTTTAAAATCTTTAATTTTTAAGATATTTTTGGTCGATTTAAATCCATCAAATGGTTCTTTACTTCCAAATCCTTTTATTTTTATTTTCTCAATTTTAGAAAAACTAACTTCGTCTGATTCGTCTAAACTAAATAATATTGATTCTTCAACTCCAGTGTCTAATAGAAAATTTAAAGTTACTCCGTTTACTTCTATTGGAACAATTACCAAATTATTTAATAGTTTAAAAGGAATTGTTATTTTACTCTTTTTACTCTCTAAACGAAAACCATTTTGAGAAAAAGCAGATGGAATAAGCAAAAAAATTAAAAAGTATACTATTTTAAATTTCATTAATTAAATTTTGAATAAATTTAAGAAAAAATAATAGTTAGAAAACCTTTTATTATGATAATTACAATAAAATATCGAAATTTGCATAAAAAATATTATATCATGCCACAAGTTTCAAATAAAGGAAAACAAATGCCCGAATCGCCAATTAGAAAATTGGTTCCTTATGCAGATATTGCAAAGAAAAAAGGTAATAAAGTATATCATTTAAATATTGGTCAACCTGACATTAAAACTCCAGAAGTTGCATTAAACGCTGTAAAAAATGCTGATATTAAAGTTTTAGAATACAGTCATTCTGCTGGTTTTGAAAGTTATAGAACTAAACTTTCTACTTATTATAAAAATCACGAATTACCAATAGACGTTCAAGACATTATAATTACTACTGGAGGATCAGAAGCATTACTTTTTGCCATGGGAAGCACAATGGATGTTGATGATGAAATAATAATTCCAGAACCATTTTATGCAAATTATAACGGATTTTCTACTGCATCTGGAACCAAAGTTGTTCCTGTAATTTCATCTATAGAAACAGGTTTTGCTTTACCACCAATTGCCGATTTTGAAAAACTTATTACTTCTAAAACTAAAGCTATTTTAATTTGCAATCCAGGAAATCCTACAGGATATTTATATTCTAAAGAAGAAATTGAACAACTTGCAGCTTTGGTAAAAAAGCATGATTTATTTTTAATTGCAGATGAAGTGTACCGAGAATTTATCTATGATGAAACAGAAAAACATTATTCTGTTATGAACATTCCAGGAATTGAAGAAAACGCAATTATGATTGATTCTGTTTCTAAACGTTACAGTATGTGTGGCGCAAGAATTGGTTGTATAGTTTCTAAAAATAAGGAAGTTATGGCAACAGCAATGAAATTTGCTCAAGCAAGATTAAGTCCGCCAACATTTGCACAAATTGCAAGTGAAGCTGCACTTGATACTCCACAAAGTTATTTTACAGAAGTTATTGAAGAATATAAAGAACGAAGAGATGTTTTAATTTCTGAATTAAATAAAATTGAAGGTGTTAAAGTTGGTTTGCCAAAAGGTGCTTTTTATTGTATTGCACAATTGCCTGTAAAAAACGCTGACGAATTTGCACGATGGTTATTAGAATCGTATGACTATAAAGGAGAAACGGTAATGGTTGCTCCTGCATCTGGATTTTATTCTACTCCAAATATGGGTTTGAATGAAGTTAGAATTGCATATGTTTTAAAGAAAGAAGATTTAATTAAATCTGTAAAAATTCTTAAAAATGCATTATTGGTTTATAATAGTAAACTGTGATTGTAAGTAATATAATTGAAAACTAATGAAGAATAAATTTGTTATTTCAATTTTAATCATAGTTTCGGTTTTATTATTATTTACTTTATTTCAAAAAATAAACTTTACTGAAATTAAAAAAAATCAAAAAACTACAGATGTTGAAATAACAAAATCTGGACGGATTGATTTTACAACTAAAATTAAATTATATTGGTCAATCAAAGAGTTTAATAAAGAGCTTCATAAAATTGAATTTTGCGAAAGTATTGATGCAAAATATATATGCAAAATTGACAATAAAGATTGGTTTGGTTCAGATTTTAAAATGGATTATCCTAAATTTATACTTGAGAATTTGACAATTAAATTAAATGAATGTCAAATCAAACTTGATGTGTCAAAAATGTTCAATCCTAATTACAGTGGAGAACTTAATAAGAATCAATTCAAACTTGAAAAGCAGAATGATTATTACATTTTATATGGATTCTTTTCAGATGGAGCTGGTACTTACACAACGAATTGGAAAATCAAAAGTTGTAAATCTGAAAGAAGTGAAATATCTCAAGATGAAGATGCCTTCGAATGGCAAAATAGTAACTAAAACTAATTTTAAGTAACAACTTTTTTAATATTTTCTAATTCACTATAACTTATTACATCAAAAAAGGATTCTCAAATTGAGAATCCTTTTTTGATATAATGATAAATTTAAAGTCTATCTTTTTAATGAGAAATGGGCTTTAAATTGTTTTTCGATAGTTTGTTCTAGGTAATTTACAGAGAACCAATAATCTGTTGCTGGCAATAGTTGACCGTTAAATGTTCCGTCCCAACCTTCACCTTTTGGACTTATTTGTTTTATTAATTTTCCA
>JAYVKR010000141.1:0-3543 GCA_043768185.1 Flavobacterium sp.
ATTTGGTCCAGTTTTGTTTTCGAGAATATTAGATTTAAACGATACACAATCTGGAGTTGTTTCTGTAATTTTTAAATATTGTGACGATAAAAAAATGCCACTTTTAGATTTAAAAGACATTAAAAAAGTTCTAAATTATATTACCGAAGAAGGAAAAGATGAAATTTCTGAAGAATATGGAAAGATTTCAACAGCAACAACTGGAACAATTTTGAGAAAAATTATTGAATTAGAACAACAAGGTGGCGATATCTTTTTTGGTGAAAAATCTTTTGAAATAGACGATTTATTACGCATAGACGAAAACGGAAAAGGATACATTAATATAATACGTTTAACAGACATTCAGGATAAACCAAAATTATTTTCGACTTTTATGTTGAGTTTACTGGCAGAAATTTACCAGCAAATGCCAGAAAAAGGCGATGTTGAACAACCAGAATTAGTCTTGTTTATTGACGAGGCACATTTAATATTTAACGAAGCAAGCAAAGTGTTGTTGGATCAAATTGAAACTATTATAAAACTAATTCGTTCAAAAGGAATTGGGGTTTATTTCGTTACACAAAACCCTATGGATATTCCTAAAGGTGTTTTGGCACAATTGGGATTAAAAATTCAGCACGCATTAAGAGCTTTTACAGCAAATGACAGGCAAGCAATTAATCAAACTGCCGATAATTATCCAACATCTGACTATTATAAAACCGAAGAAGTTTTAACGTCACTAGGAATTGGTGAAGCACTTGTTACTGCGCTAAACGAAAAAGGAATTCCAACGCCACTTGCTGCAACCATGCTTCGCGCACCAATGAGCAGAATGGATATTTTAAATGACAGCGAAATTTCTGATATAAATACTAAATCGAAATTGGTAAAAAAATATCAAGAAGAAATTGATAGAGAAAGTGCTTATGAAATTTTAACAAAAAAAATAGTCGATGCTACAACGCAAGCACAAGAAAACGAAGAAGTAGAAAAGAAAAGTAATGAACCAAGTACTGCCAGTGTTATTGGAAAATCTGTAGTAAAAGTAGTTACGAGTGCCAGTTTTATTCGTGGTGCTTTTGGAATTTTGATGAAAATGTTTAAGAAGTAAATTTTTGCCACTAAGTCACTAAGCCACTAAGGTTCTATAAAAAAAGTTTAAAAACTTATAATTTTAATTAATAAGTATCTTAGCAAATAAAAAAAATAAAATTAAAACTTCGCGCCATCGCGCCTTTGCGGCATATGAAAAAATACTTAATTCAAAAATCTCCATTCGTAGTACCAACAACCGATGGAAAATTAATTGAAGAACATCACGGTATTCCTACTACAGGAAATAAAAATATTTCTATTGCTCATATGATTGCACCACCAAAATGGAGTGAACCGTTTCAAACGCCAGAATTTGAAGAATACACTTATATAGTTTCTGGGAAAAAGCAATTTATAATTGAGGATGAAGTTATAATTTTAGAAGCTGGACAATCTATTAAAATTGAAGCCAATACTAGAGTGCAATATTCTAATCCGTTTGATGAACCTTGCGAATATATTGCAATTTGTACACCAGCTTTTGATTTTGAAAAAGTAAATAGAGAAGAGTAATGTCAATTTCAATTTCAATTTCAAAAATCAATTTCAAAAATCAATTTCAAAAATCAATTTCAAAAATCAATTTCAAAAATCAATTTCAAAAATCAATTTCAATTTCAATAACTATATTTGTAACTCAATTTAAATTATATGAAATATTTTTTGTTATTTTTCTTTTCTATTTTTTCGTTTGGACAACAAATTGATAAAGTTGATTTTATTAAATGTGATGCTTTTGTAACTCCAAATTTTGACTTAAAATCAGTTGATGGAACTGTTTCGTATGAATTTAAAGTTCTTTCAGAAATTGATTCCATTAGAATTGATGCAAAGAATATGAATTTTAAAGATGTTTTGATAAATGGAAAATCAGTAAATTATAAAAATAATAAAAAAGAATTAATTCTATTTGAAGGCTTTAAAAAAGGAAAGAATAATTTGAAATTTTTATACAATGTAACTCCAAAACAAACCATGTATTTTACAGGCGTTAAAGATAATTACCAAATATGGACTCAAGGTCAAGGAAAATACACAAGTCATTGGCTACCAAGTTTTGATGATGTAAATGAAAAGGTAATTTTTAATATAAATGTAATTTTTGATAAAGAATATGAAGTTATTTCTAACGGAAAATTAATAAATATTACAGATAATGAAGCATTTAAATCTTGGAGTTATAAAATGCAAAAACCAATGTCATCTTATTTAGTTATGCTTGCAATTGGAAAATTTATTCATAAAACAGAGAAATCCAAATCTGGAATTCAGTTTGAAAATTATTTTCAACAAAAAGATTTAGATAAATATCAATATACATATAAAGATTCTAAAACCATTTTCGATTTTCTTGAAAAAGAAATAGGAGTAAAGTATCCTTGGCAGGTTTACAGACAAATTCCAATAGAAGATTTTCTGTATGCTGGAATGGAAAACACATCCGCTACGTTGTTTGCTCAAGATTTTGTGGTTGACGAAAGTGGATTTAACGATAGAAATTACATCAATGTAAATGCTCACGAATTAGCACATCAATGGTTTGGCGATTTAATAACAGCTAAATCTGGAAAGCATCATTGGTTACAAGAAGGTTTTGCAACCTATTATGCACTTTTAGCAGAGCGAAAATTATTTGGTGAGGATCATTTTTATTACCAATTATATAAAAATGCAGAACAATTAAAAGAAGCAACAAAAACAGATACTATTCCTGTTATGAATGAAAAGGCAAGTTCGTTATCATTTTATCAAAAAGGTGCTTGGGCTTTGCATACAATTAAAGAAGCAATTGGAGAAAATAAATTTAACAAAGCAGTAAAAAAATATTTGAATAAATATAAATTTAAAAATGTAGAAACTATTGATTTTCTTAATGAAATTGCCAAAGTTTCAAATTTTGATATTATGAAATTTCAAAAAAATTGGCTTGAAGATTTTCGTTTTCAAAATAAAGAAGTAGATGAATTATTGAATAAAAATGAATTTGTAAGAAAGTTAATTGAAGTTAAAAGTTTAAAAAGTAAACCATTTGCAGAAAAGCAAAACTACTTTAAACAAATTTTGCAAAGTGATGCATATTATCCTGTAAAAAAAGAAATTATTTATCAGTTGGTTTCAGAACCATTTGAAGATAAAAAAGAAATATTAAATAGTGCCATGAAAACTAATAATATAGAAGTTCGTCAAGCAGTTGCAGAAATTTTCAATACCATTCCGTTATCATTTAAAGAAGAATATGAAACCTTATTAAATGATAAATCGTACGATACTAAAGAAATTGCTTTTGTAAAATTATTTACAAGTTTTCCAGAAAGTCAAGCCAACTATTTAGAGATTGCTAAAGATTGGGTTGGTAAAAATGATAAATCATTGCGAATTACATTTCTAACAGCTTATCAAAAATTTAAGGCTTTTGATTCTGATATAAAAATTAAATATTATAATGAATTGCTTGATTAC
>JAYVKR010000142.1:0-6052 GCA_043768185.1 Flavobacterium sp.
TTTTCTAACTCTTTTACCTAACTAACAAAATTTATTTTTTAATTATTACACGGACAACTAGAATCAAAAACATCTACATCGCCAATGCCACCTTTATAATTAGTACCAGCGTTTCTATCTATAAATAAATCGGTACTTCCATAAGTAGAAGCTGCATTTCCTGTACTACTAATTCCTTGAACTCCATAACATAAACCTATAGAATTTACTGGTTGTGCATAGTTTTGTGAAACCCAAACTAGGTCATCATTAGCAAAACTTCCACCAGATTCTCTAGCACCATAATCAACGCCACCAGCAGAACTTTTACCTGCATTAAAAGCATCGCCAGCATAAAAAGGAACAGTAGTTGTCCAAGTGGTTCCAATTTTTTCAAACTCAAATATTGATGAATTATGATCTTGACCTCTTTCTGCCAACATCATTTTACCAGCACAAGAAAATTCGATATCAGTAATTTTGTTTTGATTTCCAATTTTTTGAATTACGTTTTTAGAACTTGGCGTTGTATCGTTAAATACATTAGGTTGTAATGGTTGTGGTGTTGCCATAAATTCTCCACTTGCATCAAGTTGAATAGACCAAATAGAATTAAATCCTACTTGTGTTCTTGCAAAAAATACTTCGGTTATACCATTTTGCGTTAATACTCCAATTCCCCAAATTCTTTCGCCCACAGCAACCATTCCGTTAGTTGGAACATCTAGTGTAAAAGGATCAAAAACACTTTTTACATTTCCAGTTGTAGGATCAAGTCGGTAAATTCTACCGTCTTCTAAGTTGGTTGCAAACAATTGATTATTAGCTTTATCATAGGCAATATTTCCAATACTATTTCCAGTGTCAAAACCACTATTTGGTAATTTATTTGTTAAAGCATAATTCCAAGCATTACCAGTAAAAGTAGTTACCAAAGTTGTGGTTGTTGCTAGTGAATTGACATTGGTTTTATAAATTCCGCATCTTCCACCAGCTCCAAAATTGGTTGTAGCAAAACTGTCATAATTATAAACATCGGTTGCGCTTAAATAAATATTGAACGAATTATCTAAGGCAATGCCAAATACGTTTCCAATAATAGTTGAAGTCCAATTAGTAGGATTAGTAGTTACCACTTTTCCTGCGCCTAAACTTGCATCGTTCCAGTTGGCACCAATTGGCGCATTAGAATTATATATAGTTTCGTGAATTACGCCAACATTTCCGCTTCCATCATTAGCATTGGTACAAACCATAAATCCTTCTGGTTTGTTTTGAACACATTCTGTTACATAGGCACACGAATCTTTACTGCAAGAAGCAAATAAAATAAAAAGTAACAGACTATTTATTGCTAATATTATTTTCGATTTTTTCATTTTGAAATAATTTATAATTATTAGTTTTTAGGAGGACAAATTACTTTCATTTCAGTTCTTCTGTTGATGCTATGTTGCGCTTCACTACAGTTTACACCATCGGCACACTCATTTAATAAAACAGTTTCACCATAACCTTTTCCAGTAATTCTACTTCTATCAATACCTTGAGAAACAACATAATCTACTGATGCATTGGCACGATTTTGAGATAAAGTTTGGTTGTAAGCAAAGCTAGATCTACAATCTGTATGCGAACCAACTTCTACTTTTACAGATGGATTGTCTTGCATAAAACGAACCAATCTGTTCAACTCAGTTTTAGCAATTTCTTTTATAAAAAATTTATCTAAATCGAATAAAATATTTTTAAGTCCAAGTGCTTTTCCGCAATCAACTTTTTCTGCACACATTTCTAGTTTTACAAATAAGTTTTTATCTCTACTGTAATCAGATGCTGATACGCGTTCTATTTGAGAAAAATAACTTTCTTTTCTACCATATAAATCAAATACACCAGTTTCTGACAATTGAAGTACAAAGTTTCCTTGAGCATCTGTCATTGTAGATTTTTTAGTTGCTAAATCTTTATTTTCTAAGGTTACATTTATTCCTGCTATTGGAACAGTTGTATTGCACTCAAATGCTTTTCCTTTAATAATAAAATTTCTATCGCCATATAAAATTTCTTTAGAGATAATTCCATTATTTGCTTGACAATTATTAAAATCAGAAGTAGTAACTGAACCATCAATTAAATTTACGTTGTTTAAAGTTCCTTTTATAGTATAATTATCTGGTTTAACATTGTCAAAAACCACAACTCCAAAACCATTAGTTTTTCCAGAATTGGCAGTTTGACCAGCACTATTTACAAGAACAACATCTGTATCTGGTAAAATTTCTTTGGTATATTTATCTCGTGCAGTGATACTTACTTTACATCCACAAGTTGTACAAGCACACATAGGTAAAGCATGTGTTTTTCCGCAAACAGTACATTTTACACATTCTGAACATTTAATTTTTGTAGACTTATTAAATTTAAAAGTAATTCCTGCAAATACTCCTACAGAAGATAAATCACAATTGCAAGGTTCTATTCTTGAAGTTAAACTAGTTCCAGCAATATTAGAATTACTTTGTAATGTTTGACTAAATGATTGGTAACCAGCAGAAATACCTAAAGCTGGATCTACAAGTTCTGTTCCTTTAAAGTGTTTTAAATAATATCCACCAACATGAAATCCTAAACTTCTGGTAAAAAAATAAGTAAATCGTAGTTGTGCTTTCGCAGATAATACGCTGCTTAAATTATAACCAGCATGAAAATTTAATAACTGATTGGCACTTGTAGATGTTTCTCTAAGTTCTACTCTTCCACCTTTTATAGAAGATAATCCTACTCTTGTATTTAATTCGGCTTGAAATCGGTTACTGTTAGATAAATATCTAAAATCGGGTCCAATGCCATAAAATAATCTAGTAATTTTATTTTCTTGAAGTGTAAAATTTGTTAATGGAACACCTGATGCATTTATTAAATTAGTTATTGGATACGTACTTTTAGATCCATTGTTAATGTAATCTACATCTAGACCAAATCCAAACCAAGACCAATAATAATCTAATGAAGTTCCAAGTTCCAATCCACCTTTATAATCTATATAAGGTGTATTATTTTTAAATATTGGAACATCATAACCTGCTCTAAAAGACAGTTGCAAACCCGAATTTGAAATTGGAGCAGTTGCAGCAGTTGCAGGTGTAACTTGAGAATAATTATTTGATAATATTCCCAAAAATAGTAATACAAGTAACTTTTTTAAGTGTTTCATTTTTTATAAATTTTAATTTTGTTTTAGTTAAGGTAAAGCGTTAATTGCCGTAGATAATTCATCTTTAGTACCAAGTGTAGTTTCAGATAAATTAAACGTAGCTTGATGATTGGCAGTAAGCACTTGAGGTTTAATTGCATATCTAAATTTGCCACTTTGTTCAGTTACAAAAACTAAGAAACAATCCAATCCTACAGGAAATTGACCAAAAGTTTTTCCAAGAGAATTTGGAATTGTTTTTACAATTAAAAAGATGTCGCTATTTCCATTACCATATCCAGAAGGAACAAATGTTGTAATTGATGTTTTTGGACCAACATTATTGTAAAATCTATCGCAATTAAACCATCCAAAACCATCTAAAATTACATTATAATTAAAATTGGGTGTTCCTTGAACTGGTGCAATAAATAATTCTACAGTTGGTGCTAAATCCCAAACTAGTTCACCTTCGGCATTTATAGTTCCTTTAAACGGTTGCATTGCAGTATCAGTTCCGCCAGTTAAAGAGGTTGGAATTTGTAATGTTATTGGACAAGATAATGTTAATTTTACCTCTTCTTGAAATGCTTCAATATAAAATTCTCCACCAGAAACTAATAAATTCTTTTCAGATGCATTGGTTCCCATCGTTGCTTTATTAGAAGTTAACATTGTTCCTTTATCAAAAATTTCAATGTATTTTACTTTAACTTCTCCAGTTACAGGATTTCCATTTTTTCTTAAACAGCTTCCGCTAATTGTAAGTTTTACACCTTTAGGTGAAGTGTAATTTAGTGTTCCACTTGCGTCAAATGTTTGAACCGTAGTGAGTGATGCTAATTTTCCATCATACAAATTGTTCAATGCTTGATCACTAGGTAAACCATCGCCAATTACAGTGTACTCATCTTTGTTGCAACTTAATAATGTTGCTGAAACTAGCAATAAAAGTGTCATTGCTTTTAAGTAGTTTTTTGTTTTGGTAATCATTTTAAAGTCTTTCATAAGGGTTTGTTTTAAAAGTTATTATTGTTAATTTTAGTTATATCAAATAGTATTGGTTTTTGTTACCTATTAAATTATTTTTATTTAGAAATAATGACTAAAACAACATTACAAAACTGCAAACAAACTGATTATCAATTGATGAGATTTTAACTGAAATAGTATTGAGGTAATCACTAAGAAATTACCGTAAAAACACCTAGAAGTAAAATAGTGATTGTCCTAAAAAGTTTTTTTTTGTTGTTATGTTCCTTTGTAAAATAATTTTAAACTATTTTTAACAATCTAAACCCATACAATTATGAAATCACAACTTTTAAAATGCTTACTACTTATGCTATTAACAGCAGTTTTGACTTATTTTATAACTTGCTATTTTTTTTGTAATGACAAAGACAATGGCGGAACAAGAGATTTGGCTTCCATTTGTATGAATTATGAAAACCAACCACCAGCAACATTAACAACTAAAATGATTACAAGTATGGTTGGTCAATATTCTGGAAAGCAATTAAACAGTATACAATCAGATTCGTTAAATCAAATACCTAAAGATGCTAGAGCAATCTATTTTGATTTAGAAACTTTAAAACAATTTGTGTATCAAATTGAGTATAATTCAAGTAAAAACTTCGCAGAAAGTAAAGACAAAACACTTGGCGTTAGAATTTATTATGCTGCTTATCCAGAAAATGATAAAATGAGAGCAATGGAATCATCGCAAACTGATCCTAATTTTAGTTATAATCCAACTTATGAAAAGTTGCACACACTTGTTATGATACCTACTATTAGAGGAAATGACAAAATTGATTATGATTTTAATCCACTAGATGTTTCTACATATAATGGATATGTTAAAATGCCAAAAACTGGAAAATATTATACTGATGAAACTTATTCTGGAATATCTCTTGGTTCTAGTAGTAGACCTCAAACTGTTGAAAATGTTAGTGCTAGAAATCATGGAACACTTTCTCCACCAGATGCAATAATAGGATTTGGTTTTTAATATCAATAAATAAATGTTCAACAGACCACCAATTTTAATAGATATTTTACATGTATGCGAATTTATTGCAATGATTGTTGCAATTAGTAATTATATGAATGTAAAAAAAACACATTGGAAGTGGCTTGTATTTTATTTAATTTATATTTTTATCTATGAAATTACAAGTTATTTCGTTAAATATGATATAAAAATCGATATTGCATATTACTTATCATTTATTCAAATTCCTTTAGAATTTATATTTTTCTTTTGGCTATTTGCTTATAAATCATTGCAACGAAAAGATATATTTTGGCTGTCAGTAGTGTTATTTTTAATTTCGTTTTTTTTAGAAAATTATTTTATAAAATTTAATTTTATCATCAAGTCATTAAATTATATTGTAGGTACATTAGTGCTATTTATTATGGTAGTTTTAGAATTTAAAAGACAAATTAAAAGTGAATCTATATTAAATTTTAAAAAAGACAAAATGTTTTATATTACAATAGGAGTAATTCTTTTTTATATAGGTAATCTTCCATTTTTTGGATTGTATTTTCCAATTTTAAAAGAACCCCAAATTTGGAATTATTACTATTATTATTTTATAATTTCTAATTGTATAATGTATTTATTATTTGCTGCATCATTTATATGGGGAAAACACAAATTATAATAACAATTTTTTTATTTTTTTTATTTTTCATTGCATTTATTGGTGCGATACTAATTTTTATAAAACAATATCGACTAAAAAAGAAAGAACATGTAATGTTAATTAATAAGCAAATTATAGAACATCAAAAAGAACTTTTATCTACACAGATAGAAATTCAACAGCAAACTATGCAACACATTGGCAGAGAAATTCA
>JAYVKR010000143.1:0-2083 GCA_043768185.1 Flavobacterium sp.
TCAGAATTTAGCTTTGCTTTACTTTCAAAATAAGTTCTGTCTAGTGTTTCATAATTAACTCCAATTCCTGTAGATAAAGTATTTTTACCTACTTTATAATGAGAGCGAATTTCTGGACGAAAATACCAATGATTGAATTTGCTTTCATCGAAAGGTTGGTTGTTTTGGTCATTTAAGTATTCGTTAGCTTTGTAATTAGTAGCATATAAATCGTACACTAATTTGAATTTATGCGAAACTGTTTGATTTAGCAAAATTGAATTGTTCCATTCATTTATTTTACTTTCGCCAACATATTTATCTGTGCCAATTTCTGCATAGTAATCTTGATTTTGGTTGTAAATTCTAGAGTTTAGAGAAAGATTTATTTTATCAGAAAAATTAATTTTTACTTTAGGTTGAATTGTAAAGTTATAATACGGTTCAACTGTTTGCAAAAAATCGTTATCTGAAAGGTTATAACCATTGGTTTTAAAGTAGTTTCCAAACAATTCAAAGCCTACTTTTTTCTTTCCATATTCAAAAGTAGTAGAAACATCGTGTGTATTAAATGTTGCTAGTTTATAGTTAATGTTTCCTTTTATTTTATTGGTAATTGTCGGCTTTTTGGTAATAATATTTACAACTCCTGCCAACGCTTCTGAACCATAAAGACAAGAAGAAGCGCCTTTTACAATTTCAATTCTTTCGATATTGTTTACCGAAATTCTACTTAAATCTAAAGTTCCTGCACTTCTACCAAATAGAGGTTGACCATCAATTAAAATCATAACATATGTAGCATCTAAACCTTGCATTTGAATACCTTCGCCACCGCCAAAATCAGGAACAGTTATTAAACCCGTTTGTTCTTGAATGATTTCATTCAAACGACTTAATCCTGATTTTTGAATGCTTTCTCCTGTGATTATTTGTGTTGGCAAAGGTAAAGTTGCAACGCTTCGTTGTGTTCTTGTTCCTGTAACAATTACCTCTTGAAGTTTAGTTGATTTTATAGAATCAGTCGCAACTTGAGCCATTGAAAGTTGTGAAAAAGAAATAAAGAATAGTGCTACAATGTTTTTTTGGAAGGTCATTATTTAGAAACTATAAAACTGTCAATTACTTTGTTGATTTCTTCTTGGCTTGCTTCATTTTTTAATTTTTGTAAGTGCATGTATAAAGGTTTACCTTCTAACTCTGCTAACAATTTGATGTCTTTATTTTTAGCAAATTCAATATCCCATTTTGTACGAACTTTTTTCCAAAAGTCTTTGTTTTCTTTCCACCATTTTTGAGCTGATTCACATTTTGAATCGTCAACTTTTGTATAAGTGTTGTGTCCTTTTTCTTGAGCCAAAAGATAATCGTTTCCTTTTTCGTCTCTTATGATTTTGTCGTTATCTTGGTCGTGAATCCAACCATTTTTTACGATTTCGTGAACGTTTGTTCTTTTTGTAATGTTGTAATCACTTCTTTGTGTGTATTCTCTCCTTGGAAGCGGTGCATTGGTAATGTTTTCCCAAAAAGTTCTACCATCAACGTGAAGCCAAGTTGATGAACCTGTATATCGAGGTTTGTCGTCTACTTCAAAAACACTTTGTGTCCATTGTCCTGCAACGTTTTTTTTAGAAACTGTTTTAAATTTCCAATCCTCAAAGCCATTGTAGTCATAAAATTTTGTGTTTTCAAATAACCAATCTTGTCTCCAATGTTTAACAATCATTCCTTTGCCAACAATTAGTAAATGTTGGATAGATTTTTTTCCTGGTTCATCTTCAATTAATTCTGCCCATTCTAAAGCTGTTTCGTGTTTGACTTTAGATGCTTTGTAATTTGCAGTATCTTTTGGATACTTGAACGTTTCTGCAAAATTGAATTTGATTTCGTAGCAACCGCACATCGCTTTAATGGCTTTTTCATCTTCAGTTTTTTGACCATAAGTTGAAACTGATAAAAACAAGATAAATAGTAATAAATAATTCTTCATTTTTTTAATTTTAATTTAGACTAATTCTAAACAGTGCAAATTTAAAATATTATTTAGAACAAATCCAAATAATTATTGAATTATTTTTAATTATTCTAAATAGTAAAATTTCAG
>JAYVKR010000144.1:0-9502 GCA_043768185.1 Flavobacterium sp.
TTAGCAATGAATTCTGTTGGAAAAGCGGCAATGGATATGGTATATGAAGTTCGTCGTCAATTTAGAGAAATTCCAGGAATTATGGAAGGAACTGGAAAACCAGAGTATGCTAAATGTGTAGATATTTCAACAAAAGCTGCCTTGCGTGAAATGATGTTGCCAGGAATTTTAACCATTGGTTTCCCAATTGCAATTGTACTTTTAGGAAAATTAGTTTATGGAGACAACAACCAATTAATTGCTGAAATGCTTGGTGGATATATGGCTGGAGTTACCGTTTCTGGTGTACTTTGGGCAGTTTTTCAAAACAATGCTGGTGGCGCTTGGGATAATGCTAAAAAATCTTTTGAAGCAGGAGTTATGATTAATGGTGAAATGACATATAAAGGTTCTGATGCTCACAAAGCTGCAGTAACTGGAGATACAGTTGGAGATCCATTTAAAGATACTTCTGGACCATCAATGAACATATTGATAAAACTTACTTGTTTAATTGGATTAGTAATTGCTCCAATTTTAGGAAGTGGAGTTCATACTGATAATGCTTCTGCAAATGCAATGGCTTCATGCTGTGCAATGCCAGAAAAATGTGCAAAAATGAGCAAAGAAGACTGTGCAAAAATGGGTTGTACAGAAGATATGACTTGTACTTCTATGAGCAAAGAAGAGTGCATAGAAAAAGGTTGCAAAAGCTCAACTTGTAAATTCATGAATGCAACACAAGTAAAAGAAGAAATTTCTAGAAAAATAATGATTGAAAAATCTATTGATAATGGAGTTACTAAAGCTAAAGTTACTACTAATGAAAACGGAACTGAAAAAGTTTTAAACTTTGAAGGAACAGATGCAGAAGTACAAGCAAAATTAGATTCTATTAAGTAAGAATTGAAATGAATTATATAAAATGTCTCAAGAAATTGAGGCATTTTTTTTTGACAAAAATATATTTTAATTCTATACTATTTCGAGAAATTTGATGTTATATTGTAAATCCATTTATTATGAAAATTATAAAATTACTTTTTCTACTTTCAATAATTTCCTTTTTTTCTTGTAAAGATATCGATATAAAAAAATCTGAAATAAAAATTAAAACTTTCAACTACAAAGTAACCACAACTCCAGAATTTTTTACACAATTAATTAACAATCATTACAAAGACTTTAAAACAATTGATGCAACACAATATGAAGAAGTTTGTAAAAACAATAATTTAAAAGCTACCGATTCAACAACAATTAAAAACTTTTATACCTTAGAAATACTTCATAAACTTTTTACAAGTTCGTCTGCACAAAATGGTTCAAGAGGCGAAATTTTAAACATACCTTATTTTTGGCATTGGACCAATCCCAATCCTAGACATTCTATTATTTTAGTAGAAACCAATCAAAAATTAAGTGATGTTAAATCTCCGGCATCATTTGCAAAATATAAATCATTTGCAGATATAGATAGAACTCCACACCTATTTTTAAGCGAATTACTTCTTGAAAATCCAAAATATAAAACGTCAAATTTAGGAGAATTTAGCACATTTGGCTGGTGTAGCGAAAGAGAAATGGCATTTGTAAGTTTGCTAGAAACTTTAAATATAAAAGGAAAAGTATTTTCTGAAGGTAATCACAGTTGGTCAGAATTTTTAATTCCAATAACGAACAATCAAAATAAAGTTGTGAATTTTATAGTTAAAATAGACAATACTTTTGATAATATTGAATGGGAAGTAATTGCAGAAAACAAAATAACTTCTTGGAAAAACAATCTAGGAAACGTTCCGTTAGCAAAATGGTATAATGAAAAAGCACATTCTAAAACTGAAATTGAAAAAATAAAAACAATACAAGTTTCAGTTAAAACTGCATCGTTTATAGAAACTCAAGTTGTGAATTACATCAATAAAAAAATCCGTTAATCAATAAAGAAAACGGACTTTTTACATTTTTAAGTAAAATTAATTACACTTCTAGAACGCTGTTTTCTGCTCCAGCAAATGCATTCCAACGGTAACTATCTGCTTCAACTTCGTTAAAATAAGCACCATCAACAATATATTTGTACTCAAATGAATTATCTTTTGCAACATCAAATGCACCTTTAAAAGTACCATTTTTTAATTTAGATAATTCGCCAACTTCTGGATTCCAATTGTTAAAATCTCCAACAACTGCTACACTATTTGCCTCTTTTGCTTCCAAAGAAAAAGTTACTTTACAAACTGGTTTTGTTTTTATAAATTGTTTCTTAACTGCCATAACTATTTAATATTTAGATTAATGGCGCAAAGTAAAGTAATATTTTGCACACTTTAAAATTCACATAAAGAATTATTAGTTTGTTAAAAACTTACCCAAAAAAAAGGTAAATTCTTATTAATTAAGCATTTCATTTAAATAAAATAAATATGAAAACGTTTTCATAATATGTAAAATCAAATCACTATTTTTGAATTTTAAAATAAAATACTACCTTTATTGTAAATTCTAGCGTTATGGAAACTCAACAACACGAAATGTACGAATACGCACGTAGAAGAATTAAACAAAAAAAATCGCTATATTTTCACTTTGTTTTATTGTTTCTTGGTGGCATTTTTTTATTTGTAGCCAACAAACTTTTAAATATTGGCGAACCTACAAATTGGTATATTTGGGCAATTACAGCTTGGTTGTTTATTTTTATTTTGCATTTTATAAAAGTATTTATTACAGATAGTTTTATGAACAAAAATTGGGAAAGAGAACAAATAAACCGACTAGTTTCTATGCAAGAAACCAAAATAGAAAAACTAAAAAACGACGTAGAAAACCAAGTTAAAACTCAATAAATGATAATTCAAATTGCTGCTGCAGCAGAAAATAATGCGCTAGGAAAAGACAATAAACTAGTGTGGCATTTACCCAACGACTTTAAAAGATTTAAAGAAATAACCTCTGGACATTACATAATTTTAGGCAGAAAAACATTCGAAAGCTTTCCAAAACCTTTGCCAAACCGTACGCACGTTATCATTACAAGAAATAAAAACTACAAAGCCGAAGGTTGCATAATAGTAAACTCGCTAGAAGAAGCTTTAAATAAAGTTCCTAAAAACCAAGATGCCTACATAATTGGTGGCGCAGAAATTTACAAGCAATCCATCAATATTACAGATAAAATTGAACTCACAAGAGTGCACACAACCTGCCAAGCCGATGCGTTTTTTCCAGAAATTAATCTAAATGATTGGAAATTAATTTTCGAAGAAATGCACACCAAAGACGAAAAACACAATTTCGATTACACTTTTCAAACCTTCATTAAAAAGTAATTTTTTATTATACTATTAAACATCAGTAGCGAATTGCTTGCGCATTTTAGCAATCCTTTTTCCTGCTGCTTAAACTCGCTTTCTTTTCGTTAAAAAAAAAAACGAAAAGAAGAGCTCAAACAATTTTAGCATCACGGCTAAACAATTTTTCATAGCATTAAATTCAAATTCCTTATAACTAGTATAATTGCAAACAAATTTTGTATTTTTGCATCCTAAAAAAATTGCAACACTAAAATGTCTAAAAACATAACGCCATACAAAGATTCTACCTTAGGAAAAAAAGAACAAGTAACCCAAATGTTCGATACTATTTCTGGAAATTACGACGGCTTAAACCGCGTAATATCATTTGGAATAGACATAAAATGGCGTAAAAAAATTCTAAATTTAGTACGAGCTAAAAATCCAAAAAACATTCTAGACATTGCAACAGGAACAGGCGATTTAGCAATACTAATGGCACAAACCAACGCTACAAAAATAATAGGATTAGACATTTCAAGCGGAATGCTAGAAGTTGGAAAAAAGAAAATTCTAGACAAAAAACTAGAAAATAAAATAGAAATGATAGTTGGCGATTCAGAAAATATGCCTTTTCCAGATAATCATTTCGATGCTATAACCGTTTCGTTCGGGATTAGAAATTTTGAAACATTAGATAAAGGACTTGCAGAAATTCTAAGAGTTTTAAAACCAAACGGAATTTTTGTAATTCTAGAAACTTCCAATCCAACAAAAACACCATACAAACAAGGATATAAATTTTACACTAAAAACATACTTCCAATTATAGGAAAATTATTCTCTAAAGACGACGTCGCTTATGGTTATTTATCAGAATCGGCATCAGTTTTTCCATTTGGCGAAGCATTAAACAATATTTTACGTAAAATTGGGTTTATAGAGGTACAAGATATGCCACAAACATTTGGAGTGGCAACAATTTACACCGCATCCAAAAAGTAAAATATAGAAATGGTTCACATCAATATGAAAAAAATAATTTGCATCATAATCATACTGTTTTCCTTGCATAACAATGCGCAATCAAAAGGAATTTTTAGTAAAGACCCAATTATAAATCTAGAAAACTTTGACAAACAAAAAATGTATTTTGGTTTTTATCTAGGATTTAATAGTTATGATTTTAAAATAGATTATTTCAATACACCACAAAAAGACATAGTTGTAAATGGAACTTCAGGGTTTAATGTTGGTGTAGTTGCCGATTTAAGATTGCAAGAATACATAAATTTAAGATTTGAACCAGGTTTGTACAATACACAACGAAACCTTACCTACTTTGGTTTTGTAAAACAACTGGACGCAGAAAGAGAAATAAAATCAACTTATATTCATTTTCCGTTACTATTAAAATTTTCGTCTAAAAGATTAGGAAACATTCGTCCATACTTACTTGGTGGCGTTTCTGCAACATTAAATTTATCAAGTAATTCTAAATCTATAGACGATAATCTTCAACAACGTTTTAGAGTAAAACCTTGGACAACCAATTATGAACTAGGTTTTGGAATAGATTTATACACAGAATACTTTAAATTTTCTCCATCGATAAGAGGCGTTTTTGGTATTAACGACGAAATTATTCAAGATAACGATCCAAACAGTCCTTGGACAAGCAATATCGATGCTTTAAAAACTAGAGCCATTTTTATAAACTTTACTTTTCACTAAGATTTTCTCTTAAATTCACTAAGAAATATTGCCGTTGCAGTGGCAACATTTAAACTTTCTGTTACTTGTAAATTTCCAAATCTTGGAATTGCAATACTATTAGTTACATATTTTGTTATACTTGACGAAATTCCATTAGCTTCATTTCCTAAAATTAAAATTGATTTTTCAATTAAACTTTCGCCATATACATTTTTTCCATCCATAAAAGTTCCATAAACTGGCATCGTATTTTTAGATAAAAAATCTTCTAAATTTTGGTATACAATTGAAACTCTAGAAATAGAACCCATTGTTGCTTGTATCACTTTAGGATTATAAATATCTACCGTTTGCATTGAACATACAAGTTGTTTTATACCAAACCAATCACACAACCTTATTATAGTTCCAAGATTTCCAGGATCGCGAATGTCATCTAGAACTAAAGTTAATTCATTAGTAAATACAACATTTGAAACCGGAATTTTAAATAATGCCAAGCAATTATTAGGAGTTGTTAATGCTGTTATTTTTTTTAAATCTTGCTCAGAAATTATTTCGAAACTGTCTTGACTTACATTTTTAAAAATCAATTCTGTTTGATACAAATAATGCAATTCATAATTAGAATTCAGTAATTCTTCAATTACTTTTGCACCTTCTGCAATAAATAATTTATGAACTTGTCTAAATTTTTTTTGCTGTAAACTAGTAATTAACTTTATTTGGTTTTTACTAACCATAAAATAAATGTATTTTTGAATTAAATTTCACATCCTTTGAAAAAACGCTTCACAAAAATATCACTATTTATTTTAATTGCACTTATAATTGTTGCTTGTAACACAACTAAACGCGTTGCAGATGGCAAAAAATTGCTAATAAAAAATGAAATTGTAGTAGATAATAAAAAAAATAATAATGAAGAGGTTGTAAATCAATTGTATCAAAAACCAAATACTTCAATTCTTGGTTACAGGTTGCGATTAAATCTTTACAACTTAGCCAAACAAAAAGCCGATTCTAATTACCATGTATGGTTAAATAAAAATGAAAAAACTAAAAAATCGTTAACTAATTTATTATCAGAAAAACAAGTTGATAGATTAGGAAAATCGTTTGTAATTTCTGGTTTTAATAATTTTTTAATGAAAACAGGAGAAAAACCAGTAATTTTTGACTCAATAAGCACAAAAAAATCATTAAAAAGATTACAATCGTACTATTATAATAATGGTTATTTTGACGCTACAACATCGTACACCAAAGATACTTCTTTAACAAAAAAAATTAAATTGAAGTATAATGTAGTTACAGGAAAAGCATTTATTATTGACACCATAAAAACTTCAATTGCAACTCTAGTTTTAGATTCTTTGTATAAAACTAAAGAAAAAAATTCGTTTATAAAATCTAAAAACCAATATAAAACAGAAGATTTAAATCAAGAAAGAGCAAGAATTACCTCTGAATTTAGAAATAACGGTGCCTTTTTATTTCAACCCAATTACATTTCGTATAATCTTGACACCATTGGAAATAATAAAAAAACCAATGTAGAATTAATTATAAAAGATTTTTCATATAGAGAAAATGATACTGCTAAAACTGCTGCTTTTAAATTATATAAAATAAGTAAAGTTGCAATTCATACAGATCATAAACCCAATGAAGACGAAAATAAAGTTCACGACAGTACAGAATATAATAATTTTATTTTGTACAGTGAAGGAAAATTAAAATACAGACCAAAAGCTATTACTAATGCTGTTTTTGTTACAAAAGGAAGTTTATATTCTGACAATAACACAACTTTAACAACAAAATATCTTAGTAATTTGAAGGTTTTTAATTATCCTACAATTCAATATAAAATTGACCCAAAAGATGAAAATTCTTTAATTGCACATATTTATTTAACGCCAAGAGATAAATTTACTTTTAATCCATCTGTAGATTTTACGCATTCTAATATTCAAGATTTTGGTATATCTGGCAATGTTTCTTTGGGAATTAGAAATGTTTTTAATGGTGCAGAAACTTTTGATGTAGGTTTTAGAGGAAATGTTGGAGCATCTAGAGATTTAGCTAATCCTAACAATAATTTTTTTAATATTTCTGAAGTTGGTATCGATTCTAGATTAAATTTTCCTAGAATATTTTTTCCGTTTAATACAGATAAGATTATTCCAAAAACAATGCTTCCAACCACAACAATTGCTGTAGGTTTTGCCAAACAAAGAAATATTGGACTTGACAAGCAAAATTTTACTAGTTCATTTACTTACAATTGGTTACCAACTAAAAACACTTCTTTTAGGTTTGATATTTTTAATATTCAGTTTGTAAAAAATGTAAATGTTAGTAATTATTTTAATATTTATCAATCTTCTTTTAATGCTTTAAATGCTATTGCAAATACAACTCCTGGCGTAAACAGTAATTATTTTGTAAATAATTTACTTACAATAGAAGAAGGAACAAATGGTTTTATTAATGATGTTTTAAATCTAAATCTTTCTAATAATGAAAACAATATAAAAACCGTTAGAAGTATTGAAGAAAGAAGAAAACGACTAACCGAAAATAATTTAATTTTTGCTTCAAGTTTAAGTTTTACAAAAACCACCAATAAAGGACTTACTGATAATGATTTTTATTCCATTAAGACCAAAGTAGAATCGGCTGGAAATGTACTTTCTATTTTAGCAAGAGCATCCAAACAATTAAAAAATCAAGGTGGCGCAAATACAATATTTGAAGTAGAATTTTCGCAATATTTAAAAACAGAATTCGAATTTATAAAACATTGGGATTTATCAGGTAAGAAAGTTTTGGCTGTTAGAAGTTTTTCAGGAATTGCAATTCCGTATGGAAATTCTAAAAGTGTACCATTTTCTAGAAGTTATTTTTCTGGTGGATCAAATGATAACCGAGCTTGGCAACCTTATAGTCTTGGACCAGGAAAAAGCGGCGGAATAAATGATTTTAATGAAGCCAATTTAAAATTAGCATTTAATGCTGAATTACGATTTAATATTTTTGAAAAATTTAATGGAGCCATTTTTGCCGATGCAGGAAATATTTGGAATGTTCTAGACGATGTAGAAGAAGAATCCTTCAAATTTAAAGGATTAAAATCATTAGAAGAATTGGCTTTAGGAACAGGATTTGGACTAAGATACGATCAAGGATTGTTTGTAGTTAGATTAGATTTAGGATTTAAAACCTACAATCCATCTAAAGAAGTAAATGAAAAATGGTTTAAAGAACTCAATTTCTCTAAATCGGTTATAAATATTGGAATAAATTATCCGTTCTAAAACTTGAAATTACTATTTTTGTATTCTTAACTAAAAAATAAAACAATGGCTCATAACATAAAACCTGGCGTTGCAACTGGCGATGAAGTACAAGCAATTTTTAATTATGCTAAAGAAAAAGGATTTGCATTACCAGCAGTAAACGTTACTGGATCAAGCACAATAAACGGAGTTTTAGAAACTGCCGCTAAGTTAAATGCTCCAGTAATTATTCAGTTTTCTAATGGTGGAGCACAATTTAATGCAGGAAAAGGATTGTCTAATGCAGGAGAAAAAGCAGCAATTGCTGGTGGAATTGCAGGAGCAAAACACATTCATACTTTGGCAGAAGCTTATGGCGCAACTGTAATTCTTCATACTGACCATTGTGCAAAAAAATTATTACCTTGGCTTGATGGTTTATTAGATGCCTCTGAAAAACATTTTGCTGAGACAGGAAAACCATTATATTCTTCACACATGATAGATTTATCTGAAGAACCAATTGAAGAAAATATAGAAATTTGTAAAACCTATTTGGCAAGAATGAGCAAAATGGGAATGACGCTAGAAATAGAACTAGGAATTACTGGTGGCGAAGAAGATGGCGTAGATAATAGCGATGTAGACAGTTCTAAATTGTACACACAACCAGAAGAAGTGGCGTATGCTTATGAAGAATTGTTGAAAATTTCGCCAAGATTTACAATTGCAGCAGCATTTGGAAATGTTCACGGAGTTTACAAACCAGGAAATGTAAAATTAACGCCTAAAATCTTGAAAAATTCTCAAGATTATGTTCAAAATAAATTTAATACTGGACCTAACCCTGTAGATTTTGTTTTTCACGGTGGATCAGGTTCAACATTAGAAGAAATTAGAGAGGGAATTTCTTATGGAGTGATAAAAATGAATATTGATACCGATTTACAATTTGCTTTTACAGAAGGAATTCGTGATTATATGGTTAACAATATTGATTATTTAAAAACGCAAATTGGAAATCCAGAAGGTTCAGATGCTCCAAATAAAAAACATTACGATCCAAGAAAATGGGTTCGTGAAGGCGAAGTTACTTTCAACACAAGATTAGAGCAAGCATTTGCTGACTTGAATAACGTTAACACATTGTAAAATTATTTCAGTATTCAGTACTCAGTGTTCAGTTTTAAATAATATTCAATTTTAAAACTGTATTAACTGAAAACT
>JAYVKR010000145.1:0-4536 GCA_043768185.1 Flavobacterium sp.
GAAATAGGTTGCAGGCATTTACCTAAATACTTCCAAAGTTTTTGTTCTCTAATTGCTCCATTTTTTTCGGTCTTAAATAAATAAGCCATCTTAATTCTGTTGAAAATAATATCTAATCTACGCAGATTTAAGGCATCTAAAATTGCTTTAAAAAAAGCCATATCAAAGTATTTGTACTCTGGTGGTTCTTCTAAAAGTATAACTTCTTTAGGAATTTGGTTTATAAAAAGACCTTCTTTTTTAAACAAAAGTAAATCAACATTGTACAGCGAATAATCAAAAGTTTGTAATAAAGAAATCAATGCTTTTTCTGCGCCACCAACTCGCAAATTATTCATTATAATTAGAATATTTTTCTTAGTATTATCCATTTATAATTTCATAAAATTTGTTAATTTCTTCTTCTGTACCTAATTTTTCTTTAGACAAATTTAAACTTAATTTTTCTTGAAACTTTGCATTTTGTAGCAGTTGTAAAATATCATTTGCGAGAGAATTTGGGTTTATCGCTGTAATAATTCCGTTAACAGAATGATTTATTTGATCTTTGGCAGTTGTAAAATTAGTTACAATGATAGGTTTACAAAGAATTTTAGCTTCTTCTATTGCCATAGATTTACCTTCATACTTAGAAGGTTGAACGTACATTGTACACGATTTTAAATAAGGATACGGATTTTGTTTTAAACCAATTATATAAAAGTAATTTTGAAGATTGTATTCTATAATTTTAGTTTCTAGATTTTCTCTTTCTTGACCTTCTCCAATAATAAACCATTTAAAAACAACCTTCTTTTCTAATAAAATTTTGCTAGTTTCAACGGCCAAATCTATTCCTTTTTCGGGACTTAATCTTGCAACGGTTACAATTGAATTTTGAGCGTTTAAAAAATTAGTGTCTTGATTATCTTTATTTGATAAATTATGAATTACTGAGGGCGAAACTATATTGTAAATTGTTTTAAACTTATTATTAAAATACGGAAAATTATGTTGTAAATTGGCTTCACAATCTGGTGAAACAGCTATAATAGCTTTGCATTTTTCAAAATATTTAGTGTCAAAATTTGGGTTCATTCTAGAACTTGAATACGTTGTGTGTATCCAACCAATTTTAACATTAGCATCTATTTTGTCAACAGCAAAATAAATAGACGATTTTTCTAAAAAACCAATTGCTGCATCATATTTTTTTGGTAATTTATCTATAGATTTACTTCTATTTATCCAAGAATTTTGTTCGGCTACAGCTTTATTTTTTATTAAATTATTCTTTAAAAAAAATACTATTCTATTATAAATTAAACTAAATTTTCCTTGTTTTAAAAAAGATAAACAAGACGAAAATAGCTCTTTACAAAACGTTGTGTAATTGGAATTTAAATTTAAAACAGAAACTTCTTTTGGAATTAAAGATAGAAAAATTCCTTTTTTATGAAGTAATAATAAATCTACATTATACAAAGTGTAATCAATAGTATTTAATAGATTAACCAAGCTTTTTTCTGCACCGCCAGCAGTAAGACTTGGAATTACAAATACTATATTTTTTTTCATCAATTGTGAATTTAATTTAAATTTTTATAATTCAAAAAGATATTGGGCTGCTTTTTTAGACATTTCTTTTATTTTTGGAATACTGTTTGCCAATTTTAAAATTAAGTCTTTTTCTTCACGCTTCATTTCTTCAAATTTTTCTATCATTATAGTACTATTAGAAATATCTTTTATACTTAAAACCAGTTTTTCTTCGCCAAAAATATCTTTAGAAATCCCTTTAGATTTAATACTATATCCTAAAACCATAGTTGGAATTAAGGTAGAATATGCTGCAATTGTTGCATGTGTTCTTGCTCCAATAAAAAAACGCATTCTTGCAATGTAACCTTTGTATTGAATTGCATTTAAATTATTTGGTAATAATAAAACCCTGTTAGTTTCTTTAAAATGTGTGTGAAATTCTAATAAACATTCATAATCGTTATTGCCTTTTTCAATTACATGAGGTGTAAAAGCAATTGTCATATTGGTTGTGTCTAAAATATGTTGTATTAGTTTAAATGCTGCGTCTTTAGAATCTTTATTTTTATTATATACTAATGGACTAAAATTAAATCCTAAAGTATTTCCTGCTTGCCAACCATTAGGCAAAGGCAATTCTTCTTTTTGCATTGTAAAAGCACCATCTGCACAAAGTTTAGCATTTAAAATTCCATTATTTTTTAAAATTTGATAAGTTAAACTTTCTCTTGCAAGTATTAAATCAAACAATTTTAAATCTTCAATTTTAACTGGAGATAAATCTTCATCTCCAATAGATGCACCCCAAAGTACTAATTTTTTTCCTGCTTTTTTTATATTTCTATCTATTTCATACACACCAGGTTGTTCGCCATAACAGTAATTATCTCCACCAATAGATAACATTATGTCATAATTGGGAATATGTTTTATTATTTCTCGATGCACTTGTTGATATGAATAATTTTCATTTTTAAAAATTTTTATTTGTAGTGCATTTACAAACCATCTTGTAGAAAACTTTTTTATTGGTTTATATTGGTCATAATGTATGGTGTCAATTAGTGGAATTATTTTATCTGTATGTGGTTGCATAGATGCTAAATCTACAATTGCATTGGGATTTTCATTTTTTATTAATGCAACACCAGATCTTACAATTGCCTCGCAACCTCTATTTAAACTTCCGCCGTGGAAAAACATTAAAATCTTCATTTAATTCTATTATTTGTTTCTAAAATTACTGTAACTAATTGCTAAAAAAAGTAAAAGTACTAATTTTAGTTTGATGCAATACAATATAAACTGTTTGTATTTGGGTTGATTTACAAATAAATACATCCAATATTTTTTTAAAGATTTTTGAACTTCTACATTGGATATCATACTTAAAGTATAATTATATTTAAAACTAAAAGAATTTTTAGTTGTAAAATAAATATGAAGTAATGAAACTACAGTATTTATCAATCTAATTGATTTTAATTTTTCTAATTTTTCATCATCTAAACATAAATTATATTCTTCTTTGTAGTTGATTTTAAATTTTTCTAATGCTACTTTAAAATAGTCAATTTTAGTACTGTTTCTTGTGGCACTATTAGCAACTTCTCTATAAAAATATCCATTATAATCAATAAATGTTATAGATTTTGATTTATTAAATACTTGAATGTTAAACAATCCATCTTCTCCTTGTGCCATATTATTTGGGAAAACTATTTTGCTTGTTTTTATTAAACTTGTTTTATAAATTTTATTACAAACAGAATTCATTGTGTCTTTTTCTATAAAAAAAGGAACAACTTTTTCTTGAATTTCATTGTATAGAACTATTTTATTGGTTTCAAATAAAGGTTTATTTTTTGTAATTACACCATCCATTTGGGTAATAAAATTTGAAATTACAACATCTACATTAGCATTAATTGCTGTGTTGTATAAGTTTTCTAAAAAATTATTATTGAGGTAATCATCTGCATCTACAAAACTTAAATAATTACCTTGAGCTAAATTTATTGCTGTATTTCTAGCAGTGCTTACTCCTTGATTTTGTGTGTTTATAAGTAAAATTCTGTTGTCATTTACTTGAAAATTTTCAATAATTTCTTGACTATTATCTGTAGAGCCATCATTTATAAATATAAATTCACAGTCAGTAATAGTTTGTTTTAATAACGAACTTACACATTCTTGTAAATGCGCTGCTGCATTGTAAACTGGTATTATTACTGAAACTTTAATCATTTTTAATTCTTTAATAAATTCTTTTTTAATTTGTGTGCAACTGTATAAATAGAATTTTTTACTTGAATAAATTTTTGAAAACCTATAAAAATATAAGCATTACTACCATAAAAAGGTATGCTTTTTTTTAAAGCTGTATCAATATGACTTAATTTTTTTTCTTTAATTTTTTTTCTTAAAGCATTATATCTTGATACTGATAATTTGGGAACAATATTAGATAATAATGCCATTTCAGAGATTTTATACAATGGTCTGTCAAAATATTTAATTTGTTCAATAGTGTATATTGATTTATTTTTTTCAATAAGATTGACTATTATATCTATGATTTTTAAATAACCATGAAATGTTTTTTTAAGAGTTGGAACATTTGATTTAAATGCAGAGCCGTTTCTAATTAAATATTTATATGCAGGAATATTTAAGTAACTACAACGTTTTGCAACTGAATGAACTAGTATATTAAAAATAGCATCTTCTGAAATAAAAATATCTTTTTCAAAGCGTATATTTTGTATAATTTGGGATTTGTATAAACTACAAATAAAACCTCTTCTTTGGTGATTAAAACCATCTAAAATTTTACCACTTTCGTCATCCATTTTAAAATAACCAGTACAATTATTATTTTCATCAAAATAACTAAGATGCAAATACAATAAATCTAATTCATTTGTATTGGCGTACTGATATATTTTATGTAAAACATTTGGATACAATTTATCGTCACCATCAACAAACATTACATATTGACCTTTAACACTA
>JAYVKR010000146.1:0-9190 GCA_043768185.1 Flavobacterium sp.
TTGATTAATTCCATTTTTTTCAAATTCTGAATAAATGTTAGATTCTTTATAAAATGTTCTATGAGCATTTTTTAAAGTAACTGAGACTGGTGCTCCAGAAGCTTTTCCTCTAACCATAAAACCTTGACCTATTGGAGCATATTTTCTTTCAATTGACAATCCAGAAGTTGCGCCTGTAGTATTTAAAGTACCATCAATATTGTATGAATTAAAAGTTGCTGGTACATAAACTCCGTAATCTGTTGGCAATATTCCAACAGGAGAATACGTTCCATAACCGCCACGATAAGCAAGTAAAACATGAGAATTTACCGTTTTATCATGTTCCCAATAATAGGCAATTCCTGTACAATCAGAATTTGTTGGATCTAATAAAAAGGCATTTACATGCAATGCACTTGGATATGGATTTCCTGTTAAAGTATAATTATTAGCAGCAACGTTTACTGTAATGTTCCCATCATTAGGTTTTCCTCTAAAATCGTATCTTTGTGCTCCACCAGGATTATTAACTGCTACTTCTCCAACATTTGTAAAATCTGTTCCGCTTGTTCCTTTCATAGTAAAACCTTGACCAGAAACAATGTTAGTATTGGCTGCCGATTGAAACCATTGAGAATATGTTAAAGAGGACAAAAATTTCCAAATCCAATAAGAAGCTATTGTAAGAGGTGTTGCTGAACCATTGTAACTTCCTGTAATATTAACTGGAGTACTAATTATGTTAGTTGTAGGACTGTTTAACATTGTAATGCCAAAATCTTCATTTCCTGTTGTTCCAGAAGCGTTACCTATTGGAGAACACCAATAGTTGTAATCATAATTGTCTGATGTTCCTTCTTGAAATACAGATAATTTTCCAACACCTTTATTTGTAGAGTTTCCATTTGTGCCTTGAACAAATTGCGCTTCATTTCTTAAGTAAAAATTACTTGAAAGTCCATTTAATTCAATATTACCTCTAGAATAAACAACCGTATTTTTTGCAATAATTGAAGTATTATCTTTTACATAAATTTGAGAGTAACAATTTGTAAAAAATGTAAGTGCAATTAATAATTGTATTTTATTTCTCATAAAATTTAAATTTACTAAACAAATCTAAACATTAATTAATTGAAAGCCAACATTAAATAAACAAAATAAATAAATTTTTAAAAAATAATTTTATGTTTTTCAAAATATAAATTGTAAATATTAAAAATAATTTTGTAAGTTGAATATTATATATGTATAAACTTAAATAGTTACTATGTTTTTTATTTATAAAATCAAGTTTTAAATTTTAAAAATTTAAAATATATTTCATTAAAAATAATAATGTAAATAAATTATTACACATTATAATCACTAATATGCTTAAATTAGATTGTTTCAATAATGATTTAACAGAAATATTAAGTATATATATATTTTAAATTTAAAAAATCGTATTTTTGTTTATATACCAATTTACTTTAAATGAAATTAAATTACTCTCAAATTTACTTTTCGATAGTTATGTTTTTTATTTATGGATTTAATTATTCTCAATCTGCAAATGACAACTGTGCTAATGCAATTTCAATTCCTGTAGGAACAAGTTGCTCTAATACTAGTTTTACTTTTACAGCAAATACTATAGAAGTTGGAACTGCAAATCCAGTTTTATGTAATAGTGTAACTGCCAATAGAGATGGTTGGTATACTATTACTACAGACGCTGTTACAACATCAATTGTGTTAAGTGGAACTACAAATAGAGATTGGTCTTTATCTATTTATTCTGGCAATTGCAGTGGATTTACTCTTTTAGGATGTGCAAACGCAGCTGCTTCAACAGCAATATCATTACCAGTAACTGTTTCTGCAAATACAACTTACTATATTAGAATTAATAAAACTGTAGCAGCAACAACTGCTTTTACTGGAACAATTTGTGCTGTTGCAGTGGCGGTTCCTTCAAATAACTTATGTTTAAACGCAACTAATTTACCTTGTGCAACCTCAAACTTAGTTGGAACAACCGTTGGAACCAATTCTGTTGTAAACGGAACTGGTTGTAGCATGGGTGATTATGGTGTTTGGTATAAATTTACAGGTGATGGAAATCAAACCACAATTTCGTCAACAGCAAGTGGAGGATTTGACCATGAAATGTCTATCTCAAGTGGTGCTTGTGGTACTTTAACTTCAATGTCATGTAATGATTCTGGATTGTCAAATGGCACAGAAACCTCAACTTTTACAACTGTTTTAGGAACAAATTATTTTGTATATATCTCTCATTATGCTAGCGCAAATACAACTAAAGGCACTTTTACAATTTCTAGAACTTGTGCTCCGCCACCAGTTGCTCCTTTAAATGATGAGTGTATAAATGCAATAACTTTATCAGTCACATCTACATGTACATACACAACTTATTCTAATACAAATGCAACTCCAAGTTTGGGCATTCCAGCTCCAGGTTGCGCAAATTATAATGGTGGAGATATTTGGTTTAAAGTGATAGTTCCTGCAACAGGAATCTTAAATATAGACACACAAACTGGTGTAATTCTAGACAGTGGTTTAGCAATTTATTCTGGAACTTGTGCAGGTTTAACATTATTAGCGTGCGATGATGATTCAAGTATAAATGGAGCAATGTCTTATTTATCACAAAATTTACTTACACCTGGACTAACAATTTATATTAGAGTTTGGGAATATGGAAACGATAATAATGGAACTTTTGGAATTTGTGTTTCAGCACCAACTTGTATTGCTCCTATTTTAAATGCAAGTTCTAATATAACTCAAACATCGGCAACAATTAGTTGGACAGCACCAACATCTATTCCAAGTAATGGATATCAATATATTGTTTCTACAAGTAATATTACACCTACTGGAACTGGAACTGCAACAACCTTAAATTCTATAAATCTTACAGGTTTAATTCCTGATACTACATATTATGTATTTATTAGAAGCGACTGTGGAAGTGGTAATTTTAGTAGTTGGACACCTTTTGGAATTTTTACAACTGGATATTGTATTTCTACTTCAACAAGTACAACTTATTACATAAATAATTTTTCTACTTCTGGCGGAAACAGTAATATATCCAATTTAAACTCTGGATATTCTACTACTGGATATGGAAATTTTACTCCTCAAATAGTAAGTCAAATAAATTTCGGTTCGGTAAGTTTTAATGCTATATTTTTTAACGGAACATACTCTTACGGATTTAATATTTGGGTAGATTGGAATGACGATTTTGACTTTGACGATGCTGGCGAAACCGTATTTTTAAGTGGCGCATATGTAACATCATCTACAGGTTCTTTTACTATACCAGGAACAGCAACTGTTGGAAATCATAGAATGAGAATTAGAGCCAACTATTTATCTAGTAACCCAGACGAATGTGGAACAATAAGTAGCGGAGAAACAGAAGATTATACATTAACTGTTTTACCACCATTACCTTGTTCTGGAAACCCTACAAATATTTCTATTACTTTAACACCACAAACAACTTTAAGTTGGACTGCTGCAATACCTGTTCCAGCAAATGGATATCAATATTATTATAGTACTTCTTCATTAACACCAACTGCATCAACAACTCCAATTGGAAGTACAACCTCTGGAATAACAACTGCAAATTTAACAGGATTAACTACAACTACAGTTTATTATGTTTGGGTTAGATCCAATTGTGGTGGAGTATTAGGTCAAGGTGTTTGGGTTGGACCTACAATTTTTACACAACCTTGTGCTGTAGGAAACGGAATTGGAACTTCAACATTTGGATGTCCTAATGTAGATGCTGGTGGATTAGGATTAAATGGTGTTGATCCTGCACCAATTGGAAGTTGTATTTCTACTGGATGCACAACATTGGAAGCAAATTATTTACAACTCGGACAAACTACAAGTTACACTGTTCAATCAATACCTTATAATCCTCCATATCAATTTAATTGTATAGCCAATCAAGTAAGCAATAATATTGATGATGTTTGGTCTTCTACTATAAACATTCCATTCAATTTTTGTTTCTACGGAAATTCATATAACACCTGTTCAATTGGTTCTAATGGTGTTTTATCATTCAATCCTGCTTATGCTGGAACATCTTCTGGATATTCATTTGCAAACAATTTACCTAGTACAGTTGGGGCATTATTTACTAACACAATTTATGGTGTTTATCATGATATAAATCCTTTTTATGGTGGTGAAGTTGGATATGAAGTTATAACATTAAATACTGGATGTAGAGCTTTAGTTGCTTCTTGGAATAATGTTCCTATGTTTTCAGACAATACCATTTTATATACAGGAATGATGGTTTTATATGAAAACACAAATATAATTGAAGTATATATTAAAGATAAAAGAATTGATAATAATGATATTTCACCTTGGAATGGAGGAAATGCAATAGTAGGAATTCAAAACAGCACAGGAACATTAGCAACTGTTGCTCCAAACAGAAATGGATTAGACGCCAATTGGACAGCTACGAATGAAGCTTGGCGATTTGTACCTTCTGGAACTGCAATAACTTCTATTAAATGGTTTGAAGGAACAACCGCAACAGGAGCAGTTCTTGGAACATCAAATACTTTAAGCGTTTGTCCTGCATCAACAACATCCTATACGGCAGAAGTTACTTATAATCTATGTAACGGATCAACGCAAATAAAAACAGATTACACAACTGTAACCGTTAGCGGAAACAAAACTTGGAATGGATCAGTTGATACTGATTGGAATAAAAACAATAATTGGACACCATCAGGAATTCCAAATTTGTCAGATTGTGTGGTTATACCAACAACATTAAATAACCCAATAATTTCTGGAACAAATTATAATGGTTTAGCAGGAACTTTATCTATTTTAAACGGAGCAAGTTTAAATATAAATTCTAACAATGCTGTTACAGTTACCAATTGGGTAAACGTTCAAACAACTGGTACTTTTCAAATAGAAAATAATGCGAGTTTAGTTCAAATAAATAACGTTGCAAATACTGGAGACATTATCTATAAAAGAAATGCAAACATTAGAAATTTAGATTATGTTTATTGGTCATCACCTGTTACCAATTTTAATGTTTCAAGTATTGCTTCTCCTTTAGTTGCAGGCGCAATTTATAAATGGAATACAACAGTTACAAATCCGAATGGCGGACAAGGAAATTGGGAAAACGCATCAGGAAACACTATGATTAATGCAAAAGGATATATTGTTCGTGGTCCAAGTTCATTTAGCTCATCGGTAAATTCTATCTTTCCAGGAAGTTTTAAAGGAATACCAAATAATGGAACTATTACGTTTCCTATAACACGTGGTTCAGATACAAACGCTATTTTTCATACCGGTTTAAACGGAACAGAAATTAATAATTATAGTGATAACTGGAATTTAACAGGAAATCCATATCCGTCTGCAATTAGAGCAAGTCAGTTTTTATTTGATAACAATACCAAAATTGAAGGTAATGTTAGACTATGGACACACGGAAATTTACCAGCAAACATTCCAAGTCCATTTTACGATTCGTTTGCCTACAATTATAACCCTGGAGATTATTTAACCTACAACTTTACAGGAACAACTTGTTGTCCTGCAGCAGCATCCGATTTATTTATTGGTGGCACACAAGGATTTTTTGTTGTAATGAAAGATGGAGTAACAACATCAAACAACATAACATTTAATAATAATTTAAGAAGTGCAACCTATAATAATAATTATTTCTTCAAAAATACCAGTCAAACTAATACAAATAACACTTCAAATCTTGTAGATATAGAAAGACATCGTTATTGGCTAGACCTAGTAGATTATAATAATCAATCAGACAGAATTTTAATTGGTTATATAGAAGGTGCAACAAATGAAAGAGATAGTTTTTTTGATAGTAATACTTTTTATTTAGGTGCGATGTCAATTTTTTCAACATTTGATAACGAAAAATTTAATATTCAAGGAAGAAGTTTACCTTTTTTAAATACTGATGAAGTGCCACTAGGAATTTACATACCTTCTACAGGAAATTATTCTATTGCAATAGCAAGTGTAGACGGATTATTTGAAAATCAAAACATATATTTAAAAGATAATTTATTAAATTTAGTTACAGATATTAAAACAGCGCCTTTTCAATTTTCCGCTACACAAGGTTACCTCAATAACAGATTTTCAATTGTATATCAAAACAATGCTTTAGCAAATAATAATTTCAACTATGAAAACAATATAAAAGTAATTTCTATTGATAAATTAGCTGTAAAATCAACAAATGAATTATTAGAATCTATAGACGTTTACGATGTACTAGGAAGAAAACTAGCCGAATATAAAAACATCAATACCAATGAAATTCAACTCAATAATTTACAAAAAAATAATACCACTTTACTTTTAAAAATTAAGTTGCAAAACGGATTTATAAAAAACGAAAAAGTAATTTTCTAAGTTAAATACTTTAAAAACCTCCAAAAAGACCTTTGCTTTAAATAGTTAAGGTCTTTTTCATTTGAATAAGCTTCTCTTTCAAACGAAATGTTTTTATATGCTTCAAATGTATTTTTATACTGAAACCATCGCACTAAAAATTCCAAAAAATACCAAATATAAAATGGCAAAACCAACAATTCTAACTGTTGACGAATATGAATTTTCTCGTGATTAATAAAAACCACATTCAATTTATCTTCCTTATCTGCCATAAAAACAAATGGAAACAAAGTTAAACCACGAAAACCTCTCGGTGTTAAATATTTAAAAACAATTAGTATCATATATCCTGCAAAGTTGCTAAATTTGTAGCTATGTTTAAAGATAAAGAAGAAGAAAATAAATTAATCGAAGGCGAAGATTATTATTTAACACCAGAAGGATATAAATGTTTCACCGAAAAACACCACCTTAAGCGTGGTCATTGTTGCAAAAGCGGTTGTAGGCACTGTCCATATGGATTTGATAAAAAAACAGGAACTATTAAAAAGTAAAAATTGTATATTGTATTTCTGTAAATCTAAAACAATATATAATATTACAGTATACAATTATACAATATACAATTATAGAATTATAGAATTATACAATCATACAATATACAATATACAATTATACAATTATACAATTATACAATATACAATTATACAATATACAATTATACAATATACATCAAAAAATGACCTTTCAAGAACAAATAGTACAAGGAATTCCATCGGTTTTACCAAACATAAAACCATACGAAACTGATATAAATCACGCACCAAATAGAAAAGACATTCTTTCATCAGATGAAAAAAAACTAGCATTACAAAATGCCTTACGCTATTTTGATGCCAAACATCACGCAACATTATTACCAGAATTTAAAGACGAATTAGAAACCTACGGTCGAATTTATATGTACCGATTTCGTCCAGATTATAAAATATACGCAAGACCAATTTTAGATTATCCAGGAAAATCTAATCAAGCCAAAGCCATAATGTTAATGATTCAAAATAATTTGGATTATGCTGTGGCGCAACATCCGCATGAACTAATAACTTATGGCGGAAATGGCGCTGTTTTTTCCAATTGGGCACAATATTTATTGACAATGCAGTATTTGGCAACAATGACCGATGAGCAAACTTTAGCAATGTATTCTGGTCATCCAATGGGATTATTTCCATCACACAAAGAAGCACCAAGAGTTGTAATCACTAATGGAATGGTAATTCCAAATTATTCGAGTCCAGACGATTTAGAAAAATTTAACGCACTTGGAGTTTCGCAATACGGACAAATGACCGCAGGAAGTTATATGTACATTGGTCCGCAAGGAATAGTTCACGGCACAACAATAACAGTACTTAACGGATTTAGAAAAATAAAAAAATCGCCAAAAGGAGGATTATTTGTAACATCTGGATTGGGCGGAATGAGTGGCGCACAACCCAAAGCTGGAAATATTGCAGGATGCATCACGGTTTGCGCCGAAGTAAATCCTAAAATTACACAAATTCGTCATTCGCAAGGTTGGATAAATGAAGTTATAGAAAACGTGTCCGATTTAGTCATCAGAGTAAAAAAAGCACAAAAAAATAACGAGGTAGTTTCAATTGGATATCTTGGAAATGTTGTAAATGTTTGGGAAAAATTTGACCAAGAAAATATCCATATCGATTTAGGATCAGATCAAACTTCTCTTCATAATCCTTGGGCTGGAGGTTATTATCCAACAGATTTTACATTTGAAGAATCTAACGATTTGATGGCGAACAATCCAGAAAAATTTAAAGAAGAAGTTCAAAAAACGCTTCGTCGTCACGCTACAGCAATTAACAAACATACTGATAAAGGAACGTATTTCTTTGATTATGGAAATGCTTTTTTGTTAGAAAGTTCTCGCGCTGGAGCTGATGTTATGGCAGAAAATCAGATCGATTTTAAATACAATTCTTACGTTCAAGACATCATGGGACCAATGTGTTTCGATTATGGTTTTGGTCCGTTTCGTTGGGTTTGCGCCTCAGGAAAACCAGAAGATTTAGCCAAAACTGACAAAATTGCTTGCGATGTTTTAGAAGAAATGATGAAAACATCGCCACCAGAAATTCAGCAACAAATGGCAGATAACATTCAATGGATAAAAGGTGCGCAAGAAAATCAATTAGTTGTTGGTTCACAAGCTAGAATTCTTTATGCTGATACCGAAGGAAGAATAAAAATTGCAGAAGCATTCAATCAAGCTATTGCAAATGGTGAAATAGAAACTATAATTTTAGGCCGCGATCATCACGATGTTTCTGGTACCGATTCGCCTTACAGAGAAACATCTAATATTTATGATGGTTCACGTTTTACTGCCGATATGGCAATTCAAAACGTAATTGGCGATAGTTTTCGTGGTGCCACTTGGGTTTCCATTCACAATGGTGGTGGCGTTGGTTGGGGCGAAGTAATTAATGGTGGATTTGGTATGGTTCTTGATGGTAGTAAAGAAGCGTCAAAGCGTTTAGAATCAATGCTTTTTTGGGATGTAACCAACGGAATTTCAAGACGAAGTTGGGCAAGAAATGAAGGAGCAATTTTTGCAATAAAACGCGCTATGGAAACGCAACCTTTATTAAATATTACTATTCCAAATATTGTTGATGAAAATTTGTTCAATGTTTAAGATTTGTTTGAATTATTTAAA
>JAYVKR010000147.1:0-2672 GCA_043768185.1 Flavobacterium sp.
TTCAAAGCAATTTTATTTTAAATTTGTCTTTTTTTAATATTAACTCTTAATGCCTTAATATATAAGGTTTTATTTTATGAAGAAACTTGTTTTAATAGGTTATATGGGTAGTGGTAAGTCACTTATTGGTAAAGAATTAAATGTAGAAACAGATATAAAATATATTGATTTAGACGAAGTTATTGAAAAAAAATCAAAAAAAAGTATTGAAGAGTTGTTCAAATTTAAAGGAGAATTATATTTTAGAAAAGTTGAAAATGAGTTATTGAACGAAATTTTAAATGCAAATAAAAGTTTAATTTTGAGTACTGGTGGTGGCACTCCTTGTTATTATAATAATATCGAAATTATTAATAATCCAGATACTATATCAGTTTATTTAAAAGCGTCTATTGAAACGTTATATGAACGTTTGGTTTTGGAAAAAGATAAAAGACCAATTATATCAAATTTTGAAAATTCAGATTTAAAAGAATTTATTGCAAAACACTTATTTGAAAGAAGTTTTTATTACAACCAAGCAAAATATGTTGTAAATGTTGATGCTAAAAGTAGCAAAGAAATTGTTACTGAATTAAAAAATATTATTTATTCTAAATAGGCAAAACAGGTATCGTTTTCAAATACAATAGTTACATGTTCATTTGAAGAAGTAGATAGAGAAATCCCTTTAAAATCTACTTTTACAGGAAATTTTTTATGATTTCTATCAACTAATACTGTAGTTTTTAATTTGGTTACTGGAACTTCTAAAAAGTGTTTTACACAATACATTAAAGTGGTTCCTGAGTTTAAAACATCATCAACAAGTACAATTCCTTTATTAGAATATAATTCTTTATCAATTGAGGTTGTTATAGGTTCAAAAACATTTTTTTTATTGATTTCAACTTTACAAAGTACAACATCAAGAGTACTTATTTCTTTTAAAATTGCAGCTATTTTTTCTGCTATCAAAAATCCATTTAATGCTATTCCTGCAAGTATAAGTGATTTATCATCTACAAAAGTTTCATATATTTGAAAAGCAATTCGTTTAATTTTATGCTCAATTTCTTCGTTTGTTAAAATTATATTCTTCATAAAGTTTTTTTAATCTGTTTCGCTAATTTCTATTTCGTCTAAATCTCTTCTGTCTTTTTTTGTTGGTCGTCCTGTACCAGTTTTTCTATAATGTTCTTTAGAAAGTTTAATTAATTCTAAATGAGCAAATGATTCTGCTGGAGTTTCATCTTTTCTATAAATGTCTACCAACTTAGCACCAACTCTGCTTTCTGGAACATCAAGCACAGAAATAATATGTGTAATTTGATCTTTTCTAAACGTTATTTTGTCTGATGGAAACACCTCTTTGCCAGGTTTTGCAACTTGACCATTTACTGTAATATGATTTTTTTTCGCTGCTTCTGTAACCATATTTCTAGTTTTGTAATAGCGAACACACCATAAATATTTATCTACTCTCATAATTTTTTCTAAAATCAACGTTAAATACTTTACAAAAATAAATCAATATTGTATCTTGCACACCTAAAAATCAAATAATAATGAATAAATTTTTAAAATTCTTTCTTTTAATTTCAATTCCAGTAATTTTAGCTTCTTGTGATCCTAAAGATACTCCAGAAGTTACTCCATTAAGAGATTATGCAGAGCAGTATGCGGCAGATTTGGCATCTTTGGATAATTTTATTGATACAAATTATATGACTGTTGATGCCAATTTTAATGTTACATTTACCAAAATACCTGTTGGTGGAACACAACAATCAATAAGAAATCAATCATCACCTATTTTAAAATCATTTACTACAAGAGTTAAAGATGATGGATTTGATTATAAAATATATTACATTTCTTTAAGAGATGGAACTCAAAGAAAACCTACTCAGGTAGATTCTGTTTATGTTTCTTATAAAGGCGTTACTGTAGAAAACACACAATTTGATATTTCTCAAACTCCTATTTGGTTTAAACTAGAAGAAGTCATACAAGGTTGGAGTGATGTAATGCCTAGATTTAAAACTGGAACTTACACATCAGCATCTGGACAAAATCCTGTAACTTATGATAATTATGGTGCAGGAATTATGTTTTTACCTTCGCGTTTGGCATATTATAGTGGTTCTGTAGGTGCAATTGGATCTTACACTCCAATAATTTTTTCTTTTAAATTGCACGAATTGCAATATAGAGATCAAGATGGTGATGGTATAAAATCTAAAGATGAAAGACTTGCTTCGGCAACAGATCAAAATTTGAATTTTGATAACCCAATTAAATACGATAGTGACGGTGATGGAATTCCAAATATGTACGACATTGATGATGATGGAGATGGTTTTTTAACAAGAACAGAAACTCTAGAATATACTGATGTTGCCAATAATAAAAAGTATTATTACAAATATGATGCGCCAGCAACAGTTGATAATCTTGCAACACCAAATATAAACGAATCTCGAGGCATTCCTTCAAGAAGTACAACGCTTCCTTATACTTATGATTATAATTCTCCTTCACGAAATAGAAAACATACAGATAAAAACTGGACTCCATTAAATTAGAAATAAAAGAAGCCGTCTCACAACTGAGGCGGTTTTTTTATGATTTATTTGGAAGTTAAATAATTAATTTGTATATTTATAGTGTTGATATACAGATAATTGATA
>JAYVKR010000148.1:0-2758 GCA_043768185.1 Flavobacterium sp.
GGCAAGGTATAGAGATTATTATCCAGAAAAAAAGCATATAATTGACAATGAAATTTCTAAAACAGAAAACATCGCAAAACTTAAATTAAAAGGCGATAAGTTGATTATGGATTGGTATGGATTATATAATACTAAAACACAAACAAGAGATTTTGTTAAGGAGTGTATTTTTGTAAGAGAAAATGATGGTGTCAATACAATAGAATTGAGTAAATGTGAGTAATAAATTAATCATACTAAGCAAAAACTGATTTACTAACACCAACATCTATTAAAATTGGAGTTAACAAACCAGTTTATTTTGTGAGTTTTAGTTTATTAACAGAAACTTATATCAAACTGCCCAACTCCACGAAGTATGTAAACTACTATGAAGCTCCGCAATTCCGATAACTATCGGAACCTGTCTTTGAGGTTTTTTTAAAAAAAATATAAAGTTTTAATAAGTATATTTATTAATTTTATTTTTGTTACGCCTCAAAGTGAGGACACTTTGCGGAGCATTCGTAGTGGTTTGATAATTTATATTAATTAGAAGACTTTGTTTACTTGGCAAAGATTAAAGAAATTTAGAATATTGTATTAAAATCTTTCCATCACTGTTTTTTAAAAATAGATTTCCGTTTTTTTCTAATTGATAAAACCATTCAAAAGGTTCGTTGTCTATTCTATATATTTTTGTTTGTTTTTTGGAACTTACTAAATTTAATTTTTGAATTCTATTTCTATTTTTTAGATATACTGACTTGTCATTCATTTTAATTAATTCGAAAAAGTCATCCTCTTTAATGTTTTCGAATGGTTGATTAAACCATTTTCCATAACATTTTATTGGTTTTAATTCATAATTTCTCTTTTGTTTTTTAAAGATATTTAAAATCTTATCACTAATAGTATTAATAGAATCACAACTGATTTTATTTAACAATAAAGGATATATAGATTCTTGATTCAATAAAGAATAATTATAGAATTTTAAAGAAATTGACTCAAGCTCATAAGCAGGATATTTGCCACCAAAAAAATCAATTATTCCACCTTTTTTACTGCATTCTAAAATTATTGGCCA
Source organism: Flavobacterium sp. (assembly GCA_043768185.1). Lineage (GTDB taxonomy): Bacteria > Bacteroidota > Bacteroidia > Flavobacteriales > Flavobacteriaceae > Flavobacterium. The sequence goes on from JAYVKR010000148.1 coordinate 1,070, forward strand.
AAAAGCTATTTGAGCTTCACTAACATTACAATGAGATAAATTAAGTAATGCAATAGGATTACTTTTTTCAAGTGCATTTGTTCCATGAATTTTAAACATTAATGCTGTTCTAATCATCATTTCTAAAGACAATGAATCATGTTGAAAATTATTTTTAATATTTACTAAAATATCTTGATCTAAATGATTTAATTCATTCCAATAATCATCAATATCATTCTGATTTTTCAAATTCAGTATTTCTGACTCGATTTTTTTTATCGCAATTTGAGAGTAATTAAAAAACGTTATAAAGTAAAAAACGATAATAATGTGTAATCTATTCATATAGTTATTTTTATAATCTTTACTTACAATTTTATAACACTAACAAAATATATTTAATTTTTAAACTCAATAAATATAATTAAAATCTTTTACATCTAAACACAAAGTATCTGTGTCTTCTACAGCATCAATGTAGTAAATATCTAATGTTCTTGTTCTAAAACTTCTAGGCGAATTACTCCATTCTTCTTCTGCTGGAAAGTATTCACTAATTTCTTTTCCGTCTTTAATAAAATAAGTGCGAAACAATCTTTTTTGTATAAAATACGATTTTGTACATATTTTATCTGCGTTGTGAACTAAGTCGCCTTTTTTAAAAGATACAAAAGTTATTTTGTCAATTAATGCAACTTTTAGTTCATCATTTAATTTGATGTACTTTTCAAAATGTTTGAATAATTTATCTTTTTGTTCGATGATTTTAATTTTTTTGATAGAATAAAGCTTAAACTTTCTGTGAATTGGCGATTTTTTATTCAAATGTATCTATTAAAGACTGAGCTAATAATTACAAAACTAAGTTTATCTAAAAGTTTCGTAATGATTTAAATTCCAATTTAGTCAAACTAGAGTTGGTAATAGATGTATTTCGTTAACAAAAGAAAAGCGATTTAAAATTATTAAATCGCTTTTATATATCTTTTGGTTATATTTAATCATTAAGTTTTACCCACATTTTATCAATTAAAGTATAATTTAACCCATAACTTCCATTTTGAGTTTCGATTTCGCATGCTAAAACTTGATTTTCTATATATTGTTGAAGTCGAAAATTAACAATTGATTTGTCAAATTTTAAACCACTATCTGGATTAATTATTTGATTACCTTGAGCATCAACATTAATTGTTGCTTCGTATCTAATTCTTCTAACATTTAATGGTTTTATCCATTCATTTGTTTTTACAAGAAATCTGTATTCAATTTCATCACCAGAATCTTCAGTTACTTCGTCTCTTCTTCTTACAACTAATGTGTCACCAATTCTATATTCGTACCATTGATTACTTCCTAAATATTGAAAAGTATCTGGCCAAAATGGATAAATATTATTTGATGCTGACAACCCTAAATCTTGAAGATTATGTGGATTTGTATTTACTAATTCATCTTGCTCATTTTTTGAACAAGAAAAAATTATTAGTAAAAGAATTGTACATATAATTTTATTTTTCATATCATAAAGTTTAATAATTAAATGTAAGTTGATTGAAGCAAACTTATATGATTTATTTAGTTTTTATAAATAATTTTCTTCATCTCTAAATTTTACTAATCACCAACTCTACACGTCTATCATATTCTGGATCTTTACCAAGTGGCACAGTATTTCCATAACCTTTAAATTTCATTCTGTTTTTT
>JAYVKR010000149.1:0-2861 GCA_043768185.1 Flavobacterium sp.
ACGCTATAGAATGTCGTATAAATGCCGAAGATCCATACAACGATTTTCGTCCATCACCAGGAAAAATTACCGTTTTGCATTCACCTGGAGGACACGGAGTTCGTTTAGACACACACGTTTACGCAGGTTATACAATTCCTCCAAATTACGATTCTATGATTGCCAAGTTAATAACAACAGCTCAAACTAGAGAAGAAGCTATTAACAAAATGAAACGTGCCTTAGATGAGTTTTACATAGAAGGAATAAAAACAACAATTCCGTTTCACAGACAATTAATGGAAGAACCAGACTATGTTGCAGGAAATTATACCACAGCATTTATGGATACTTTTAAAATGAAAGAAATAGAATAAGACTATAAATAAATTGTAAAAAAACCATTCGTAATTCGAATGGTTTTTTTAGTTATACAAACAAAGCTTTTAGCTCTGTAGCTTCGTGCGGATTCATTTTTCCAGCAAGCACTAAACTCAATTGTTTTCTTCGTAATGCAGCGTCAAATCTTGTTTTTTCCTCCTCAGTTTCAGGTTCTATTTGCGGTACTTCAACAGGATTTCCAGTTTCATCAACCGCAACAAAGGTATAAATTGCTTCATTGGCTTTACTTCTAATTCCAGATTCTCTATCTTCTAGCCATACATCAATAAAAATTTCCATCGATGTTTTAAAAGCTCTAGAAACCTTTGCCTCAACAGTAACAACACTTCCCAACGGAATCGATCTATTAAAAGCCACATGATTTACACTTGCAGTAACCGTAATTCGTCTTGAATGTCGCCTTGCAGCAATACTCGCAGCTCTGTCCATTCGTGCAAGAAGTTCACCACCAAAAAGATTATTCAACGGATTAGTTTCGCTTGGCAAAACCAAATCTGTAAGTATCGTTAACGAATCAATAGGATGTTTAGGAGTCATATTTTTTTGGCAAAGATAATCAATTTAGCTCTTTTTTAGAAGCAATTTCCAGCTATACATTACAAGTTTTTACAAAATAAATGTGTTTTTATAACCTAAAAAATGTGCTTCCGTTGGTCGCAATTTTTCAGCAATAAAAACTATATTAATTTTGTAAAAAGCTTTCCATTTCTCTCTGGGCTAGAAATCTACCTAAAATATAATATCTAGAAGTATTGAAGTAAAAACTGTAGTAAAAGTAGCAACTATTTTAAAATACTAGTGTTTTTCAAATAATACAATTTTTTCTGTAAAAAAATTAAATGTCATTTAAGACTAATTTTATTATAAAAAAAAATAGCTATAATAAGTCCAAAAAAGTTTAAACCTGCTCTTGAACCAAACCAATAATAGTGTTAGCATCTAATTCGCCAGATTGTCGCCACACCATTTGACCTTCTTTATAAATCATAAGTGTAGGCAAACCTTTAATTCTTAACGCTTCTGCCAATTCTTGATTTTTATCCACATCAATTTTTATTACTTTTGCTTTATCACCAAGTGCCGCAGCTACATCTCTAATTACAGGATGCATTGACACAGACGATTCGTTCCATTCAGTATAGAAGTCTATTAACACTGGAACTTGAGCACTTATAAGTTCTCCAAATTTTGACATAAAACCAAAATATTTTAATCTTTTTACTAGTTAAAAAGAAACATTAATATACAAATGTAATATATTTCATTAATTATACTACGTTTTTACCTTTTTTTAGTTCAATAACAGTAATTTCTGGCCATATTCCAACTCTTCCAGGATAAGCGTGAAACCCAAAACCTCTATTTACATAAACATATTTACCCAAGTTTTCATACAATCCTGCCCATTGTTTATATACATATTCTACTGGACTCCATTTTATAATACCTGGAATTTCTATACCAAATTGAAATCCGTGTGTGTGTCCAGACAACGTTAAATGAAAATGTTTTGGGTGATTTTTAATTTCATATTCCCAATGACTTGGATCGTGACTCATTAAAATTTTAAAATCTTCTTTCCTTAAATCTTGCGATGCCAAATTAATATCGCCAGCTTTTTTAAAATTGTGACCCCAATTTTCAACTCCAACAATAGCAATTTGCGAATTTCCTTTTTTAACTCTTACGTTTTGATTTAACAATAAATTAAATCCAATATCTGAATATAAATTTTTTATTCCTTCAAAATTTTCAGCTTTAGCTTCTGCCGAAGGCCAATCTATATATTCACCATAATCGTGATTTCCTAAAACAGAAAATTTTCCATATTCGTGTTTCTGAATTTTATTAAACGTTTCAATCCAAGGATGCATTTCTTTAGCATGCGTATTTACAATGTCGCCAGTGAACAAAATCATATCTGAGTTTTGCTCGTTCACCAAATCTATTGCATAACTAATTTTTTCTGGATTGTCAAAACTTCCGCTATGAACATCAGATATTTGTGTAATCGTAAATCCATCAAAATCATCTGGTAAATCTTCAAAAAATAAAGTTTGTTTTATTACTTTATAATTGTATTTCCCAACGGTCATTCCGTAAATTAAAGATAAAAAAGGTACTGCTGCAATGCCTAACGCAATTTGAGAAATAAATTTTCTTCTATTTGGTAAAAAACTTCCATCGTTATTATCGCCCATAAAATAGATAATTGCACCAGAAAATACTCTAAAAATATCTTCAAGTAACATAAATAAAGTTAAAATTAATTTTGGCACTAATACCAAAATTAAAACGCCCATTGTAAACATTGTCATTTGAGTTTGCCCAACGCTTCTATCAAACTTAGTAAACTGATAAAAAATAAATGCAATTACAAACAGTGAAATTAATGTATAGGCAACCAAAACCCACCTTACTTTTGTAAAAGTACGAACGGCTTGAAAAGCGTAGATTTCTATAATTGAGATAACTATAAA
>JAYVKR010000150.1:0-2124 GCA_043768185.1 Flavobacterium sp.
TGATTTTAGCCAAATCATACTTTTTTGATATTGCTGATATAATGTTCCGGTCATAACTTTGTCATCAACAATATATCTTTTGTCTATACCATCAAAGACTAAACAACGAATAACTGCTTTTTCAAAGAAAACTTCTGGTTCTTTACCGAAAAACAAAACAGTACCGTTTTTTAGATAACCGTCATTTGAAATTAACTTTAAGTTGGTAAATAATTGTTCATCAGATGTTGCATTGACTAATTCAGCTTCAAAACGGAACGTTTTAATACTTTCTTTTGAAATGTCGTTTTCTATATTAGCTTCTACACAAGAAACTTCGTCGAAGAAAATTCTATCTGTTTGCTGAAAGAAGTTTCTCATTTCTTCAACAGTAGTTAGTTTTTGAGAATTTGGTCCTTGGCGCACATATATTGCACCTGATAAAACATAAGGTTTGTTTTGCCCTGAAGGCACTTCGATAACTGCAACATTTTTACCATCAACCTCAACGATGTAAAATTCACATTGCAATGGAGGCGAAATCTCTCCGATGGAATTTTGTATAGCGGAACGTTTGGAATTATCTATAGTAACTCCTTTGATTATATTCTTATCATCAACACCAATTAACAAAACCCCACCAGAAGCGTTTGCAAAAGCGCATACTTCTTCTGTAATTCCTTTTAGATTAGATGGTAAATTCACTTTGAATTCAGCATTAAATCCTTCTCCAGTGCTTATTATTGATTTTATTTCCGTTGAGTTGAGCATATTTAAAATAAATCTAAACTAAATTGAGTTTCAATTTTGGGATGAAAAGTACCAATAATCATAAATGGATTTTTAGAAGCATAATGATGAACTACTGTTGTACCAAGAAAAAAATGTAAATCTTTGGTTTTAGCAAAGTCTTCAAAATATTTATACTTTACATCTTCTATTGCTTTTTTTTCGTTTCCTTCATGTTTTGCTAAACAATTCCAAAATAATTGACCAGTTTCCCAGTCTTCAATCATTAGTTTACTTTGTTTACCTTCGTCATCTGTAAAAATAAATGAAAATTTATAAGGTAATTTTTGAACAACTTCGAAAGGATCTTCAGGATGTTCAAATAAATTTGTTTGATCTCTATTGGCTTTTAACTGTTCGATTTTTTTCTTATCCCAATCTCTTTCAACTTCTATCGCAATGAAATCAATAATTTTTGTAGGTTTAAAAACAGCAAGTGAAGTGCAAATTTTTTGATTATGTGCCTCTTTAATTAGTGTTGCTAAATTAGTATGTACATTGTTTAAAGCAAATTTTTTTCTTTCAGCCCAAAAATTTTTGGTGTCTAGTTTGCTAATTATCTTTATTTCTGTATCGTGTGAATATGGTCTATAACTTTCTGGTCTGAAATCACTTTTATTTTTAACTATATCAATTTCAATCCAATCATATTTACTGTATTGTTCGTTGTATGACTTTTTTCTAAAAGGAATAGGATAAATTCTAATCCAAGAACCGTCTTCGAGAAACCCTGCTGTACAAACTAATTCATCATATTTTCCTGATATTGTGGGATATGTTTTAGCAGCAATGAGAACTCTAGTTTTTGGCATATCATAAATGTTTTATATTATACTCAAATGTAGGAAATTTTGCAATTGCTTCCGCTAAAGGTTTTCTATGACATTGACAAACATCTGCTTCAAAACAAGTTAAAGCAATTCTGTTGTGCTTTTTTAATAATTCAATAATTGTTTCTTGATAAGAACTTGTTTCAACCAATGTAGTTTTTTTATATTTTTCAAAAAGTTCGTCATAATCTTTTTGAGAATTTAATTCTTGCCGTTGGTCAGAATTTATGCCAACTTCTGGAATATGAATATAATTTATGCCTAAACTTTCACAGTACTTTTTTAACAAACTTTTGCTAAAACCAAACTTCATGCTCAATGAATTTTTCCGAACATCAACAAGTAATTTCACATCATTTTTTACAAGTTTATTCAAATAATTTTCTAATGAAACTCCTTCGTAACCTATGGTAAAAAGTGTAGTTTCATTTGTTTGTACTTTATGATTATTTACTTTTAACAATTGATTGTCATCTAATATGTTTTCAGCAATTAGGCTCTTTGTTGCATAGTATGGATAGTTGAT
>JAYVKR010000151.1:0-11298 GCA_043768185.1 Flavobacterium sp.
TGTTAAAAATGCAGATAAAATAATTATTCTAGACGAAGGTAAAATTTTACAACAAGGTTCTCATAATCAATTGGTAAACCAAGATGGATATTATAAAGAGTTATTTTATAAACAACTTTCAGAAAAAGAATTGAATTAATATTTGTTTTGTAAAAAATATTTTATGATTTTTGGATTAACAAACTAACCAATTGATAGAACGAAAATGAGAGAAAATGATTTATTAGAAAAAGACGAAATTTTTTCGAAAGTTTTAAGAGCAGGACGAAGAACTTACTTTTTTGACGTTAGAGCAACCAAAGCCGACGATTATTACATTACCATTACCGAGAGTAAAAAGTTTACCGAAGAAGATGGATCGTTTCATTTTAAAAAACACAAAATTTATCTTTACAAAGAAGATTTTAATGCTTTTCAAGACATTTTAAACGAAATGACTTCGTATGTATTAGATAATAAAGGTGACGAAGTAATATCTGAAAGACATGTAAAAGATTTTAAAAAAGAAACTTTTAACGATGCAAGTGATGAAGCTCCAAAACTTGATAAAAGCTTTACAGATATTGAGTTTGATGATATTTAAAAAATAGTTTAATGAATAATTTTTTAGCGTTTTTTCAAAAATACAGATTGCATATAAATTATGTATTTCTGTTTTTTTGGGTTTTTATAATTGTAATAAATTTAATTTTTGAAGAATTTAAATTGTTTAAAATTATTATTCCAATTCTGTTTATAATTTTCACAATAAATAATATAAGAACACTAAGTAAATTTAAATAAATAACTAAACAATTGTTAAATCCTCAATTATAAATTTAATTGAGGATTTTTTAATTAATTTTATAAATTAAATTTTATAGAAATAATTATGAATGAAAATTTTACTTACTTTAATTATTTTTACGCTAAATTATTGTCTGAAAAAACCAAGAAAAAAACAGAAATTGTATTTGTATCCATTGCAATAATTAGTTTTGTTTTACATTTAAGCTTAATTTTATTAGTAGATTTTAAAATTATAAATCTGCACACAAGTTCTAGATTCCTTAACAATCCAATTTCTTCTATTTACACACCATTTTCATTTATACTTATATATGAAGTGTATCTTTTAGTGTATTATTTACCAAAATCTACCACAATTTATATAGGCAAACAGTATGAAATTATTACTTTAATTATAATAAGAAGAATATTTAAAGATTTAACATCTTTAAAATTTAAAGAAGATTGGTTTTCTGCCAAAGAAAATATATTATTTGCAACAGATTTACTTGCAACTTTAGTGTTGTTTTATCTAATATTTATTTTCTATAAACTTAACAGAACCAATGAAATAAGCAAAGCTATAATTCAAAAATCGGTTGAAGTAACTAAATTTATAGATTTTAAAAAAGTTATTGCAATGATTTTAATTCCAATTTTTTTAGTTCTATCAATCTATAGTTTAGGAAGTTGGATTTATGAGAGTTTTAATATTTCACAAATGGTAAGAAATATTAAAGACATCAATAAAATTTTCTTTGACGAATTTTTTACCATTTTAATTTTAATTGAAGTCTTGCTTTTGCTCGTTTCTTTCTTTATATCAGATAAATTTAGCAAAGTTATACGAAACTCAGGATTTATAATTTCTACAATATTAATTAAACTTTCTTTTGGAACAGAAGGTTTTTTAAACACAATTTTAATAGTTGTAGCAGTAGTTTTTGGAGTTTTAATTCTAATGATTCACAATAAATATGAAGTTTTGGAAGCTAAAAAAATTACAAGTTTAGAAATTTAATTATCCAATTCTCAATCCGTTTTCTACTTTAAAATCTGATGTTAAAAGCACAATATCGTCATTATTTACACAACCTAAAACTAGACATTCACTCATAAATTTACTAATTTGTTTTTTTGGAAAATTTACAACAGCAATTATTTGCTTGCCAATTAAATCTTCTTTTTGATATCTTTTAGTAATTTGTGCAGACGATTTTTTAATTCCAATTTCACTTCCAAAATCTATAATTAACTGATAAGCAGAATTTCGTGCTTCTGGAAAATCTAGTGCTTCTAGAATTGTTCCTATACGCATTTCTATTTTTTCAAATTCTATTATACTTATCATAATTACTATTTATTAGCAAATAAATTATCTAAAACCCAAGCAGGACCAATTAATAAAAACTGTAAGTCTTTAAGGAAAGATGGTTTTTTACCTTCAATTTGGTGTCCGTAAAATTGTCCAATCCACGCTATTGCAAAAATTATTAAAGAAAAAATCCATAAAGGAATTAAAGTAGAAACGTAATAATTTAAAAGTAAACAAAAAACTGAAAATAAAGCAATTTTAATTGCCATAACAACAGATAATCTAATATAAAATACTAATGCAAAAAGTAAAAACACAACTGCCCAGTTTTCTAAAATTGGCATATTAAATGAAAATATATTGCTTAAAAATAGACTTGGAATACTCATTAACAAACCAATAATTGAAAAAAAGATTGCTGGAACACATAGGTAATGAATTGCCTTGTTTTTAGGATTTTGATGACTTACAGCATATTCATCAAACCATTGATTTAGTGTTCTCATTACATTGAATTAATTAATTTTTACTAAATTATAAAATATTCTTACTAAAAATAATAAAACAACTTTTTTTTTGTAATTTGGCTAAAAACCAATTAAGAATAATTCTTTTTTTCTTCAAATTAAAAATCTTAGTTTAAATGACAATTTTTCACATAAGTGCCGAATGTTTTCCTGTTGCAAAAGTTGGCGGATTGGCTGATGTTGTTGGTGCTTTACCCAAATATTTAAACCAAGCTGGTCAAACTGCTAAAGTTGTTATTCCTGGTTATGACAATAAATTTTCCAACGAAAATCAATTTGAATCAGTTCATCAAAGTAGTTTTAAAATGGGTTTGTTTGAATTTAATTATTCTATTTTAAAAGAAAGAACTAATAAATTGGGTTTCGAATTGTATCTAGTTGCCATTCCACAATTGTTTGATAGACCAAATATTTATTCGTATCAAGATGATACAGAACGATTTACAGCTTTTCAAATTGCATTTTTAAATTGGCTAATAGAAACCAATCAAGTTCCAGACATTCTTCATTGCCACGATCATCATACCGGATTGATTCCGTTTATGGTGCAAAATTGTTATAAATATGAGCAGCTAAAATCAATTCCAACAGTTTTAACCATTCACAACGGTCAATATCAAGGTTGGTTCTCGTTTGATAAAATACATTATTTACCAGAATTTCATAGTTCTAAAATTGGATTTTTAGAATGGAACGATATCATAAATCCATTAGCATCAGCCATAAAATGTGCTTGGAAAATTACAACTGTTTCGCCAAGTTATTTAGAAGAAATTAGCCATAAAGCAAATGGATTGGAAAATTTATTACAATTTGAAAGACCTAAATCTATTGGAATATTAAACGGAATTGACACACAAGTTTGGAATCCTGAATCTGATGAAATGTTAGTAGCTAATTATAAATTATCAGCATTTGAAAAAGGAAAATTAGCCAATAAAAAATTTCTTTGTGACCAGTTTAATTTAGACATCACAAAACCACTTTTTACATTTATAGGAAGATTGGTTCACGAGAAAGGAGCAGAATTGTTGCCAGAGTTAAGCGATATAATTTTGTATAGAAATCCGAATCAAATAAATGTTTTAATTTTAGGTTCTGGCGATACAACTGTAGAAAAAGAATTTGAAAATTTAAAATCGAAATACGTTGGAAACTACAATTGTTACATAGGTTACAACGAAAAACTGGCACATATTATTTATGCTGGAGCCGATTTTTTACTAATGCCATCACGAGTGGAACCTTGCGGATTAAACCAAATGTATGCCTTGCGTTACGGAACAATTCCAATTGTGAGACGAACTGGCGGATTAAAAGATACTGTGGTAGATATTGGCGATGGCGGATTTGGAATTTGCCACGATAATGTAACTTTGTATGACATTAATCATTCTGTAACAAGAGCCATTGACTTATTTTTAGACAAACAAAAATTTCAAAATACTATTAAAACAGCTATGCAAATTGACCATTCTTGGAATGTAGTTGCGCAAGAATATAGTGCTGTTTACAACTCTTTAATGAATTAAATTATGAACAAAACAACATTAGCCATAATTCTTGGTGGCGGACAAGGTTCGAGATTAGCACCATTAACAGAAAGTCGTTCTAAACCTGCTGTTCCCATTGCTGGAAAGTATCGTTTGGTAGATATTCCTATTTCTAATTGTATCAATTCTGATATAAAAAGGATGTTTGTATTGACGCAATTTAATTCGGCTTCGCTAAATCAACATATTAAAAATACCTACCATTTTAGTCATTTTAGTACTGCTTTTGTTGATATTTTGGCGGCAGAACAAACTCCAGATAACCCAACTTGGTTTCAAGGAACAGCCGATGCAGTGCGACAATGTATGAATCATTTTATGAATCACGAATTTGATTATGCACTGATTTTATCTGGCGATCAATTATATCAAATGAATTTTAACGAAATGATTGCTGCACACGAAAAAAGTGGCGCAACAATTTCTATTGCAACGTTGCCTGTAAATGCTAAAGAAGCACCAGAATTTGGAATTTTAAAAACCGATTCTGAAAATTTTATAACGTCGTTTATAGAAAAACCAAATGCAGATTTATTGCCAAATTGGACATCAGAAGTAAGCGAAGAATCTAAAAATGAAGGCAAACATTACTTGGCTTCAATGGGAATTTATATTTTTAACAGAGAATTATTAGTCGAGTTAATGTCTAATCCAGATACAAAAGATTTTGGAAAAGAAATTATTCCGCAAGCCATAGGAAAGCAAAAAATATTGAGTTATCAATACGAAGGATATTGGACAGATATTGGAAATATTGATTCGTTTTTCGAAGCTAATTTAGGTTTGACAGATGAAATTCCGAAGTTTAATTTATTTGATAATTCAAGTAAAATTTATACACGTGCCAGAGTTTTACCACCATCTAAAATTACAGGAAATTCAAGCTTTGATAAATCGGTTATTGCAGAAGGTTGTATTATAAATGGAACTAAAATTGAACATTCTGTAATAGGAATTAGAAGTAGAATTGGCAAAGATTCTATCATAACTAACTCTTATTTAATGGGTAACGATTTTTATCAAAACATTGAAGAATTAAGTAATAATTATTCGCATCATATAATTAATATCGGAATTGGAGAACGTTGTTTTATAAATAATACTATTGTAGATAAAAATTGTAGAATAGGAAATGATGTTAAACTTAATGGTGGAAATCATTTAACAGATTCAAATACTCCTTTATTTACTGTAAAAGATGGAATAATTGTAGTAAAAAAAGGTGCAGTTTTACCTGATGGATTTACTGTTTAGAAATTATAAATTACAATTAATAGATAGTCGTCTTTATTAATTCAAAGGCGATTTTTTATTGCATTGTAACATAAGCAAATATATTTTCTCTATCAACATCTTCAATATTTGCTTCTAATTGCATTCTTAAAAGAATAGGTTTCCATTGTTCTGCAGAAAAAGTTTTTGTATCATATAGATTATGGCAATTGGCGCATTTATTTTCATATAAATCTTTGCCCAATTGTTGTTGTTGCGTTAACATTACCATTGAAGTTAGTAACTTGTCTTGAGAAATTTTATTTTTATTTACAACATCATAAAGATCTATGATAACTGCCATTTCTTCAATTTCTATAGGTTCATCAATGTTTTTAGATTTACTAGATTTTAAGCTATTGCAAGAACTAATTACTAAAATTAAAATTGTAAGAAAAAAAATATTGAATTTCATAGTTGTGTTGAATTGATTGTAAATATAAAAAATATCCCAAAAACTTTCGCTTTTGGGATAAATTCAAAATTAATTTATTTAAAATTTACTTTTTATTTCAAAAGATTCCGAAGCAAGTGAATACTTGATTCACAACATTTTATGCAAAAAATGTGTTCTCTACTTATTTCACATCCATTAACTCAACATCAAAAATCAAAGTAGCGTTTGGAGGAATAACGCCACCAGCACCACTTTCACCATAAGCTAAGTGTGACGGAATTACAAATCGAGCTTTATCGCCAACTTGTAAAAGCGCAATACCTTCATCCCAACCTTCAATTACTTGACCTTGACCTAGTTTAAATTCGATTGGTTTTTTTCTTGGATAAGATGAATCAAATACTTTTCCTGTTTCTAAAGAACCTTCATAATGTACAGCAACCGTTTTTCCGTTTTCTGCATTTTTTCCAGTACCTTTTTGAATCATTTTATAACGTAATCCACTTTCTGTTTTATCAAATCCTGCTGCTAATTCTTCCATTTTAGCTTCGCCTAATTTTTTAGCGTCTTCGATTTTTTTTTGACGATTTCCTTCAAATGTTCTAAAAGCTTCAACAGCATTCCATTTTTGTGCCTCTTCTCCTACTCTAACAATTTCTAATGTTTCTAAAACATCGCCTTGAGCAACAGCATCAACAACATCTTGACCATCAATAACTTCTCCAAAAACAGTATGTTTATTATCTAACCAAGAAGTTGGAACATGTGTAATATAAAATTGAGAACCGTTAGAAGCTGGACCAGAATTTGCCATAGCCAAAATTCCTGGTTTGTTGTGTTTCAAACTTGGATGAAACTCATCGTCAAAACTGTAACCTGGACCACCAGTTCCTTGACCTTGAGGACAACCACCTTGAATCATAAAATCGGGAATAACTCTATGAAATTTTAATCCATCATAATAAGGATTACCTTGTGGTCGCGCTTTATTTTCTAGATTTCCTTCTGCCAATGCCACGAAGTTTCCAACAGTTCCTGGCGTTAAATTGTGAGTTAACTTTACTAAAATTGCACCTTGTGTGGTGTTAAATTTAGCATATATTCCATTTTCCATAGTAGGTTTTTTTATTTGTGGTGCAAAATTACTATTTTTATCCTATATATTTATGTGAAAGAATTGTATTTTATTATTTCAAAAACAGAAATATTCATAAAAAGAAGTTTTAATTAAAATTATATACATTAAAATGGAAAACATACCTGATTACAAAAAGATAAATCAACAAACTTGGAACAACAAAACCGATGTTCATATTGCATCAGATTTTTATGATAATGTAGCATTTCTTAACGGAAAATCAACATTAAATATTATCGAGTTAGAATTACTGGGAGACATTTCTAACAAGAATATTTTGCATTTGCAATGTCATTTTGGTCAAGATACATTGTCGTTAGCACGACTTGGCGCAAAAGTTACAGGAATTGATTTTTCTAATAAAGCCATTGAAAGAGCTAAAGAACAAGCAGATAAATTAAATATCGATGCCACTTTTATATGTTGTGATGTTTATGATACACCACAATTTTTAAACGAAAAATTTGATATTGTTTTTACAAGTTATGGTACAATTGGTTGGCTACCAGATTTAGACAAATGGGCGAAAGTAATTTCGCATTTTTTAAAGCCAAATGGAAAATTTATAATGGCAGATTTTCATCCTGTAGTTTGGATGTTTGACAATGATTTTAAAGCCGTTTTTTATAATTATTTTAATGTAGCACCTATTATTGAAGACGAAACAGGAACGTATGCCGATAGATATTCTGATATTGAAGCGCAAACAATTACTTGGAATCATCCAATTTCTGAAATTTTAAATGCCTTACTTTTAAATGGTTTAGAATTAAACACTTTTAACGAATATAACTTTTCGCCATACAATTGTTTTAATGAAACCGAAGAGTTTGAAACTGGAAAATTTAGAATCAAACATTTAGGAAATAAAATTCCGATGGTTTATTCTATTCTTGCTTCTATAAAGTAAATTAATGAGCAATTAAAATTAAAAGTACATTTCCAAAAAACTATTTAACTTTTATTTTGTTTTTTCAGATACTTTTGATTTCCTATTTACAGTTTTTTGAGTAATAACTTTTTTGTTTTGCTCTTTTTTGGCTTTTATATATTTACTAATTTCTTTTCGTTCCAAGTCTGTTAATGGTTCGCTTTGAATAATAAAATCAATTCCTAATGGTTCTTTAATTAATCCCATAACTTTAATTTTTAAAATATTTTTCTACTAAAAATTTTGCAGATTCAGTTTCAATTATCATTCTTTGATTTTTAAAATGATATGCGCCCAAAGTTTTTTCATAATGTTTTATAAGATTGGTTTTTGAAGTAAAACCCACAAAACCTTCAAATCCTTTTTGGAAAGAAAGTTTGCAAGCATAAGCAACTAAATTTCCTGCAACTCCATCGTAAACTTTATCTTTTCCAATATTAAAAGGTGAACTTTCAAGTAAATCCATATAAATAGGGTCAAACTCAATTGTTAAACTCAATAATCCTTGAATAATTGTTGGATTTCCTTCAATTGTTAATTTATAAACTTCTTTTTTTATGTCATCAAATTCTGTTTTCCAAGAAAAATTCCAACCATTTTTTTTTGTTACATTCTTTAAATCGGCTTTAGTAAGCAAAGAAATTTCTGTTTGAAAACTATCTCCAGAAGTTCTATTCAAAATTGAATTAGTCAAAATATCAATTATAAATTCTTGTTCGATAATTTTCTTTTTATCCATAGTCCAAATTTACAAATTTACATTTGAATATTGATTTTTTTAATATCTTTTTCAATTAGGATTTTTTAATTGCTATGGTACAAATAGAAATAGCTAAAAATAAATCTTAAAAACATTGTAACTTTGCATTTTAGATATTAAAAATATGCGAATAGATATTATTACCGTTTTGCCAGATTTATTACGAAGTCCGTTTGAGGCATCGATTATGAAACGCGCCATTGACAAAGGTTTGGTAGAAGTTTATTTTCATAATTTGAGAGATTATACTACTAATAAACAAAAAAGTGTTGACGATTATCCGTTTGGTGGTGGCGCAGGAATGGTTATGAATATTCAACCTATAGATGATTGTATTGCGCATTTAAAAAGTGAAAGAACATATGACGAAGTGATTTATATGACGCCAGATGGTGAAACGCTGAATCAAAAAATGGCAAACACAATGTCGATGTTAGAGAATATAATTATTTTGTGTGGACATTATAAAGGTGTTGACCAACGTGTTAGAGATCAATTTATTACAAAAGAAATTTCTATTGGCGATTATGTGCTTTCTGGTGGTGAACTTGGTGCTTTGGTATTGTCTGATGCATTAATTAGATTAATTCCTGGTGTTTTGAGTGATGAAACATCAGCATTGACAGATAGTTTTCAAGATGGATTACTTTCGGGTCCAATTTACACAAGACCAGCAGATTACAAAGGTTGGAAAGTTCCAGAGGTTTTAACTAGCGGACATTTTGCCAAAATTGATAAATGGCGTGAAGATATGGCGTATGAACATACTAAAAATCGTCGTCCAGATTTACTAGAAGAGTAATTTTTACACGAATTTCACGAATTCTCACGAATTATAAAATGAAAAAACCAATTATAACTGCATTATTGGCTTACGGAATGTCTGGAAAAGTTTTTCATGCTCCGTTTTTACTAACTAATAAAGGTTTTGAATTTTATGCCGTTTTAGAACGAAATGAGCAGAAAGCAATTCACGATTATCCAAATGTAAAAAGTTATCAAGATGTTTCTAAGATGTTATCTAATGAAAAAATAGAACTTGTAGTAGTAAATACGCCAAATAATACACATTTTGACTATGCGAAATTGGCTTTAAAAGCAAACAAACATGTTTTAATTGAAAAACCTGCAACAACAACTCCAGAAGAATTTATTGAACTATTAGATTTGGCTAAAAATGTAAATAAAAAAGTTTTTGTTTATCAAAACAGACGATTTAGTAGTGATATTATGGCAACTAAAAATGTTATTGAAAGCGGAAAACTAGGAGAAATTATAGAAATGCATTTGCGATTTGATAGATTTAGACCAACAATTGGAATAAAATCATTTAAAGAAAATAAGTTGCCAAGTAGCGGAATTTGGTATGATTTAGGTTCGCATTTAGTTGATCAAGCCATTTCAATTTTTGGAAAACCTACTTCTCATTATTCCTATAAAAATAAGTATAGAGAAAATTCACAAGTAGATGATTTTGCTTTTATGCATTTAATTTTTAAAGAAAAAATTAATGTATTTATTACTACAAGTATGCTAGTTGCAAATGCTCAAGCTGGGATTGTTGTTCATGGAACCAAAGGAAGTTTTGTGAAAGATTTTTGCGATGAACAAGAAAATCAATTGGTTGAAGGTTTATTGCCTTCGGATATAAATTTTGGCAATGAAAAACCATATAAAGAAGGAAAATTAACTTTTATAAATTTAAATAATGAAATGATTACTGAAAGTATTCCATCAATAAAAGGAAATTTTAATGCTCTTTTTGATAGTTTGTATGAAAGTATTAGAAATAAAAAACCTTTTATTATTGATAATCAAGATATTATAGAGCAATTAAAATTATTAATTTGACAATAAAAAATGCAACTAAATAATTGTTGATTGGTAATTAATTCTTATATTTGCACCCAAATTTAGACTAACCTCTGGCGAAAACCGTGAATGTTGCTCTGATATAAAACCATAATTAAAGAAATTATCATGGCAGATTTAATGAAATTCGTTAACGAAGAAATTGCTATTAAAAAAGATTTTCCAAAATTCGCAGCTGGAGATACAATTACAGTATTTTACGAAATTAAGGAAGGTGAAAAAACTAGAACTCAGTTTTTTAAAGGAGTTGTAATTCAAAGAAAAGGATCAGGAAACACTGAGACTTTTACAATTAGAAAAATGTCTGGTGCAATTGGAGTAGAAAGAATATTTCCAGTAAACTTACCAGCTTTGCAAAAAGTTGAAGTGAACCAAAGAGGTAAAGTTAGAAGAGCAAGAATCTACTACTTTAGAGAACTTACTGGTAAAAAAGCTAAAATTAAAGAAAGAAGATATAAAAACTAAATCGGTTTTTATTGATTATAAATTAAGTCTTTTCGTTTATTCGAAAAGACTTTTTTATTTTAACAAATCATTGTTGATTATCAAATTCACATTTTTTAAACTTTAAAATAGTAATTTCATAAATCAGTTGAATAAGTATAAAAGCATAATTAAAATATCTATCAAATTCTTTATATTTGTAAACTTGAAATTTTAATTAAAAAACAACAACCTTACAATATGGCAAAAATTAAAGTAGCCAATCCAGTAGTAGAATTGGATGGCGATGAAATGACACGAATTATTTGGAGTTTTATTAAA